>NZ_CAJYES010000169.1 GCF_913773995.1 uncultured Pseudacidovorax sp.
TGTCCTTGCCCGCATGGCTGCGCGCGTGCGTGAGCGGGTTGGTCACCATCTTGAGGATGGGCGGATCGCTGCGCGCGGCCATGCGCGCGAAACCGAGCGCGATGGCCTGCCGCACCGGCCCCTCGAAGCGCACGCGGGTGCCGATCTTGATGCTGTAGGTGGGAATGCCCACGTCCGAGCACACCAGGCCGCCGGTACGCTCCGCCGCCTCGGCGGACTTGAGCATGATGGTGAGCGTCTTGCGCCCGGTGTCGTTGCCCTCGCGGGGCACCGCGTCGCGCAGGGCGGCCTGCGTGTCGTCGGGCACCTTCTTGAGGGACCATTCGTAGAGGTCGGCCGCGACCTGGGCCACCTGCTCGCTGGTGATGGGCATGTCTGCTTCTTTCTTTCAGGCGGCGACGCCGCTGCTCTGCGCGCGCAGCCTTGCCAAGCCATGGATGGTGGCCAGGGCCGGCACCGGCATCGCCACCGCCTCGGCGCATTCCAGCACCGCGCCGAGGATGGCGCCGATCTCCACCGGCCGGCCGGCCTCGAAGTCCTGCAGCATCGAGGTCTTGATGTGGCCCAGCGCCCTCGCCTGCGCGATGCGCCGCGCCGGCTCGATGTCCAGCGCTAGGCCGATGCGCCCGCCGATGCCCAGCAGCTCGTCCATCATGCGCACGAACAGGTCATGCAGCTCGGGCGTGTCGATCATGTCGTCGGTGTGCGCGCCGGTGAGCAGGCTCACCGGGTTGAAGCAGGCATTGCCCAGCAGCTTGAGCCAGATGTCGCGGCGGATGTCCTCGCTGACCTGCGCGTCGAGGCACGCTCCCTCGAGCCGCTGCGCCAGCGCCTGCACACGCGGGCTGTCGCCGCCGGCCGGCTCGCCCAGCAGCAGCCGGCCGCCGCTGTCGTGCTGCACCACGCCGGGTGCGGGGCAATGGCAGGCCGCGAAGACGCTCAGGCCCAGCACCTGGGGCAGCGGCAGCGCGGCTTCGATGCGCGCTTCAGGATCGACGCTGCGCAGCCGCAGGCCCGCACAGCTGCGGCCGCCGGCCAGGAAGTACCACCAGGGCAGGCCGTTGGCCGCGCTCAGCACCCGCGTGCCCGGATGCAGCAGGGGCGCGAGCCGCGGTGCCAGGACCGGCAGCGCGGGCGCCTTGACGGTCAGCAGCACGATGTCCTGCGGGCCCAGGGCGTCGGGGGTCTCGGCCGCGCGCACCGGCACGACGTGGCGCTCGCCCTGACTGCGCAGTTCCAGGCCGCGCTGCTGCAAGGCCTGCAGCGTGGCGCCGCGCGCCAGCACGCTGACCTTGTCGCCGGCCAGCGCCAACCGCGCGGCCAGCCAGCCGCCGATGGCACCGGCGCCGACCACGCAGATGCGCGGGGCCGCCGGCGCCTGCGCTTCGTCCGCCACAGGCCTGCTCATCACGCCGTGGGCAGCGGATAGTCGTGCTCGTTGGCCACCTTGCCCGGCTTGCCGGCGAAGTCCATGCGCGGCGGGGCGAAGATGTCCAGCAGCCAGGCGCCGCCGTCGTTGGTGTTGCGGCTGGTGTGGATCACCTTGGGCGGGATCACCGTGAGCGAGGGGCTGCCGACGCGGATCGCCTCGTCCTTGCGCCAGTCGTTCATGTCCGGCGTCCAGGGGTAGCGCATGTGGTGCACCCAGTCGCCGCGGATCACCAGCGAGCCCTGCTCGAAGTCCGCATGCGAATGGGGGCTGAGCTTGCGCACGTCGCGGGCCACCATGCGCGGCGTCATCACGTTCACCATCAGGTTGGTGCTGCGGAAGATGCGCATGTTGCTGTCGGCCTGCGTGTGCTGCGCCAGCGGATAGTGCCGCAGCCGGAAGCCATCGGCCGGCGTGGGCCAGGGCACGAGCGGCGCCACCTCCGGCGTGGGCGCGGCATAGTCGGCCGCGTTGCCGGCCAGCGCCAGCAGGTCGGCCGCCCGGTGGGAGAAGACACGGATCACCTGCCCGGCCGCCTTCATCACGACCCGGCTGTCGCCCGGCGGCACGATGGTCACGGACTCGGCACCGGCCTCGATGCTGGCGTCGCCCGCGTGGATGGTGGCACCGGCATCGGGCAGGAAGACAAAGTACTCGTCGGGCTGGCCCTGGCGCGCCATCGTCGCACCGGCCTGGACCTCGCTCACGGCCACGATGAAGTTGGCGCCGCGGCCCACCCAGGTGCGGGCGCCATCGGCCTCGTGCGCGGGCGGCTCGTCATGGTGGCGGGCGACGGAGGCGCGGCGGATCGTGGAAGTGCTCATGCAGTCACCTTCGAAGAGGAGGAAGAAGCCGGCGCGGCAGGCCGGGCGATGGCCTGCGCCGCCTGGCGCAGCAGCCCCTGGTCGGAGCCGTGGATGAACCAGCGCACGCCGAGGGCGCGGTAGCGCTCGCGCTCGGCCTGGCTGCCGACGAACATGCCGACCAGCTTGCCGGCGGCCACACCGTCGCGGATCACCTGCTCGGTGGCTTCGGTCACTTCGGGCGCCTGGGCACTGTCCAGGCCCATCGACAGCGCCAGGTCGGCGCGCCCGATGAAGAGCCCGGCCACGCCCTCAACGGCGGCGATGGCCGCGGCATTGCGCACCGCCGCCACGCTCTCGATCTGTGCCAGCACCACGCTGCGGTCGCCGTGTCGGATGGCCTCCTTCATGCCCAGGGCGCCATAGCCGGCCGCGCGCGGCGAGCTGGAGTAGCCGCGGTCGCCGCCCACGTAGCGGCAATGGGCGACCACCTCGCGCGCATCGGCCACGGTGTCCACATGCGGCACCAGCACGCCGGCCGCGCCCATGTCCAGCACCGACAGCAGGCCGGCGGCCGTGCGCTCCAGCACTCGCACGAACAGCGGCAGCCCGCAGCTGCGGCCCGCCATGAGCGCGAGGTCCAGCGCAGCCCGGTCGAAGGGCGCATGCTCGGCATCAAGCACCGCGAAGTCCAGGCCGGTGCCGCCCAGGATCTCCACGCACTGCGGCGAGGTGGTCTTGACGAAGGTGCCGACATGCCAGTCGTCACCGGTGGGAAGCAGTGGGCGCGTCATGGCGTGTCTCCGGCAGGTTCGCCCGGCGGCCGCTGCAGCGCCGGGCGGTGGAAGGTCTGGCCCAGCGCCGCGTAGTACGGGCCGCCGAGCCGCGCGATGGGGCGCAGGCGCTGGCCGTCGACGTTGCGCCCGTCGTAGACCGTGCGCGACAGATGGAAGCTCAGCACCTCGCCGATGTAGAGCGTATTGAGCCCGCGGCCCAGCGTGACGAACTGGTCCAGCCGGCATTCCATGTGGATGGGCGAGGCGGCGATGCGCGGCACCGGCGTGTGCACGCCGGGCAGCAGCGCGATGCCCAGGGCCTCGGGCTCGCCAACCTCCGGCGGGTAGTCGGCGCCGCACTGGTGCAGCGTCTCCATCACCTCCTCGGTGGCCACGTTGACGCAGAAGAAGCCGCTGTCGCGGATGTTGCGGGCCGTGTCCTTCAGCGTGCCCTGGCGCGTGCCGATGTTGACGGCAACCATGGGCGGGCTGTGAGCCACGTAGTTGTAGGAGCTGAAGGGCGCGGCATTGACGCGCCCGTCGCGGTCCACCGTCGTGATCCAGGCCACCGGCCGCGGCACGACGATGCCGCAGATCAGGCGGTAGGCGGTGGCCGTGTCCAGGCCGCTGGCGGCAACTTCCTCGTGGTCGTTCACGCGTGCGCCCTGCTGCCGCCCTTGGCGAACACGCGCCGGCCGGTGTCGTGCCACACGGCCCGCTGCTCGGCCGGCGAGAGCAGGTCCGACGCGTCGATCATGCGCTGGACCATGTCCTTGTAGGTGCCTGAGGAGGTGCCGATGTCCGAGCCCCACATCACCCGCTCGGCGCCGAACAGGTCGACGGCGCGCCGCAGCACCTGGTTGGCAGGAAAGCCTTCCTCGCGGCAGTGGTCGAGGTTGATGGAGGTGAACTTGAAGGAGATGCGCTCGCAGGCGGCCAGCTGCTCCCAGCGCGCATCCATGCCGAAGTGCGGGCCGTCGTGCAGCTCGGGCTCCAGCAGGTGGTCCAGCACGATACGCACGTTGCGGTAGCGCTCGGCCAGGGACAGCAGCGCCGGCACGGCCGGGCCGCCGCCACCCTGGGCCAGCACTTCCAGGTCCATCACGATGCCGGCCTCGTCCACGGCCTCCCAGCTCTTGAGCGCGTCGGGCGAATCGAGCCAGGGCATGCTGCCGTCGGGCTTTCGGCCGCCGAAGAGGCGCAGGCCCACCAGGTCGTGCTCGCGCACATAGCGGCGCACCAGGTCCGGCGTACCCGGGTCCTCGGCGTCCAGGATCACCACGGCGGAGAAGATCTCGGGGTGCGCGTCCGACGAGTCCAGGATGTAGCTGTTGTCGTAGCGGTAGACCATGCGCTTCTGCACCGCGACGGCACCGTCCACGTTCTCTTCCTTCATCCACACGCGCATGCGCGAGACGTCGGGCACCTCGTTGATGGGGTTCGGGCCGTGGTGGCCGCCGGGGCGGCCGATCACCCCCGGCGGTCGATAGGGCGCATCGGCGGCACGCTGCATGGGGTTGCGCGGATAGCGTTGCTGGTCGTCGGCCACCAGGTGGGCATGCGCATCGAACAGCAGGGGACGGGTGTCGCTCATTGGGTCAATCCAGGGTGATGTTGGTGGTCTCGATGACCTTCTTCCACTTGGCGCTGTCGCTGGCCATCAGCTGCACCAGCTGCTGCGGGCTGCCGCCGATGGGCGCGGCGCCGTACTGCTCCAGCCTGGCGCGGGCCTCGGGCGTGGCGATCACGGCATTGATCTCGGTGTTCAGGCGCGCCACCACGGCATCAGGCAGGCCCTTCGGTCCCACGACGGCCATCCAGACGGTCGCCTCGACGGGAATGCCCTGCTCGATGGCCGTGGGCACCTGCGGCAGGCCCGCGAAGCGCTGGCGCGAGGTGACGGCCAGGCCCTTGAGCTTGCCGGCCTGGATCTGCGGCACCAGCGAAGTGATGGGCATGGACACCGCATCGACGTTGCCGCCCACGGTGTCGGTGATGGCCGGCGTGTCGCCCTTGTAGGGCACGCCCAGCGCCTCGACCCTGGCCTGGCTCTTGAGCAGCTCGGCCGTGAGGTGGCCGATGGTGCCGTTGCCCGGGTTGGCGATGCTCACCTTGCCGGGCTGGGCCCGTGCCCGCTCCAGCAGCGCAGCCAGCGAATCGACCTTGAGTGCGGGGCTCGCCGCAATGCCCATCGGGATCTCGCCGATGGCGATCACCGGCGTCAGGTCCTTCTGCGGGTCGAAGCGCAGGTTCTTGTAGAGGTACTTGTTGTTGGCCAGCGGGCCCGAGGTGGAGAGCGCGAGCGTGTAGCCATCGGGCGCGGCCTTGGCAACCATGTCGGTGCCCAGGTTGCCGCCGGCACCGGCGCGGTTGTCGACCACGACCGGCTGGCCCAGCTTCTCCGACAGGCGCTGGCCGATGAGCCGGGCCAGCGCGTCGGTGCTGCCGCCGGCCGGGAAGGGAACGATCAGGGTGATCGGCTTGGCAGGCCAGTCGGCAGCCAGGGCCGGCAGCGCGGCGGAGCAGGCCAGCACCGCCATGGCGAGGCGTCGTTTCATCATGCGTGTCTCCGTTGGAATGCCGCGATCATGCGCAGCCCTGCCCCGCCGACCAAGCGGCCTTTGCGGACTTTCCGCGAGGCGGAAAGTCAGCGGCGCGGGGATGCCAGCGCCGCCAGCGCCCCGGCGATGGCCGCCGCGGCCTGCTGCAGTGGCGGCACGAAGCGCTCCACGGCCTGCGCGGACGTGAGCGCGGAGGAGAACCACGTCAGCCCGATGGTGGCCACCACGCGCGGGCCTTCGAAGATCGGCACCGCCACGGTCGAGGACTCCGGCCGCACCCGTGGATCGCGCAGCGCGTAGCCACGTGCGCGGGTCTCGTCCAGGACGGCGCGGATGGCGTCGGCGTCGCCCACCTCGCGCTCCTCCGGATGCGGCGTGCGGGCCAGCAGCTCGATCAGGGCCTGCTGCTCCTGCGCATCGGCGAAGGCCAGGTAGGCCCGGCCCAGCGCCTGCGTGAGCAGGCTCAGGCGCATGTTGATCGTGGAATGGAAGAAGGACAGCGGCGACTGCGGGATGGTGCTGTAGCGCACCACCATCGCATCGCCGTCATGCACTGCCACCGAGACCGGCCATTTCAGCTCGGCCGTCAGCCCGTCGGCGATGGCCGAGGACGCCTCGACGATGCGCGGCTCGCTGTGGTAGCCGCTGGCGAGCGAGGCCACCTCCGCCGTGAGGTAGTAGGCACCGTATTGCGGCGCATGCCGCACGAAACCGGTGGCCTGCAGGGTCTGCAGCAGCCGCACGATGCTGGGCTTGGGAATGCCGGTCTGCCGGTGCAGCACATCGAGCGTCGAGACAGGCTGCCGATTGAGCGCCTGCAGCAGCGCCAAGGCGCGGACGACGACATTGATGGGCGGGGTGGAGGGCATGGGGGCGGGAGGGCGCCGGATTCTAGGAAGCGGCCGCCCTGGGTCTGACGCCGCTCTCACGCCTCCTCTCGGATCGAGGCGGAACCGCAGAACGCGAAGCCGCCCACCCGCTCCCACGGCCCGCCCATGTAGTACCACAGGTCCAGGCCGGTCGCCCCGACCTTCCAGGGCACGAAGTCGCGAGCAAGTTCGGCATGCAGCGCCCGGGCCTGCTCGGGGCGCACCTTGTTCTGCACCGTCACATGCAGCGGGCCGCGCCATTGCCGGTCCTGCGCACCGAGCATGCCCGACCAGTGCGTTGCGAGCGCCTCCCGCAATCGCAACGCTTCCGGCGCGCTCATGGCATAGGCGACGCCCGCCCCAAGGAACTGAACGCGGTCCACATCCAGCTCGAAGGGCGCGGTGCGATTGGCGATCTCAGCCATGTCCTCGCGCACCCTCGGCAATTCGGCGATGGGCAAGGCATGGAACAGGGTGATGTGCGCATCGAGCCAATTGCGCGACGGCGGAAAGTGGGCGCTGCGCAGCGCAGTCAGCGCCGCGGCGGACGCATCGTCCATGCGCAGCGTGACGATCAGAGCGGTCGGTCGCATGGGTCAGGAGTGGACCATGAGTTGGTGCGCGACAGGCCCATCGCTTCCGATCAAGGGATCAGAGCCACGCACCAAGGCGACCGCTACTCTGCCGGAAAGTCCTGGGCCGGCTGCACGCGCCATTCGCCGCCGCCCAGCAATTCCAGCACATGCGTGTGGTAGCGCAGCACGGCATGCCGGTGCGCGATGCTGACCATGGTGGCGCCTGTGTCGCGCAGGCGCTGATAAAGCGCCGCCTCCGTGGCCGCGTCCAGCGCGCTGGTGGCCTCGTCGAGGATGACCACGCGCGGACGGCGGGCCAGCACCCGGGCGAAGGCCATGCGCTGCTGCTCGCCCATGGACAGCAGCTTCTCCCAGTCGTGCACCGCATCCAGCCCGCCCACGCGCTCGGCCAGGCCGCCCAGGTGCACGGCATCCAGGATGTCGAGCAGCTGCGCATCGCTGTGCTTCGACGCATCGGCCGGGTAGAGGATCTGGCTGCGCAGTGTGCCCAGTTGCATGTAAGGCCGCTGCGGCAGGAAGAACACCTGCTCGGGCGGCAGGGTGCGTACCGTGCCGCTGCCATTGCGCCACAACCCCGCCAGGGCCCGCAGCAGAGAGCTCTTCCCGCAACCGCTCGGGCCCGCGATCATCAATCCCTCGCCCGGCCCCAGGCGCAGCGAAAGGTCACGGATCAGCAGCCGGTTGAACTGCGGCGTGTAAAGCGTCACCTTCTCCACGCAGAGTTCGTCGTCGCCGCATTCGCTCTGGATCTGCGTCCCGGGTGGCGTCGCGACGGCCACGGCCGAAGGTGCCCGCGTGCTGCCGGGCATGACCACGCCCGCCAGCGTATGGAGCCGGTCAATGCCGGCGACGAAGCGGCTCAGCCCCTCGAAGTTGTCGACGATCAGGCCCACGGCACCCAGCACTGCGGCGAAGGCGCCGCCTGCCTGCACGGCGCGGCCCACTTCCAGGTTGCCGGCGAGCACCTCGCCCGCGAGGATGATGCTGGGCACCACCAGCGTCAGCTGGCTGAAGGCGCGCTGGAAGAGGTTGAGCGAGCGCTGCTTCTTGATGAGCCGGCCGTAGTTGGCGAAGGCGGCCTGGAAGCGGTTGTCCAGCTCCGTCCGCTCCTGCGCCTCACCACGATAGAAGGCAATGGACTCGGCGTTCTCGCGAAAGCGCATCAGGCCGAAGCGGAAATCCGCCTCGCGCCGCAGCTGCCAGAAGTTCAGCCGGATCAGCGGAGCCCCGAAGACATACAGCGCCACCACCGTGCCCACCGTGGCATAGATGGCCAGGAAGAGCACCAGCATCTTCGAGATGGACCACAGCACAGCGCTGAAGGCCACCAGCTGCATCAGCGAACCCAGAAAGATCAGCGCGTAGTTGATGGACCGGCCGGTGAAGGTGTTGATGTCTTCGCTGATGCGCTGGTCGGGGTTGTCCAGGTCTTCACGGCTGGACAGTTCGTAGTAGCGACGCTGCTGCAGGTAGCCGTCGAGGAAGCGGTGCGTGAGCCAGCGGCGCCAATGGTTGCCGAGGTAGTCCCGCATGTAGTAGTAGCCGGCATACATGGGGGCTGCGAAGGCCAGTACCACCAGACTCCAGCGCACGGCGCTCCAGAAGCGGTCGGCGTCGCGAGCGGCCAGGGCCGAGGTCATCTCGCCCGTGCGCGAGATCAGCATCACGGCCAGTTGGGTCTCGCACAGCATCACGACCAGCAGCACGCCCAGCAGGCTCCAGGCCTTGACGCGCTGGTCACCGACCCAGTAAGGCCGGGCCACTTCCATGAACTGCCGCCACGCCGCCATCGAGAGCGTGGGGGCGCGGCTTCGGCGCGGCTTGGTCTTGCGATCGCGGGGCTTGGGCGAAAGGTCGGCGGCGGGCGTGGGTGGCGCGATGGCGGACATCAGGCGTCTGAAGTCAGGGGAAGGGGATGCAGCGCCCGTGCGCAGCTTGCGCGGGCACGGGGGGCTTCAGACTTGGCAGGGCAGGCGCGGTCAGCAGCAGCCCAGCTGCGCCTGCACGGCGCGGCCGCTCAGGCCGGCGCGCTCGACGGCAACGATCAACCGCTGCTCGTCGACGCCCAGCTCCTGGGCGTAGTGGCGGATCTCGATGCGGTCGTTGACGTTGATGTCCGACCGCTCGCTGCGGCGCAGGGCGAAGGGCTCTTCGGCAAGGTACTTTTCCATCGAATGCATGACCGGCTCCCAAACGTTCTTGGTGGTGATCGAGTGCGGACGATGATCCGGGCGATAGGGCATCCGGGCCTTGCGGACGGCGGCTGATGCCGTTGAAGTCCGCCGCCTACGCGCAGCGCAGGCGGCCATGCCGCGCGGGGCGGCTTAGCGGCCCGACTGGCGCATCGGCATGCGGTCGATGGTGCGGAAGATCTCGGCCAGGTCGGCGCCGCCGTTCTGGCGCAGCTTGGCGCCGCCGTCCTTGCCCACCAGCACCAGCTGCGCGGGGGCTTCGGCGCGGAGTTCGAGCGCGGCAAGCAGCGCCCGGGTCTGTCCGGGCGTCAGGGCCCGGCCGTCGCGGCTGCCGACGCCGGCCACGACCCGGTAGAGCACCATCTCGCGTTCGATGAAGGCCTCGCGCGCGGCCGTGCGGGCCAGGGTGGCCTCGACCTCGCGCAGCAGCGGATCGTCGGCGCGCGGCGCGACGACCACCAGCGGCCGGGTCTTCCAACGCTCGGCATCGAGCGGATTGACGTCGGCCGCCATGGCAGCGCCAAGCGCGGCGAGGCCGGAAAGGGCGAAAGTGGCGGTGCTGGCAGTTCGCTGAATCGGGTTCATGCGGTCGATCGTCGGTACACGGCCAGTCCGGCCGTGCCCGTCACCATGCTGCGTCGGGGTCGGCCGCGACCGCGGCAGCCGGGTCCGGCAGCGGCAATGGCGGCCGTCGCTTGCAGCCACTGCGGCTGCGGCACGAGCCGCGTCGACAAGTCGGCGCCCGGCGTGCTAGATTCAATTGGTACAACCATTCATCATCATATTCACTGCCCTGGAAGAACGCCATGCTTGTCCACACACCCATCCGCACCCTTGGAGCGCCACGCTGATGGCGGGCCCGCTCCACGGTGTACGCGTGATCGAGATCGCCTCGATCGGCCCCGGCCCGCTGGCCGCCATGCTGCTGGCCGACATGGGCGCCGAGGTGATCCGTGTCGACCGCCCCGGTCCGGCCGCCGGCGGCATGGTGCCGCCGCACCAGGACATCTCGCGCCGCGGCCGGCGCTCCATCGCCCTCGACGTCAAGCAGGACGCCGCCCGCCAGGTGCTGCTGCGTCTGATCGAGGGCGCCGACGTGCTGGTGGAGGGCTTTCGCCCGGGCGTCATGGAACGGCTGGGGCTGGGGCCCGACGCCTGCCTGGCGCGCAACCCGCGTCTGGTCTACGGGCGCATGACCGGGTGGGGCCAGCAGGGCCCGCTGGCCACGGCGGCAGGACACGACATCAACTACATCGCCCTGGCCGGCGCGCTGGGCATGATCGGAACGCCCGAGGCGCCGGTGACGCCGCTCAACCTGGTGGGCGACTACGGCGGCGGCACCATGCTGCTGGCCTTCGGCATCGCCTGCGCGCTGTTCGAGGCACGGGGAAGCGGCAAGGGCCAGGTGGTCGATGCGGCCATGGTGGACGGCGTGTCGCTGCTGATGACGCTGTTCCACAGCGTGCAGGCTGCCGGCCGCACGAGGCCGCGCGGCACCGGCGTGCTGGATGGCGGCAGCCACTACTACGGCAGCTACCGCTGCGCCGACGGCGGCTGGATCTCGCTGGGCAGCATCGAGCCGCAGTTCTACGCCCTGCTGCTGGACAAGCTGGGCATCGAAGACCCTGCGGCCTGGCCGCAGCACGATGCCAGCCGCTGGCCGGCGCTGAAGGCAGCGCTGGCCCACCGCTTCGCCCAGAAGACACGCGACGAATGGTGTGCACTGCTCGAAGGCACGGACGTGTGCTTCGCGCCGGTGCTGGCCCTGGACGAGGTGCCCGGCCATCCGCACCAGAAGGCGCGGGACGCCTTCTACACGCAGGATGGCCTGACGCAGCCGGCGCCGGCGCCCCGCTTCAGCCGTTCCGCGCCCGAGCGGCCCCGCGCGCCGGTGGCTGCTGGCACGGACACCGAGGCGATCCTGCGCGAACTCGGCTACGGCGACGCAGACATCATCGCCCTGCGCGGCGCGGGCGTGGGCTGAACGGGCGCGCCGCTTGCCTCGGCTGGATCAAACAGCAAGGACGGGCATGACGGCCTTGCTCGCGCCCCCTCAGGCCACCAATGCTGCAGCCGCCGACAGGCGCTCGCGGCACTCGCGGGCCATGCGCGCCAGCAGGTCGGCGCACGAGGGGATGTCATCGACCAGGCCGACCACCTGGCCGGCCCACACCACGCCGTCGTCGACGGCGCCCGACTGCAGCGTGGCGCGCCCGCGGGCGCCGGCCACCAGCGGACGCAGGTCGTCGAAGCTGCAGCCGCCGACGCGGCTTTCGAGCGCCACCACCTCTTCGCTGATGGCATTGCGCAGCACCCGGGCGGTGTTGCGCAGCGTGCGGAACATGAGCCGGGTGTCCGTCTCCCGCGCGGCGAGCAGGGCCTGCTTGATGTTCGCGTGCACCGGCGCTTCCTGCGTGGCGACGAAGCGGGTGCCCATGTTGACGCCCTCGGCGCCCAGCGCCAGGGCCGCCGCCATGCCGGCGCCGGTGGCGATGCCGCCGGAGGCGATCACGGGAATGCGCAGCGCCCGCACCGCGGACGGAATGAGCACCAGGCCGGGCACATCGTCCTCGCCGGGATGGCCCGCGCATTCGAAGCCGTCGATGCTCACCAGATCGACGCCGCGCTTCTCGGCCGCCAGCGCGTGGCGCACCGAGGTGCACTTGTGGATGACCGTGATGCCCGCCCCCTTGAGACGGTCGAAGACCTCGGCCGGCACGTTGCCTGCAGTCTCCACGACCCGCACGCCGCCCTCGACGATGACATCGAAGATGCGCTCGTAGGGGGGTGGCGTGGTCGTGCGCAGCATGGTCACGTTGACGCCGAAGGGCTGTTGCGTCATGCCGCGGCAGTGCTCGATCTCACGGGCCAGGTCTTCGGGGGTGGGCTGGGTCAGGGCGCTGAGGGTGCCCAGGCCGCCGGCGTTGCTGACGGCCGAGGCCATTTCGGCCGTGCCGACCCACTGCATGCCGCCCTGGATGATCGGCAGCCGGATCCCGAGGGCGGTGCTGACGCGTGTCTTCATTTGCAAGCTCGGCTCAGGCGTTCTGCCCTCTTCATGGTTGATCCCCGCTCCGGCGGCGCGGTCGCCCATCAGGGCTGCGGCCGTCCTGGCAGGGTGCGAAAGCCGCCGCTCAGGACCGGACCGCGGCGCGCCCGTGGCTCAGCACCACGGCCTCGCGCGCCGGCACGCGGGCGCGCAGGGCGAGTTCGCCGCCGCCCAGGTCCCAGAAGTCGAAGACCAGCGTCTCGCCCGGAAACACGGGCGAGGACAGGCGCGCCCGCAGACCCGTGAGCCGCGAAGGATCGCCGCCGCAGAAGTGCTGCACGGCGGCAAGGCCCGCCATGCCCCAGGTCGCCAGGCCGTGCAGGATGGGCCGCGGAAAGCCCGAGCGCGTGGCCGCCCCGGGGTCGATGTGCAGCGGATTGAGGTCGCCGGACAGGCGGTAGAGCACGGCCGCGTCGGGCCGCGTTGCGAGCGTCACGCTGAGGTCGGGCGGCGTGCCGGGCACGGCGGCCGGCGCGGGCGCCGGCGCATCGCTGGCGGTGCCCGCCGGAAAGCCCCCGTTGCCGCGCAGGAACAGCACCTGCTCGCAGGTGGCCAGCCGCTCGCCGGTGGCTTCGTCGGTCAGCACCTTCTCGACATGCATCACGGCGCCCTTGCCCTCGCCCTTGTCCACGAGGCGGACGACGCGGCTGCGGCCGATCACCGCTGCCGCCGGCGGCAGCGGCGCATGCAGCGTGACGGCCTGCTCGCCATGCACCAGCTTCAGGTAATCGATGCCCAGCTCGGCGCGCTCGCGCATCCACGAACCCGGCGAGGCCAGCACGGCCGCCATGGTGGGCAGCGCCGTCAGCTCCTTCTCGTAGACGAATCGCAGTTGCTGCGGATCGAGCGGATCGGCACCTGCGCCGAGGCCGAGGGCGTAGAGGATGCAGTCCTTGGTGGTGTAGTGCTGGCGCACGTCGCCAGAGTGCCAGGCACGGGTCTTGTCGGGATCGATCATGGAAGAAGCGCCGCGTCAGGCGTCGTTGGAGGAAGGGGGCGCCGGCCAGTGGAACTGGGCCGGCTCCTTGTGGGCAAAGCGGCGCACGGCCTCGCTCACGTAGTCGCTGGCGCCCACCACGGGGTTGGAGAGCTGCTCCAGATCGAGCATGGTCCCAAGCCCGCTCTGCAGCGAAGCCTGCAGCGCCCGCTTGCTCAGACGCAAGGCCACCGGCGAGGCGCCGCCGAAGCTCTGTGCGATGGCCAGGGCGCGCGGCAGCAGCGCTTCGGGCGCGAGCACCTCCATTGCCAGGCCCATCTGCCGCGCCTCGTCGGCGCCGAACTCGCGGGCCGAGAAGATCAGCTCCTTGGCCCGCTGCAGGCCGACCACGCGAGGCAGCGTGTACCAGGCGCCCACATCCGGCACCAGGCCCACGCGATGGAAGACCATGGCCAGGCGCACGCGGCGACTGACGAGCACGATGTCGGCCGTGAGGGCCAGACTCAGCCCGGCGCCGAAGGCCACGCCGTCGACCGCCGCGATGAGGGGTTTGTCCAGGCCGAGCAGGGTCTCGGTCAACGCGCGGTAGCGCTGCATGCCGGCCAGGCGCTGCTCGGCCGTGCGCGGGCCGGCATCGGCCATGACCTTGAGATCGCCCCCGGCGCAGAAGTCGCCGCCCGCGCCGGCCAGCACGACCGAACGCACCGCATCGTCCTGCTGGGCCTCCCGCAGCGCGGCAGTGAGTGCGTCAGCCAAAGCGGGGCTGAGCGCGTTGCGGCTGCCGGGACGGTCGAGAGTGAGCACGAGGGCGGCCGCCTCGCGCCCCACGTGCAGACCGGTCGCGCCACTCACCGGCCGGCCTCCGGCATGGCAGCAGCGGGGGTGGCACAGCCGGCCTCCGAGACCGGCACGCCGCCCTCCATCCGGTCGCAGAACTCGGTCATGCCCAGCGCGATGCGGTCTCCGCAGCGCCATTCGGTCAGGCTTTCGGTGATCCGGGTCTCGCTGCCGCCGTCGCGGCGCCTGTGGCGCAGCGGCACGGTGCGCAGCACCCTGCCCTGGAGCACATAGACGCCCTGGGCCGTGGTGACGGTGGCGGTCACCGCACGCGGATACCAGGCCTCGTCGTAGTCGGTCTCGATGCGGCCGTCGATCACCGGCTCGTAGACACCGCCGCGCAGCACGTTGCCGCTGATGCGGTCCGGGCCGCCCTCGGGCCGGCCCTTGATCGACAGCAGCACGCCGAAGTCGCGGTCGAAGGTGACCGGGATCCACTTGTACCAAAAGAAGCTGTGCCAGTGCCGGGGACCCCAGGACTTGTCGCGGTAGCCCGTGCCCTGCACGAAGTCGAAGCGCTGCCCGTCCACCGCGATGTGTCCGGTGACGGCCATGTTCTGCTCGGTGTGGCCACGGTAGACCGACAGCGCCGGATCGATGTCGAGGGGCCGCCCATCCAGCGTGACGATCTCGCCGCCATGCATGGGCGAGATGCCCTCGAAGTCCAGCACGAACGCGCCCGGCTTCTTCGGACAGGTCTTGAAGGCACGGCTCGGATCGGCCATGGCCAGGGGGTCGTCCATGATGAGCAGCTCGCCCGCGTAGCTGCAGCGCAGCTGTCGGAAGGGCTCGATCACCTCGAAGCGCATGCCGCCGGCATCCATGGCGTCGTTGTTGTCGATGGCCGGCCGCCCGAACATGAAGGCCACCCGCCCGTCGGGCAGGTAGATGCAGCAGGTCATCTCGGCATGGCCTTCGTTGGGCCGGTTGCCCAGACGGAACCAGGCGCCCACGCCCGTGGCCGTCTCGAAGGCATTGAAGTACATGCTCTCGTTGTAGTTGCCTGCGGCTTCGGGCGTGTGGGTGTACTCGTCACGCGGATCGAGACGCAGGCGGGTGTCGGGAGGCATGTACATGGGGGCTCCTGGCGGGTCGCGGCGCTCAGAGGCTGATGTGGAAGCCGCCGTTGACGCCGATGTGCTGGCCGGTCATGTAGCTGCCGGCATCCGAGAGCAGGAAGGCCAGCATGCGCACCGCCTCCTCGGCGGTGGACCAGCGGCCCAGGGGAATCTGCGCCAACATGCCGTCCTTGAACTTGTCGCCGCGCACCACCTCGGTCATGGGCGTCTCCACCACGCCGAAGCAGATGGAGTTGGTGCGGATGTTGTAGCGCCCCCATTCCCGCGCGGCGGTCATCGTCATGCCCAGCAGGCCGGCCTTGGCGGCGGCGTAGTTGATCTGACCGATGGAGCCCTTGCGGCCGGCGTCCGACGAGATGTTGATGATCGAGCCACCGCGGGTGTCGCCGCCGCGCGAGCGTGCCACCATGTGCCTGCCCACGGCCTGCAGCCAGTAGAAGCTGCCGGTGAGGTGCACGTCGATGACGTCCTTCCATTGCTGGTCGGTCATCTTCTCGATCATGGCGGGACGGGTGATGCCGGCGTTGTTGACCAGGCCGTGCAGGGCGCCGAATCGCTCCACCGCCTCGTCCACGGCGCGGGTGGCCAGCGCGGCGTCGGTCACGCTGCCGACCACGGTCATCACACGGTCGGCGGGCAGCTCGGCCATGGCGGCGCGCAGCGTGTCGCCGTTCATGTCCACCGCCACCACGCGGCCATCGAGCTCAACGATCAGCTCGGTCAGCGCCTTGCCGATGCCCTGGCCGGCGCCAGTGACGACCACCGTGCGGTCCTGGAGAGTGACGAGAGGGTTCATGGATAGACGTTCAATATTGTTTGGTTGAACCAATAATATTTGCTGTCTGCTTGCGGCGTCAACGGTCGGCCAGTGCAGACGGCCATCGCATCTGTCGCATCCGTGTCGCGCGCCTTTTTGGTTGAACCAATATTATGATCACAGCCGCTTTTCAAGGCTCACAGGAGAAACGCCGATGACCATCAAGGGCAAGGCCTGCATCGCAGGGGCCTTCGAGCATCCGACGCGCAAGGCGCCGGACAAGACCGTGGCCCAGCTGCATGCCGAATGCGCACGCGGCGCACTGGCCGATGCCGGCCTCACGCTGCAGGACGTGGACGGCTACTTCTGCGCCGGCGACGCGCCCGGGCTGGGCGCCAACAGCATGGCCGACTACCTGGGCCTGACCCGCCTGCGCCACGTCGACAACACCGACACCGGCGGCTCGGCCTACCTCATCCACGTCGCGCATGCCGCCCAGGCCATCGCCGCGGGCAAGTGCGACGTGGCCCTGATCACCCTGGCCGGGCG
>NZ_CAJYES010000170.1 GCF_913773995.1 uncultured Pseudacidovorax sp.
GAAGCAATAGATGCAGCCATGCTCGCAGCCGCGATAGGGGTTGAGGGAGCGGTCGAAGGAGATGTCGGGCGAGTCGTTCTCGCTGAGGGCGGAACGGGCGTCCTCGAAGCGGACCTCGGTGGCGGGCGCCCGATGCTCGGTTTCTCCGCCTGACTCGCCGTCCGCGCCCGGGGGCGACTCGTCCGCCCATCCGTCGTCGAATGCGCTGCGCTCGTCGCGGGAGAAGCGATGGGCCAGGCGTGTGGCGGCGCCGCGGCCCTTGATGGCGTGAACGGGGATGAGAGCGTCGGGCATTCGGAAGGGCCTGGTAACGGCGAGGGCAGATCATTCTGCGCCAAGACTGTTTTTTTATACAGTCATTGTAAAAGTCAGGTCCTGCTGGGGTTTTCCCTCGACCGCCGTGGGACATGTGAGAACTTTGCATGCCCTATACAGAAGCCGCTTACGCTTGCGCGCTTCGCGGGCGCCGGTGCCGCCCCGCCTCCTTCCGCCAGGACCCCATCTTGAGCCGCATTCCCTCGCCGGGCGCACGCCGCGCCCTGACCTGCTTTTGTGTCGTCTCGCTCGTGCTGTTGGTGGGCTGCCGCAATGGCGATGCCCAGAAGAAGGCGGCCGCGCCGCCGCCAACGCCCGAGGTGCTGGTTCAGGCGGTCAGGCCGACCGTCGTGCCACTGCGCACCGAACTGCCCGGGCGCACGGCGGCCTCCATGGTGGCGGAGGTGCGGCCGCAGGTCGGCGGCATCATCCGCGCGCGGCCCTTCGTCGAAGGCAGCACGGTCAAGGCCGGCCAGGTGCTCTACGAGATCGATGCGCGGCCCTTCGAGGCCGAGGTGCAGCGCGCGGAGGGCGCACTGGCCAATGCCCAGGCGACGGTCGCCTCGACGCGGGCCCTGTCCGAACGGTATCGGCAACTCCTGCCGCAGAACGCAGTGAGCCGGCAGGAACACGACAACGCCATCGCGGCCTACGAGCAGGCGCAGGCCAACGTGAAGGTGCAATCGGCAGCCCTCAACACGGCGCGCATCAACCTGCAATACACCCGGGTGACCGCGCCCATCGGCGGGCGCACCAGCCGCAGCGCCGTGACGCCAGGCGCGTTGGTCTCGGCCGCGCAGGCCACGCCGCTGCTGACCATCTCGCAGCTCAATCCCATCTATGTGGACATCGCGCAGTCCAGCGCCGAGATCCTGCGGCTGCGCCAGGCGCTGGCCGCCGGCCGCATCAGCCGCGAGGGCGACAGCCGCAAGGTGGCGCTGATGCTGGAAGACGGCAGCCGCTATGCCCAGGAGGGCCGAATCAAGCTGGCCGAGGTGACGGTGGACCCGAGCAGCGCCTCGGTCACCTTGCGGGCCGAATTTCCCAACCCCGACGGCCTGCTGCTGCCCGGCATGTATGTGCGCGCGGTGGTCGATGAGGGCACCACGCCCCAGGGCATCGTGGTGCCGGCCTCGGCCATCCAGCGCGACCGGCGCGGCAACCCGACGGTGCGCGTGGTGGGAGACGGCGACAAGCTCGAAGTGCGTCCTGTCGTCACCAGCCGCGCCGTGGGCACCGGCTGGCTGGTGGCCGAGGGCCTGAAGGCCGGCGACCGGCTGGTGCTGGAAGGCGCGCAGAACGCGCAGGCCGGTGCGGCGGTGCGCGTCAAGATGGCGCCGGCCGGCGGTCCTGCATCGGCGGCCACGGGCGCCGCCCCCGCAGCTCAGGCTCCGGGCCGCGACGCTGCCGCCGCTGCAGGCGGCCGCCCGGACGCGGCGAGTGCTGCCGCTGCCGCGAACACGGCGAATGCCGCCAACGCCGCACCGCGCAGCAACCCATGATCTCGCGCTTCTTCATCGACCGGCCCATCTTCGCCTGGGTCATCGCCATCACGATCATGCTGGCGGGCGCGCTGGCCATCCACCTGCTGCCCGTCACGCGCTACCCGGTGGTGGCGCCGCCGGCCGTGAGCATCAACGCCTTCTACCCCGGCGCCAGCGCGCAGACGGTGGAGAACAGCGTCACCCAGGTCATCGAGCAGCAGTTGACCGGCCTGGACGGCTACCTGTACATGTCGGCGCGCAGCGACTCGACGGGCCGCGTGTCCATCTTCGTGAGCTTCGAGCCCGGCACCAATCCCGACACCGCGCAGGTGCAGGTGCAGAACCGCGTGCAGCAGGCCCTGCCCCGGCTGCCGCAGCAGGTGCAGGACCAGGGCGTGACGGTGCGCAAGGCCGGCGTGGCGCCCGACCTGATCGTCACGCTCTACGACAAGACCGGGCAGCTCTCGCCCGGCGACATCGCCGACTTCCTGGTGAGCGACCTGCAGGACCCGATCAGCCGCATCGACGGCATCGGCGAGGTGTCGGTGATCGGCGGCCAGTACGCCATGCGCATCTGGCTCGATCCGCACAAGCTGCGCGGCTTCTCGATGACGCCGGGCGACGTGCAGACGGCCATCGTGCAGCAGAACGTGCAGCTGGCGGCCGGCTCGGTGGGCGCGGCGCCGGCCGTGGACGGCCAGAACTTCAGCGCGGTGCTCACGGCCCAGTCGCGCTTTCGCACGCCCGATGAGTTCCGCAACATCCTGCTGCGCACCAACCGCGACGGCTCGCTGGTGCGCCTGTCGGACGTGGCGCGGGTGGAGATCGGCTCCGAGAACTACAACTTCACCGGCCGCTACAACGGCTACCCGGCCTCGGGCGTGGTGGTGCGGCTGGCGCCCACGGCGAATGCGCTGGAAGCCATTGCCGGCGTGAAGGCCGCCGTCGACAAGATGCGCGGCCAGTTCCCGCCCGGCGTGGACGTGTCCTATCCGCTGGACACCACGCCCTTCGTCGAGCGCGCCATCAAGGACGTGATCAAGACGCTGGTCGAAGGCATCGTGCTGGTGGTGCTGGTGATGTTCCTCTTTCTGCAGAACTGGCGCGCCACACTGATCCCGGCCATTGCGGTGCCGGTGGTGCTGCTGGGCACCTTCGGCGTGCTGGCGGTGGCGGGCTTCACCATCAACATGCTCACGATGTTCGGCATGGTGCTGGCCATCGGCCTGCTGGTGGACGACGCCATCGTGGTGGTGGAAAACGTCGAACGCATCATGGAAGAGGAGCACCTCTCGCCCAAGGAGGCCACGCGCAAGTCCATGGGCGAGATCACCGGCGCGCTGATCGGCATCGGCGTGGTGCTGTCGGCGGTGTTCCTGCCCATGGCCTTCTTCGGCGGCGCCACCGGCATCATCTACCGGCAGTTCTCGATCACCATCGTCTCGGCCATGGTGCTGTCGGTGCTAGTAGCGCTGGTGCTCACGCCCGCACTGTGCGCCACGCTGCTCAAGCAGCATGCCGGCGATGCGCCCAAGCCGAAGCGCACCACCGGCTTCTTCGGCGCCTTCAACCGCTTCTTCGACCGCAGCATGGACACCTACGAGGGCAGCCTGCGCAAGCGGCTGCCCCGGCGCTGGCTGTTCATGGCGATCTATGCGGTGATCTGCGCCGGCATGGCCGTGATGTTCATGCGCACGCCCACCGGCTTCCTTCCCGACGAGGACCAGGGGCGCCTGTTCGTGCAGTACAACCTGCCCGGCGGCGCCACGCTGGACCAGACCCGCGAGGTGGCCGAGCGGGTGAGCCGCTACTTCACCGAGAACGAGAAGGACACGGTCGACGGCGTGTTCGTGTCGCCCGGCTTCACCAGCGCCGGCGCCGGTCAGAACCAGGGCCAGGGCTTCATCGCCCTCAAAGACTGGGAGCAGCGCCCCGGCCGCGAGAACACCGCCTTCGCCGTGCTGGAGCGTGCCGGCAAGGCCTTCGCCGGCGACCGGCAGGCGCGCATCTTCATGAGCGCGCCGCCGGCCGTCTCGGGCCTGGGCAACTCGGCCGGCTTCGACCTGCAACTGCAAAACACCAGCGCCATGGACTACGAGCGCTTCCGCGGCATCCGCGACCAGCTGCTGGCCAAGGCCCGGCAGGACCCGCTGCTCACGCAGGTGCGCTTCCAGGGCCAGGAGGACCAGACCACGCTGCAGGTGGACATCGACCGCGCCAAGGCGGGCTCGCTGGGCATCACGCAGACCGATGTGAACTCGCTGCTGTCGATCACCTTCGGCGGCGCCTACGTCAACGACTTCATCGACCGCAACCGCGTCAAGCGCGTGTACCTGCAGGCCGATGCGCCCTTCCGCATGACGCCGGAGGACATCGGCATCTGGAGCCTGCGCACCAGCACCGGCGCCATGGCGCCCTTCGCCAGTGTGGCCACGCCGCGCTGGAGCTACGGCCCGATGGCGCTCACGCGCTACAACGGCCTGCCCTCCTTCAACATCCAGGGCCAGGCCGTGCGCGGCGAAAGCTCGGGCGCGGCGCTGACGCGCATGGAGCAGCTGGTGGCCGAACTGCCGCAGGGCGTGGGCTATGCGTGGACGGGCCTGTCGTACCAGGAGAAGCTGGCCTCGGGCCAGGCGCTGTCGCTGTACCTGATCTCGCTGCTGGTGGTGTTCCTGGCGCTGGCGGCGCTGTACGAGAGCTGGACCATCCCGGTCTCGGTGCTGCTGGTGGTGCCGCTGGGCATCGTGGGCGCGCTGGTGGCGGCCAACCTGCGCGGCATGGACAACGACATCTTCTTCCAGGTGGGCCTGCTGACAACCATGGGCCTGGCGGCCAAGAACGCGATCCTGATCGTGGAGTTCGCGGCCGAGGGCGAACGGCGCGGCCTGTCGACCTGGGACGCGGTGATCCAGGGCGCCAAGCTGCGGTTGCGGCCCATCCTGATGACCTCGCTCGCCTTCGTGGCCGGCGTGGTGCCGCTGGCCATCGCCACCGGTGCGGGATCGGGCAGCCAGAACGCCATCGGCACCGGCGTGATCGGCGGCATGATCACCGGCACCGTGCTGGCGATCTTCTATGTGCCGCTGTTCTATCTGCTGGTGCGCTCCATCGGGCGCAAGCGGCGCGAGGCACAGAGGATGCAGGACGCGGCGGCCTGAGCCGCCTGTCTGCTTGCCTTGTCCGCACTGTTCGGGGCGGCGCGCGTCAGCCCGTGCGGCGCAGCGGCTGAGCTGTCGAACAAATCGCCCGCGTCCTACGCACGCAAGCCTTCGACCGGGTCAGAACGCGCTCATGCCGGTCGACCCTTTTTCGCGCACCTGCCGTCCGCGTCCAGGCCCTGGCACAGCAGGCCTGCGACGTCTTGCCTGGACGCTATGCGCTGGCACCGTCTGGCTCGCGGGCTGCCAAGGCACGGACGACCTCAGCCGTGCCGGCTGCCTGCCGCTGCGCGTGCCCGCCGCGGTGATGCTGCAGCGGGAGACCGGCCTCTACCGCGTGGGCGATGCCGAGACACTCGTGCTGTTCGACCATCCGCGCGACACGCGCAATGACGCCTTTCACCGCCGGAGCCTTCTGCGCACCGTGCCGCCGGGCACCCGCGTGACCATCGATCGGCTGACGCAACGCTGGGGTTTCGACTCCGGCAAGGGCCGCATCAGCGCCTTCGGCACGCTCGCGAGCGGCGAGCGCTTCGAGTACGGCTGGGGCGTCGGCACCGTCATCGGCCCGGCGCCATGGGAAGGGCCGGGGTTGCCCAACCAGCGGACCGTTCGATGTGGCGACTGATGCGTCGACCGCCTCTCCCTTCAACGCAGCAAGTCCCATGATCCTTCGACGCTTCGTCCTCGCCATTGCTCTCGGACTCACCACGGCCGCCAGCCCCCATGTCATGGCCCAGTCGGTCCTGTACCTCGCGCGACCGGCGATCGCGCTGAGCGTCAGCGACCGGGCCGCAAGCAGACAGGCGCCTGTCGAGTTCACCGTCACCATGCCGGGCGGCAAGACCACCACCGCCACGGCCGCGCCCCAGATGAGCGGCGAACGCGCTGGCACCGTGCACTACCCCAGCGACTTCGGCAACGCCGGCATGCATGTGGGCGACTACAGCTGGACCGCCCGCATCGCCGGCAAGGTCGTGATGAGCGGCAAGTTCAGCTACCGGCCATCGAACCACGGGCAGTTGCTGTTCGTGCCAGGTTGATTGAGAGCGGCCAGCCCCTTTCTGCGTTCTTCAGACCTCGTTGGGGATCAACGCATTCAGGTCGGTCACGCCCACGTCCACGCCCGCATGGAACAGCAGCGTGCTGGCCTGGCCGCGGTGATGTGTCTGGTGGTTGAAGAAGTGCTGCAGCAGCGGACCGAAGCGCTTGGCCTGGCTGGCACCGGCGGTGTTGCCGTAGCGAACCACCTCATCGAAATGAACGGGCTCCAGCCGCCGGACCATGTCGCAGATCAGGGCGTCGGTCTGCACCCGGCGCTCCCGGAGCATCGAAAGGCTGTCGGCCACGCGGTCACGCAGGCCCGTCGGGGCCGGCAGCGCGGAAAGCGGCCCGCGCAGTTCGGCCAGCGCCGGCAACTGGACGAAACGGTTCAGCCAGATCAGGTCGGCCGCCACGATGTGGCCCAGTGTGGCGAACAGCGAGCCGAAGAAGGCCCGGCGGTCCTCGAACAGCGCGGCCTCGGGCAGGGTGGCGGCAGCGTCGTAGAGCCGCTCGTTCATCCATCGGTTGTAGTCGGCCATGAGGGTGCAGAGCGCGGGGGTCATGGCGCAGACTGTAGCCATGAACCCCGCCGCCCCGATGCCCTCCATGCCGCCGGGCGTGGAGCGGCTGGAGCCGCCCCGCTGCCCCCGTTGCGGTGGACGCATCCGGCCGTGCGTCGTCTGGTTCGGCGAAGCACTGCCGCAGGGGCCGTGGCGCCGCGCCATGGCCACGGTGGGCGACGCCGATCTGCTGCTCGTGGTCGGCACCTCCGGCGTCGTGCAGCCGGCCGCCGGTCTGGCCGACCGGCGCGGGATCGGGGCCGGCCGGTGGTGGTGATCAATCCCGATGACATGGCGGGCATGGCACCGGGCGACCTGCACTGGTGCGCAACGGCGGCCCATGCATTGCCGTCCCTGCTGCATGCCTGACCCGCCGCCGCACCGCCCCTCAGCCCAGCAGCAGGGGCTTGCGGTAGATGCAGTCCCGCTTCGCCGCCACGAAGCCGCAGCTTTCGTAGACGCGAAGCGCGCCGTCGCGGTTCTGCGTGTCGACGGCGAGTCCGGACTGCGTCATGCCGACGGCCTGCTGGGCCCGCAGGCTGCGCACGATGAGCGCGCGCGCCAGACCGCGCCGCCGCCACGGCTCGCCCACGCTGATGAACTCGGTCCAGCCCCGCTGCACGCCATTGGCGCGGTTCCAGGTGGCGTCGATGTAGGTCCGCACCTGGCCGGCGATCTGGTCCGACTCGACGTCCCACGCCACCTGCCAAAGTGCAGGCTGGAAGACGGGGCTCGACAACCAGGCGAGATAGTCCTCCTCGGTGCCGGGCGCAAAGCCCCAATGGGTGCGGAAGGCCTGCTGGTGCGCTTCCCAGATGGCGCGGTAGTGGGTCGATTCGACCGGCCGCAGTTCCAGCCCCAGCGGCAGCGCAAAGTCTGGAATGCCGTCCAGGCTTGCTCGCACCATGCTGAAGAAGTGACGCGCCACCCGGTA
>NZ_CAJYES010000171.1 GCF_913773995.1 uncultured Pseudacidovorax sp.
CCTACAGGGGGCACCCGAAGCTGGCCCGGGCGCTGGAGACCGCCTCACGTGCACGCCAGGGCTATGTGCGCGTCATCGACCACCCCGACCTGGGCCGACACTACGCCACGGTCAACCTGGTCAAGCAGCTGCGTCTGGAGCTGGACGACACGCCGGTGGTGACGGTGAGTTCCTGTCAGAACTGCCGCTGGGAGCAGTTCCTGCAGTCCGGCGAGGACATCGGCGAGGGCATCCGCGCCAGCGGGCTGCGCGTGGTGCTGCTGGCCTCGGGCGCGCTCAGCCACAAGTTCAACGGCATCGACTGGAAGCCGAACCATCCGCGCATCTTCCACGAGAGCAACGTCTCCTCGCCCGAGAACATCGAGAGCGACAAGGGCGCCATCGCGCTCATGGCCGAGGGCCGGCACGACCTGATCCTGGAGCGCTGGGACGCCGAATACCGCCGCAAGCCCTGGGAGGCCTTCGGCGCGCACTACCTGCAGATGCTGGGCGCCATGGGCGGCGCCGACTGCCGCGCCAGGGGCGAGGCCCTGTCCGCCTACGAGAACGCCCGGGGCACCGGGAACATCCACATCTGGTTCCCCGCCTGACTGCCGCCAGCCGATCATGAACTTCGAATTCCCACTCCAGAGCCTGCCCGCCGTGATGCAGGGCCCCCGCGTCGAGCGACGCCGCGTCCTCATCGGCGGCAGCGCCTTCTGGGGCACGATGGTGGAAGAAGGCGCCGACGCCGGCCGCCTGCGCCTGGACGACGGCCGCCTGCTAGACGCCGACGCGCAGACCTACCTGCCGCCGGTCGACCCGAGCAAGATCATCGCGGTGCACATCTCCTACCGCTCGCGCAGCATGGAGACGCGCAACAAGCCCAAGCCGACCGAGACGCCCACCTACTTCACCAAGCCGCCGACCTCGCTCAATGGCCACAAGGGGCAGATCCTCAAGCCGGCGGACTGCAAGTACCTCAACTACGAGGGCGAGTACGCCGTTGTGATTGGCCGGACCTGCCGCAACGTCACGCCGGACGAAGCCTGGGACCACATCGAAGGCTTCTGCCCCGCGCTGGACATGGGCCTGCAGGACTTCCGCGACACCGACCAGGGCAGCATGCTGCGCGTGAAGGGCGCGGACACGCTGCTGCCCATCGGCCCCGGCATCGTGCGCGGCATCGACCTGTTCGCGCAGACCCTGCGCACCTTCGTCGACGGCCGCGTCGTGCAGGAGGCGCACATCGGCGACGAGACCATCTGGGGCCCGCACTACGTGATCGCCGACATCGCGCGCCACATCACGCTGGTGCCGGGCGACGTGATCCTGATGGGCACGCCCTGCCATTCGCGCAGCGTGAATCCAGGCAACGTCGTGGCCTGCGAGATCACCGGCATCGGCCGCATCGAAGGAACGGTGGTGGCCATCGACGCGCCCCGCGCCTCGGCGCTCGGCGTCGGCCATGCGCCCACCGACAGCCCCGAGGTGCGCCGCGTGGCGCTGGGCTTCGACGAGCGCGTGCCGGAGCACTTCAAGGCCAACCTGCGCACGGCCAAAGGCGAATGATCGGCAAGGTCTGCATCGTCGGGGCTGGCGCCATCGGCGGTTAGATCGGCACCCGGCTGGCGGCAGCCGGCCAGGCCGAAGTCAGCGCCCTGGCACGTGGCGCCAAGCTCGAATCGCCGCGGCGCGACGGCTGGCGACTGCAGGCGGCCGACGGCGAGCGGCTGCAGGTGCCCACCCGCGCTTCCGACCGACCGGCCGAGTTGGGCCCGCAGGACCTGGTCGTCATCGCGGTCAAGGCACCGGCGCTCGTCAGCCTGGCGCCGACGCTGGGGCCGCTGCGCGTGGCCGACATGGTCGCCGGCTCCGGGCACAGCCGCTGGATGGCGGCGCGAACATCGGCGTCGGCGCAGTCCGCATAGAACAGTGCCTTGGCTTTTCCGGGATCACCGTCGAGGTCCGCGTCGCCGTGTCCCGGCGCACCCACACGGGAATCAGGGTGCCTTTGTCGGCCATCGCGATGGAACCAACGGTCTGCCTGGGCGGGACCATGAAAGCCGTCACATAGACCAGATGCGCGATGCGGTCGGGAAAGGCCTTGGCCACGAGCGAGATCGTGGCGCCGCCCAGGCTGTGGCCGACGAGGACCACGGGCATGGGCGAGCGCCTCACGACCTGGCCCACACTCTCCATGAAGTCGGCAGGCGTCGTGGCGCCAGCGAGTTCCGGGGCCACGCCGCGGCCGGGCAGGTCCACGGCCGTCACGCGATGCCCCTGCGCGCGCAGCGCCGACGCCACCTTGTCCCAGCACCACGCGCCATGCCATCCGCCGTGCACAAGGACTTAGTGGGCCTCCCCCGTGCCTGCGTCCCCACCGCTGGCGCAGGCGGTCAGTGCGGAGCCGGCCACGCCACAGGCGCCGGCAACGAAGGTGCGTCGAGAGATCGGATGCGTCATGGCGCTCCTCACGGTTTGCTGGTTGGAATACGGCTCAGGCGCGGCGCCGGTGCCGGCCGCGGCCGACCTTCATGTCCAGCCTCCTCGACGAAGGCGCCTCGAGCGCGCAACGCCGGATCGTGCAAGGCCTCGTCGAGATGAGCGACGGGGGTGACGCAGGCGTCCAGCCCTTCGAACGCGCGGATCCAGTCCGCCTGCGTCCGCTGGCCGATCGCCGTGGCCACCTCCTGCCGGATGGCCTGCCAGTTTTGCGGGGCTTCGCTGTCTTGCGCCCGCTCGGCCGGCAGCCCCAGGGCGAGGAAGAAGGCGCGCCGGAACTGCGGCTCCATCGCGCCCACGGCCAAGTGTCGGCCATCGCGGGTCTCATAGACGCCATACCACGGGGCGCCGCCGTCCAGGAAGTTCCGGCCCCTGCCGCCACCCCAGTCGCCTCGCGCACGAATGGCGAAGATCGAGGTCATCAGCGACAGCACCCCCTCCGCCATGGAGACATCGATGACGCAGCCCTGCCCGGAGCGCTCGCGCTCGAGCAGCGCGGCGCAGATGCCGTAGGCGGCCTGGAGCGAGCCGCCGGCAAAGTCGGCCAGCAGGTTCAGCGGCGGCACGGGACCGCTGTCCGCTGTGCCGATGGCGTCCAGCGCGCCGGTGGCGGCCAGGTAGTTGATGTCGTGGCCCGCGAGCTGCGAACGCGGCCCGGTCTGCCCCCATCCCGTGATGCGGCAGTAGATGACACGTGCATTGAGCGCGGCGCACTCCGCCGGGCCGAGGCCGAGCCGCTCCATCGCCCCCGGCCTGAAGCCCTCCACCAGCACATCGGCGCTGGCGATCAGCGCCAGCGCCTTGTCGGCGTTTGAGCGGTCCTTGAGGTCGAGTCTCAATGAAGACTTGGCCCGGTCGGTGTAGCGCCATCTCGGGTCCGCGCGCGGCCCCTTCTCATCGCGCATGACCTGCACGACCTCGGCCCCCATGTCGGCCAGGAACATGGTGCACAGCGGCACCGGGCCCTTGGCGTGGAATTCGACCACCTTCATGCCGGCGAGCGGCCTGAGGGCCTGGGCGGTGCCAGGCGCCGGAGGCGGGAGGGTGTGGGAAGACGGGATCATCTGGCTTGCGTGCGATTTCGTTCAGCGGGGACCGTGACATCGAAGCCATAGAGGGACTGGCCCTTGGCGAGCTGGTCGTCCCGGCTCCAGCGGCTGCGGATGAACAGGCGGATGTTCCGGCGCCAGGCATCGAGCGCGCCGGACCGGTGCATGGACGCCCCTTGTGCGCGCGCCGCGAGTTGCAGTCTGGCCGTGCGCCGGCCACGGCTGCTTTCGTAGCCGCGCAACGCATCCTCCAGCGGCACCTCCTGACTGGCCATGGCCTGCGCCAGCACATAGGCATCCTCGATCGCCATGACCGCGCCCTGCGCCAGGAAGGGCAGCATCGGGTGCGCCGCATCGCCCAGCAGCGTCACACGGCCCCTGCCCCACCCGGTCAGAGGGTCACGGTCGAAGAGCGCCCATCGGTTGCACTGGGTGGCCCGCGCAAGCAGGTCCGTCAGCGACCGGTTCCAGTTGGTGAAGCATGCACTCAGCTCGGACACGGTGGCCGGCTGCGTCCAGGACTCGTCCGTCCAGCGGTCGGTCTCGTAGACCGCCACGATGTTGAGCAGCTGTGCGTCACGCACGAAGTAATGCACCACATGACCGCCGGGCCCCATCCAGAGCGTGGAGTCTCGCGCGACACGGCGGCGCAGCTCATCGTCGGCCGGCACCAGTGCACGGAATGCCACGTTGCCCGTGAAGCGGGCCTGCGACGGGCCGTGCAGCGCGCGACGGACCACGGAATGGATGCCGTCCGCGCCCACGACCACGTCGAAGTGCTCGCGGCCCGCCGATGTCTCGATCCAGGCGCCACCCTCGCCGGGTTCGACGGCGGTGACGGCGCAGCCCGTCCTGATCTCGGCACCCGCTGCGGCCCGCTGGAGCAGGCCAAGCAGATCCGCGCGGTGCACGTGGTAGTAGGGCGCGCCATAGGCCTGGTCGAAATCGTCGGCGATGCCGGTGCGGGAGACGGCGATCCCGGTCTTCCAGTCGCGCAGCGTAAGGTGGAGCGGGCGCACACCCACGCGTGCCAGGTCCTCGGCGAGGCCAAGGGTGCGCAGCACCTTGACGCCATTCGGACTGACTTGCAGGCCCGCCCCCACCTCGCCCAGCGCGCGCGCCTGCTCGAAGACCACCACCCGGATCCCGCGGGCGACCAGCAAGGCGGCCAGGGTCAGTCCGCCGATGCCGGCACCGATCACGGCGACGCGCAATCCCGAATCGATGCTCATGGCTTGCGCGCGAAGCCGTACTTGGTCAGCAGCGCCCGTTCCTCGACCGCGGCCTGCTTGGCAAAGGCCGTGAACGCCTGCGCGTCCTTGTAGCGGGTGCCCTGGCCCGCCCGTTCGAGTGCAACCTTCACCTCCGGGGCATCCAGGCTGCGCTTGAACGCATCCTGGATCTTTTCGATCACCGCGGGCGGTATCCCCTTCGGCCCGCCAAGCCCCCAGGGCGAGTCGACGGACATGCGGTAGCCCAGTTCACGCGTGGTCGGCGCGTCTCGCCACTTGGGTGAGCGCTCCTCGCTCGCGACGGCGAGAAGCCGCGCTCTGCCCGAATCCACCAGCGGGCCGAATCCTCCGCTGCCGTCCACGACGAAATCCACGTTGCCGGCCAGCAGGGCCTGGGCGGTGTCGGCGCTGCCCTTGTAGGGAATCGGGTTCCATCGGACCTTTTCCTGCGCCGTGATCTCCTCAACCAGCAGATGCGCGCTGTTGCCCAGACCCGCCGGCACCCCGTAGTTGATCTTGTCCTGGTTGGCGCGCCCGTAGGCCAGCAGCTCCGCCCAGGATCGAAAGGGCGCATCGGCCCGGACCACGATGCCGAAGGGAACGTGCGAGAGGCAGACGATGTAGCTGATGTCCGCGATCGGGTCGTAGGCCACGTCCTCGGTCACCGGAGCGCGGAACACGCCCATCGTGATCAGGCCAAGCGTGTAGCCGTCGGCCGGTGCGTTCTTCATCTGCACGATGCTCACCGTGCCACCCGCTCCTGGCTTGTTGTCCACGATGACAGGCTGGCCGAGCGACTGCTCGGCAGCACGCGCCATGACCCGGAAGATCACGTCGATGGAACCACCGGCCGGAAAGCCCAGCAGGACACGGATGGGCTTGGCCGGCCAGCCGGACTGGGCGGCTGCCCAGGGTGCGGCCGACAGCCCGAGTCCGCCGGCCAGGCCGCCGAGCAGGGCCCGGCGCCTCGACGAAAAGTTTATGGCCTGGATGGGAAGGGGGTTCATGCGTTGTCTCCTGGGGATGCAGAGTGCGCGCGCTCTGCGTGGTAATGGCGGATGCGCTCAGATCCTTCGGCCCTGGCCGGCCCAATACGGATCCGAGAGCTGGCGCTTGTAGATCTTTCCGTTGTCCTGGCGAGGCAGCGCGGTCTCGAAGCGCAGGACGGACGGGACCTTGAACCGCGGCAGCACCTCCTCGAGCGCTGTCCTGATCTGCGCCTCGGACAGGCGCGCGCCCGGCTCCAGCTCCACGTGGGCCGCCA
Source organism: uncultured Pseudacidovorax sp. (assembly GCF_913773995.1). Classification (GTDB taxonomy): domain Bacteria; phylum Pseudomonadota; class Gammaproteobacteria; order Burkholderiales; family Burkholderiaceae_C; genus Xenophilus. The sequence continues at coordinate 6,030 of NZ_CAJYES010000171.1, forward strand.
GGGTCTCGCCAAACTCCTCGTGCGGAATGCCGAACACGGCACAGTCGCGCACGCCGGCAATGTCGATCAACGCAGCCTCGATCTCGGCGGGATAGATGTTGACGCCGCCCGAGATCACCATGTCCTTGACCCGATCGCAGATGAACACGTCGCCGTCTTCGTCGACATAGCCGACGTCGCCTGTCGCGATGAGGCCATCGCGCCGTTCGAGGGCGGCGCGCTCTGCGTCGCGGTGCCGGTAGGTGAAGTCCGGGTACGTCGCGTTGCGACAGCAGATCTCGCCGACCTCGCCCGGGCCCAGCACCTTGCCGTCGGCGTCCAGGACCTCCAGGCGTACCGTCGCCTGTCGCCGCCCCACCGTGCCGGGTTTGCGCCGGGCATCCTCGGGACGGGCGACGGTGACCGGGCCGGTCTCGGTGGTGCCGTAGAACTCGTAGACCACCGCCCCAAGCCAGTCCATCATGGCGCCCTTCACGGCGGCCGGACACGGCGCGGCGGTATGCACGATGTGCCGCACGCTCGACAGGTCGTAGCGCGCGCGCACCGCCTCGGGCAGGCGAAGAAGCCGCACGAACATCGTCGGGACCATGAACAGGTGCGAGATGCGCTGCTGCTCGATCAGCGCCAGCAGCTCCTGCGCGTCGAACTTGGAGCGCATGTGGACGGTGCCGGCATCGCGTGTGGCTGCATACGCGGCCCGCCAGTAGGCGCCCGGCCCGCCGTGGTACAGCGGACCCACGATGGCCGCGTTCATGCCGGCACAGGTGCCGAAGGCATGGTGGAGCGTGCGCAGATTGCCCTGCTGTGCGGCCAGGTCGGTATAGGGCTCCCGCTGAACGCCCTTGGGCTTTCCCGTGGTGCCCGAGGTGTAGATGATGGCCCCGCGCGGCCGTGTCGAAGGACGGGCCAGCGGCGACTGTGCACGGAGCCAGCCGTCCCAGTCGATCCAGCCGGCGCCTGCGGTCGTGGCCGGCTGCGCACCGTAGCGGTCCGCGATCTGCGGCGGCGTCGGCACGGCGAGCGTCTTGCGTCCGGCCAGGAAGCCGGGCGGCAGCTGTGCCAGCAGGTCGGTGTGGCCGACGATGATGCGGGCGCCCGAGTCTTCGAGGATGTAACGGATCTCGTCGGGCTTGCCATGCCAGTTCAGCGGCACGGCGTACACGCCCGCCGCGTCCGCGCCGACCATGGCCTGGGCCAGCGGCGCGTCGTTGCGCATCAGCAGGGCCACCGCATCGCCCTCCGCCAGGCCCTCGGCACGCAGTCCGCCTGCGAAGCGGCTGCAGGCGTCCTCGAAAGCCGCCCGGGAGATCGAGCTCGCCTCGTTCGAGAAGAAGACGGATGCGCCGCTGCTCATGGAACCTCCTGGGTGTTGCGGCGAAGCGCGTGTTCCGCGGCGTCGCTGCGGGCCATCGCGGTCACGTCGTGGGCGTAGATCCACTCCGCCTGATGCGACGTGGCGGCCGGATCGCGCAGCCCCTGGAGCTTGAAGCCGAGGTTGCGCCTGAACCTTCCCCAGGCCGAGGCGAGATGAACGGTCCTGGCCCGCGCCCGT
>NZ_CAJYES010000172.1 GCF_913773995.1 uncultured Pseudacidovorax sp.
TGTTGAGGATGCAGCCGTCCCCCTGGTAGCCGGCCAGGGCGTCGATGGCTTCGCGCTCGCGGCCCGCCTCGTTGCCGATGTTGAACAGCATCACGAGGTAGCCCGCGTCCTTGCAGGCCTTCTCGGCGCCGCGCAGCACGGCCACCGAGAAGGGGTTGGTGATGTCGGCCACGATCAGCCCGATGAGCCGCGAGCGGCCGTGGCTGAGCGCCTGCGCCATGGGGCTGGGCACATAGGCCAGCTCGGCGATGGCGGCTTCGACACGGGCCGCGATGTCGGGGCTGAGCAGGCGCTCGCGGTGGTTGAAGAAGCGCGACACCGTGGCCTTGGACACGCCCGCCACGCGTGCGACGTCCGAGATGGTGGGGCGGGCCGGCCGAGCCGCCGGCAAGGGCTGGTTCATGAAGACGCAGTGTCGTACACCGCGGCAGGCCGCCGGCCGGCCAAGGCGTCGAGCAGGTTGCTCACGGCCAGCGCCGCCATGGCATGCCGCGTCTCGTGCGTGGCCGAGCCGATGTGCGGCAGCGGCGTCACCTTGGGGTGCGTGCGCAGGCGCGAGTCCAATGGCAGCGGCTCGCGCGCGAACACGTCCAGGCCGGCGGCGCGCAGGTGGCCGCTGTCCAGTGCCGCCAGCAGGGCGACCTCGTCCACGGTGGCACCACGGCCGCCATTGATGAAGATGGCGCCGGGCTTCATCTGTGTGAGCAGAGCGGCATCGACCATGCCGCGGGTCTGCGGCGTGAGCGGCAGCATGGCGACCACGAAGTCGGCGCGTTGGAGCAACTCGGACAGCGGCGTGTGATGGGCCCGGCCCTGCAATTCGGGCGCCTGCGTGGCCAGGTCCACCGGCCTGCGGGCGTGATAGAGCACCGGTATGCCGAAGCCCAGGGCCGCGCGCCGCGCGATGGCCTGGCCGATGCGGCCGAATCCCAGCAGGCCCAGCGTCTTGCCGTGCACGTCGAAGCCGAAGAGGTCTTCGCCGATGTTCCTGTCCCACCGGCCTTCGCGCACCAGCGTGGCCAGTTCGACCACGCGGCGGCTGGTGGCCATCAGCAGGGCGAAGACGGTGTCGGCCACGGTCTCGTCCAGCACGCCGGGCGTGTGGGCCAGCACGATGTTGCGGGCCTGAAGCGCGGCCAGGTCGTAGTTGTCCACGCCCACCGACACGCTGGAGACCACCTCCAGCTTCGGGGCCGCAGCGATCACGTCGGCGTCGATGGAGAAGCTCGAGCCGATCAGGCCCTGCGCGTCTGGCAGGGCGGCGTCGAAGGCGGCGCGGTCCTTTTTGGGATCGGCGAAGGTGACGTCGTGCGCGGCCTGCAGACGCGCCATCTGGTCGGGCGGCAGAGCGCGGAAGACCACCACCTTCTTGCGTACGTCGCTCACAGGCCCGCCTCCTGCAACTGGGCCCGCGTGGGCAGGCCCTCGGTGTCGCCCAGCACCTGCACCGCACGGGCGCCGATCCAGGCACCGCGGCGCACCGCCTCGGGCACGCTGCGACCTTCGAGCAGCGCGCTGACCACGCCCGCCGCAAAGCCGTCACCGGCCCCCACGGTGTCGATCACCTGCTCGACCGGAAAGCCGGGCACATAGGCACTCCCGGCCGCGGCACTGTCGTAGTAGGCGCCGTCGGGCCCCAGCTTGACGACGACCAGCGAGGCGCCTGCCTCACGGTAGAAGCGCGCGATGCCCTCGGGCGTGGTCTCGCCGGTGAGCAGCCGGCCTTCCTCCAGGCCGGGCAGCACCCAGTCGGCCTTGGCGGCCAGCGCGTTGATGCAGTCGCGCATGCGCTCGGTGCTGCCCCACAGCGTGGGCCGCAGATTGGGGTCGAAGGAGATGCTGCGGCCCGCCGCGCGCATCAGGTCCAGCGTGCGGTGGGCGGTGGGCAGCGTGGTCTCTGAGACAGCCGCGAACACGCCGGTGGCATGCAGGTGCCGTGCCGCGCACAGCCAGGCCTCGTCGATGTCCTCGGGCCGCATCTGGCTGGCGGCCGAGCCCTTGCGGTGGTATTCGATGGGTGGATCGCTGCCGTCGGTGACGCGGCCTTTGAACTGGAAGCCGGTGCGCTGCGTGGCGTCGCACACCACATGGGAGCAGTCGATGCCCTCGGCCTGCATGGTGGCCAGCAGCGAGCGGCCCATGGAGTCGGTGCCCAGCCGGCTGGCCCAACCCACCTTCAGGCCCAGGCGTGCGAGGCCGATGGCCACGTTGGTCTCGGCGCCGGCGCTGCGCTTGTGGAAGAGCGTGGCGTTCTCGATGGGGCCGGGCTCGTCGGCCACCAGCAGCAGCATGGCCTCGCCGAAGGTGGCGACGTCGAAGGTGGGGGCGGTGGTCATGCGGGACGGTTCAGCGAAGCCTTGGGCGGGAAGTTCAAGCGGCGGTGCGCAGCTGGCGCAGGGCAGCGATCTCGGCGCGGGTGACGGCCGTGAGGTCGTCGCCGATCAGCGGGTATTCGATGGCATGCGGCACATCGGCCGGCAGTGCGCGCAGCACGGCGCGCCAGGGTGCGGCTGATTCGGCCAGCGGCACGGCCACCCACTTGTCGGGCCGGCGCTGCACGCCCTTGGCATGCACGTAGCGCACGCGGTGGGCCAGGGCCCGGGCGGCCTCCAGCGGGCATTCGCCCAGCCAGTGCCAGTTGCCCATGTCGAAGGTCATGCCCAGGTCCAGGCCGGCGGCCTGCTGGGCGTCGAAGAAAGCGAGCAACGCGTCGAGCGTGCCGGCGGTGGGTGTCTGGTCGTTCTCGATCACCAGCTCCACCGGCGTGCGGGCCAGGGCCTCGCGCAGTGCGTCGAGGGAGTCGCGGCTGCGCGTGGCGTGGAAGCCGCCGATGGCCATCTTGAGGCGTGGCGCGTCCAGGGCCACCGCGCGGGCCAGGCCGGTCTGGAGCGCGGTCGTGTCGAGCTGCCCGTCGGCGGTCCAGAGGCCTTCGGGGCTGGAGTAGACCGCGGCATGGCCCTTGAGCGCCGCCAGCTCGGACGCGGGATTGCGCAGCAGCTCGCCGCGCACCTCGACGCTGTCCACACCGGCCTCGTAGGCCAAGCCCGTGGCCCAGCCCTGGCCGTGGCGCCCCACTTCGGCCGCGCCGAAGGAGGACAGGGAAATCAGGACGGAGAACATCGCGTCAATGGCCCGAGGTGAGGATCTGGCCCAGGAACTGCCGCGTCTTCTCGTGCTGCGGATGACCGAAGAAGGCCTCCGGCGTGCCCTGTTCGAGGATCTGGCCGCCGGCCATGAAGATCACACGGTCGGCCACGCTGCGGGCAAAGCCCATCTCGTGCGTGACGCACAGCATGGTCATGCCGTCGTCGGCCAGGCCGATCATGGTGTCCAGCACTTCCTTGACCATCTCGGGGTCGAGCGCCGACGTGGGCTCGTCGAACAGCATGATCTTGGGCGCCATGCACAGCGCGCGGGCGATGGCCACGCGCTGCTGCTGGCCGCCCGACAGCTGGCTGGGGTACTTGTTGGCCTGCTCGGGAATGCGCACCCGCGTCAGGTATTTCATGGCCACCGCCTCGGCCTCCTCGCGCGACATGCCGCGCGAGCGTATCGGCGCCAGCGTGCAGTTCTGCAGGATGGTCAGGTGCGGGAACAGGTTGAACTGCTGGAACACCATGCCCACCTCGGCGCGCACGGCATCCACGTTCTTCCCGCCGGCCGTCAGCTCGATGCCGTCGACCGTGATGCGGCCCTTCTGCACCGTCTCCAGCCGGTTGATGCAGCGGATCAGCGTGGACTTGCCCGAGCCCGAGGGCCCGCAGATGACGATGCGCTCGCCGGTGCGAACCGACAGGTCCACGTCGGTGAGCACCTGGAACTCGCCATACCACTTGCTCACCCCGTCCATGCGGATGATGGGGTCGCCCAGTTCATGGGGCGCGGCCACGCTGCTGTTCATCGTTCGGCTGCCTTGTGCGGTCGGATAGGGAAAGAAGCCAATCAGGAGTTGGGCGTGGCCGGGAAGTCGGTGCCCAGCCACTTCTGATAGAGCTTGTTCAGCTCGCCGTTCTTCTTGTTGCGCTCGACGAACTCGTCCAGCGTCTTCTTCAGCTCGGGCTGGCCCGGGCGCATGGCGATCCCCATGACCTGCTGGCGCAGGTTGAACTTGTTCTCGAAGTTGCTGCCGGCGCGCTTGGCGATCTGCGCCGCCACCGTGGTGGAGCAGCCGATGGCATCGACCTGGCCCGACATCAGCGCCTGCATGGCCGAGGCGTCGTCGTCGAAGCGGCGGATCTCGGTGCCCTCGGGCGCCACGGCCGTCAGCGACACGTCCTGCGTGCTGGCGCGGGCCACGCCCACGCGCTTGCCCTTGAGGTCGGCGGGCGACTTCATCTCGACCTTGCTGCTGCCGTACAGCACGATGGTGGCGGCGGCATAGGGCACCGAGAAGTCCACCTGCTTGGCGCGCTCGGGCGTGACGGCCAGCGAGGCGATCAGCAGGTCGACCTTGTTGGTCAGCAGGAAGGGAATGCGGTTGGGGCCCGTGACGGGCACGATGTTGGCCTTCACGCCCAGGTCCTTGGCCAGCAGCTTGGCGACGTCGGCGTCGTAGCCGTCGGGCTGGTTCTTGGCGTCGGTGGTGCCGTAGGGCGGAAAGTCCACCAGCATGCCGATGGTGATCTCGCCCTTCTTCTTGATGTCTGCCACGGACTGGGCCGAGGCCAGGGGTGCGAAGGCAGTGGCGCAGGCGGCCAGGCCCAGTGCCAGGGCGGTGCGGCGGTGCAGGCGGATGTTCATAAAGGTCTCCTTGGGGTTGGACGGGACGGGAATGAAGAGAAGAAGAGGGGCGATCAGCGGGCCAGCGCCCGCGCGCGGCGGCGCTCCATGTGTGCCGCCAGCAGCGACAGCGGCCAGCAGATCACGAAGTACAGCGCGGCGACGGTGCTGAACACCTCCAGCGGCTGGAAGGTGGCGTTGTTGATGATCTGGCCGGCGCGGGTGATCTCGGTGAAGCCGATGATGGCCGCGAGCGAGGTGCCCTTGATGATCTGCACCACATAGCCCACGGTGGGCGGCAGCGCGATCTTGAAGGCCTGCGGCAGCACCACGTCGCGCAGGCGGGCGGTGGACGAGAGGTTGAGCGCCATGGCCGCTTCCCACTGGCCGCGCGGAATGGCCTGGATGCAGCCGCGCCAGATCTCGCCTAGGAAGGCCGCGCTGTTGAGGATCAGGGCCGCGCCCGCGGCAATCCACGGGTTGATGTCCATCCCCAGCACGGGTGCGCCGAAGAAGATCAGGAAGAGCTGCAGCAGCAGCGGCGTGCCCTGGAACACCTGGATGAACACGCCCGAGGCGAAGAGCGCCGCGCGGTTCTCGCTGGTGCGGGCCAGCGCAATGAGCAGGCCCAGGATCGCGCCGCCCACGAAGGCGATGGCCGACAGGGCCAGCGTCCATTGGGCCGCTTCGAGGATGAAGAGGAATTCGGGAAAGCCGAAGGTACGCATGGGTCTTGTCCTTGTGCTGCCTTCAGCGGCGGTCGGGGTAATGCAGCACGCGCTGGTAGATCAGCTTGAACAGCAGCGAGAAGAGCAGCGCAAGGCCCAGGTAGATGGCGGCCACGACGATGTAGATCTCGAAGCTGCGGAAGGTCTGCGACTGCAGCGTGGCGGCGACCGAGGTGAGGTCGTCGGCCGAGATCACCGACACCACGGCCGAGCTCAGCATCAGCAGGATGAACTGGCTGGTCAGGGCCGGATAGATGGCCTTGAGCGCCGGCTTGATGATGATGAAGCGAAAGATCTCCCAGCCCTTGAGGTTGAGCGCGCGGCCCGCCTCGATCTGGCCCTTGGGAATGGACTCGATGCCGGCGCGGATGATCTCGGTGGCGTAGGCGCCCAGGTTGACCACCATGGCCGTGAGCGCCGCCATGTACGGGGACCAGCGCACGCCGATGACCGGCAGCGCGAAGAAAAAGAAGAACAGCTGCACCAGGAAGGGCGTGTTCCGGATCACCTCGATGTAGGCATTGATCAGGAAACGCAGCGGCGCGGGCCCGCTGGTCTTGCCCCAGGCGCACACCACGGCCACGGCAAGACCCAGCAGGGTGGCGGTGAGGGAGAGCTGCACCGTGATCCATGTGCCCTTGAGCAGCAGGGGCCAGGCGGCGAGCACGGCATCGAACTGGAACTGGTAATTCACGGGCGTGGGGCGCGTGGGCGCGCCTGTGTGTCTCCGATGAAGGAAATTATGAAACCGGTTTCAGAGATTGTGTTCAGGGTTTGCCCTGAGGCAGCCAGAAGCCGAGTGACCGTGCGCCGCCCACTCTCTGCAGCCGAGCCGACTTCCCCGGTCCCGGCACGACGGCTAGGATGGCTGCGTGATCTACCGACTCATCTATGCCAGCCGCGCCCGGGCCTTCCGGTCGGACGATGTGGCGGGCATCCTGCGGCAGTCGCGCGACAACAATGCCGCGGCCTCGATCACCGGTGCGCTATGCCTGCTGGATGGCGTGTACATGCAGTACCTGGAGGGCCCGCAGGCCGCGGTGGAGCGTCTCTACAGCATCATCCTGGCCGACGACCGGCACCAGCAGGTCAAGTTGCTCGACCGCGGCCCGGCCCCGGCGCGGGTGTTCGCCGACTGGTCGATGGCCCTGCTGGATTGGGACGAGCGAATCCGCGCGGTGTTCCTGCTGCACGGCATGCCGCAGCCGCTGGACCTGTACGCCACGCCGTCCGATCAGGCGGCGGCGCTGTTTGGCGCACTCGCGCGCACGCCGGGCTGGGTGCCGCTGTAGGCGGGGGTGCCCCCGCGGCGCCGCGTCGCGCAAGCCGTTCCGGCTATCAGCGCGGCCCGTGGCCGGCGCGGGCGTCCTCCGGGTGATGCTTGCGGCCCGTCGGATCGGTGATCTGCAGCGGCGGTCCGCGCTGCCAGGCGTCCGCACCCTCGGCGATCGGTGGCAGGGGCAGTGCTTCTCGCGACGCACGCTTGCGGGTGCTGTCGATGCCTAGTCGTTCGTCCCGTTCCTTCAGCAGTTCGGGCCGCAGCTGTCCGTCGGCGGTGAAGCCCATCATGAGCTGCGGCACGCCCACGGGGAGTTCCTTGTCCTGGTCGGTGTGCCAGGTATGGAAGGTCTTGCCGTAGGTGTCGACCAGGTCCTTCATCAACGCGGTCTCGGCCACGTCGGGCACACCCGCTGCCACCAGCTGACCGGACTTGACCTCGTGCACATGGCTGTGCCACAGCGCCTTCTCGGCATCGGGCAGTCCCTCGAACAGGCGGCGGCTGACGATGTACTCCACACCCATGATCTTCGCGTTGGCGCGGTTGCCGTCGTAGATCACGCACTGGCTGACCTCGTCGTTCAGGCGCCCGCAGTAGTGGTGGGCCTCCATCTGGCCGTCCATGCGGCCGCTGTAGAAGTGGAAGCCGTCCAGGTACAGATTCAGCGCCTGCAGCGGGGCCTTGCCCTGTAGCGCGGAGGCACCGGCCTCCAGCATCAGGTCAGTGCTGCTGCGAGATTGGCCCGGCGCCTCGACCGGCGAAGGGGCTTCATGGTCGCCGCAGGCGCCCAGCACCAGCGCGGCGGCGAGAGCTGGAAGGCAGCGCACCATCGCTAGATCATCGGCACGCCGCCGGTGACGGCAATCGTGGCGCCCGAGATGTAGCTCGCCTCGTCGGAGGCCAGCATCACATAGGCCGCCTGCAGTTCCTTGGGCTGGGCCGCACGCTTCATGGGCGTCTGCTGGCCGAACGTGGCCACCTGCTCGGGCGGCATCGTCGAGGGAATGAGCGGCGTCCATACCGGGCCCGGCGCCACGCAATTCACGCGGATGCCCTTCTCGGCCAGCAACTGGGCCAGGCCACCGGTGAGGTTCTGGATCGCACCCTTGGTCGCGGCGTAGGCCACCAGCGTGGCATTGGGCTTGTCGGCGTTGATCGATGCGGTATTGATGATCGACGCCCCTGGCTTCATGTGCGGCACCGCGGCCTTGGCCAGGAAGAACATGGCGAAGACGTTGGTGCGGAAGGTGCGGTCGATCTCCTCCTCGGTCAACTCGTCCAGCGACTTGTGGCTCATCTGGAAGGCAGCGTTGTTGACCAGCACGTCCAGGCGCCCGAACTGCTGCAGGGCCGCATCCACCAGCGAGCGGCAATGCGCCTCGCTGCGGATGTCGCCCGCGATGGCCAGGCACTGGCGTCCCTCCTTCTGCACCCACTCGCGGGTGACGCGGGCGTCGCTTTCTTCTTCCTCCAGGAAGGAGATCAGCACGTCCGCGCCCTCGCGCGCGAAAGCCAGGGCGATAGCGCGGCCGATGCCGCTGTCGCCGCCGGTGATTAGGGCCACCTTGCCCTGCAGCTTGCCGCTGCCGCGGTAGCTGTCGGCACCGAAGTCGGGTTCCGGGGTCATGCGCGATTCCAGTCCGGGGGGCTGCTGGCGCGGCGTGGAGGCCTGGGGCGTGGGTTCAGTCATTGGAGGGCTCCTGGCGAGTGGGTGGGGAGGGAGAAGGCGGCGTGTCTTCGAAGAGCACGCGCCAGGTGGGCGGTGCCTCGACCTTCCAGGTCTCGCGCAACTGCTGCAGGAGTACCTCGTGCCGGGCTTCGCCCTGCGAGGCGGAGCAGTCCGCGGGAACGATCGGGTCCAGCTCGCGCATGCGTGCGTCCGATACGGACATGAGCACGCATTGGTCACTGGAGACGCCCGCCAGCACCAGCCGCTGCACCTGCAGGTGCTGCAGCAGGAAGGGCATCGGCGTGCCATGAAAGATCGAGTGCTTGGGCTTGAGCACGAAGTAGTCGTCGTCGTGCGGGCGCATCAGGCGCGTGATCTCCGCGCCCGGCCCGTCCTCGGCCAGTGCCGCATCGAGCAGCGCATGGAAGTCCGAGCGCCAGCGTCCGCGGTTGTCGTTGGCATAGATGACCGGCACGCCGCGGTCGCGGCAGGCCTGGGCCAGCGCCGCAATCTCGGTGGCCACACGGCGGGCGTGCGGCAGCAGATGCTCGGCATCCGGAAAGTCCCAGCGGCTGATCATGTCGATGATGACCAGCGCCAGGCCTCCCGGCGCTGCGGCGTCCGTGTCGTGCCTGTCGCTCACTTCTTGGTGGCCGCCGGCGGCGGGGTCATGCCGGCGCCCAGCTCGGCACCCGTGGTGGGGTCGATGTCGGTCCGGGACTGCGTGCGCGTCGCCATGGCGCGCAGGACTTCGGCATCGCCCTCGGGCAGCTCCACCGAAGCCCAGCCGGTGCGTCCGTCGACCGGCCCCGAGTCCTGCGTCATCGGCACGAAATCCCAGTCCGGACCTTCGTTCCAGGGACCCTTGAGGTCCGCCTCGCCCTTGGACATGCGGAAGTACACGCTGGTGAAGCGCGGGTCGCCGGGCAGCTTGCCGGGCGGGAAGTTGGGCTCGATGCTGTAGAGCGCCTTCTCGAAGGACTTCTGATGGGCCACTTCGCGCGTCATCAGGAAGGTGAGGGCGTCCTTCACGCCCGGGTCTTCGGTCAGGTTGATGAGTCGCTCGTAGACGATCTTGGCGCGGGCTTCGGCCGCGATGTTGGAGCGCAGGTCGGCCGTGGGCTCGCCGATGGTGTCGACATAGGCCGCCGTCCAGGGCACGCCCGCGGAGTTGACCAGCGGTGCGCCACCGCCATAGAGCACCTGGGTGAGATGGCTGTCGTTGCCGGCGCCCGTGATCGAGCGATACATCTCGCCCTGCTCGTCCACGCCTTCGGCTAGACGGCCCTTGGCGCCCTTGTTGAGCATGCACACCAGGTTGCCGATCACTTCAAGGTGGCTCAGCTCTTCGGTGGCGATGTCGAACAGCATGTCCTTGCGGCCCGGGTCGTCCTCCGCGATGGCCTGGGTGAAGTAGCGGCAGGCAGCAGCGAGCTCGCCCTGGGGACCGCCGAACTGCTCAAGCATCAGGTTGGCCAGGCCGGGGTTGGGCATGCTGACATGCACGGTGTACTGCAGTCGCTTGTTGTGCGAGAACATGAGGAGGACTCCTGTGGGGTGGTTGGGGTGAGAGGGCCCTGCAGTGCGAGGGCGCCAGCGCACAGCGTTCGCAGCAGGCTGCGTTTGCCGTGTAGGTGAAGGCCCAGGTGGGAGTGGGAGCGGGCAGCCGGGCGGCGGAAGGCCTCTCCGTCGGCCTGGTTCCGGCGTTCGCCTCGCGTCTCGCCGGCCGGGCGGAGGGACTCTTCCTACAGGGTGCACGCCGATGCACCTCAGGGTGGCGACTTCGACATCCAACGAGGACGCAACCCATGAATCCCCACTCTGGCAAGGCTTTCGGCGTAGACCTGGCGCAGGAGTCCGCCGCGGGCGAGGAAGACCCGGGCGCGTCACTCGACGGACTCGCCATGGGCGGCATCCCTGCCGACCCGCTTTCTCCCACCGCCACACGGAGCTTTTCGATGACCCATCCCGCCGAACACCTGATGGACTGGCTGCGCGACGCCCACGCCATGGAAGAGCAGGCCGAGACCATGCTGCAGACCGCCAGCGATCGCCTTCAGAACTACCCCGAACTCAAGGCCAGGATGCAGGCGCATCTGCAGGAGACGCGCGAGCAGGCGCGCATGCTGCGCGAGTGCATCCAGCGCCGCGGTGGCGATACCTCCGGCATGAAGGACATGGCCGCCAAGATGGGCGCCATGATGCAGGGCCTGGGCGCCCGCATGGCCGACGACGAGGTGATGAAGGTGGCCATGAGCTGCTATGCCTTCGAGCATTTCGAGGTGGCCACCTACCGCATCCTCGTGGCGGCCGCCGAGCTGGCGCAGGACACGCAGACCCGCCAGGTCTGCGAGGACATCCTGCGGCAGGAAGAGGCCACTGCCGCCTGGCTGGGCGAGCGCCTGGGCGTGCTGACGCAGGAGTTCCTGGTGCTGTCGCAGGGTGCCGGTGCCGAGGCCAAGCGCTGAGGCGTTGCAAGCGCATGCAGCCCTGTACCTCGCCGGCTTCGGTCGCCGGCTTATCGTCCCGGCGGCGCCTGACGGCCCTTGCGCGTCTTGCCGGGCCACGGCGGCGGCTCGGTGTTGGGATTGGGGCGCATGGACTCGTGCAGATTCCACGGCGCCGAATCGTCGTGCTCGGCAGCCTCGGCGTTCTGCCGCTTGTCCATCATGCGTTCGTGCGGCCCGGGCTTGACGGTGTCGCCGTCGGGATATCCCTTCGCCGGCCCCAGGTTGCTGGCGGCGCCATCGGTGGTGGGGCGGGTGCCCTCGCCGCTGTCGGTGATACGGGTGGTGCTCATCGGATGCTCCTGAAATGCCTGCGGGCGGGCGGAACCCAGGATGGGCACCGGCCTCGCAGCGCAGCAAGACCTCAGTCTTGCGCCACGCCGGCAGCGCGCCTGTAGGCGTGGGCGGAGGCGGCCGTGCGCCCGCCCGCCACAGCGGCAGGGCGCACAGGCCTCTGCGGCAATTCCTACCGCGCCGTCCTGGCGAGCAGCGGAGCCTGATCACCCTTATGTCGCCGCCCGAATTGCCTGTCGCACAGAAGGGGTGAGGGCGGCAGGACCTTCAAGGACAACACCATGAACCCCAACGAAGACCGCCGCCGCGCTCCGCCGCAAGGCGTGGGCGAGGACCCGGTCCGGACGCTGAACGACGGCCGCCGGCCCGATGCCGCCACGCCGCCCCAGCAGATTCCCATGCCGACGCCGCCGGTCGTCGGCGATGCGCGGCACCCGCCCACCACCCAGCTCGACCAGGACCGGTCCCCTGCCGGTGATCGCGGCAATGGAGGACACCGGCACGCCGAAGACCTGCGCCAGGTGAGCGGCGTTCCCGACGTCGACGGGCCGACGCCAAGCGAAGAGCGCAACGAGCCCGCCACGGAGCCGCTGTTGGAGCCGCCCTCGCGCCAGGGCGCGCGGGGCCGCTGATTCAGGGCTTCGCGCCAGGTCGAGGCGCCTGATCCGTCTCCGTCGTCCGGTTGCGGGAGCCGGCCGCACGCTGGCCGCCCAGCCCGCCCGGCTGTCCCACACCGATCTCCCGGCCATGGCCACTGCTGGCGTCGGGCTTGTCGGGGTTGGTCCGCCGCCCGTCGTCGCGCCGCGTGGGCGCAGCCGACAGCGGCGGGCGGCTCGCGGGCGGGGGAACGGCCCGTCCCGTGGTGCCCGGCGTCTCGCTGCCCTGGGGATTGCCCCGCGGGTTGCCGGAACTCTGCGCTGCGGCCGGCAGGCCGAGCGCCATCGCGCTGGTGACGACCGCTGCCGCGGCCCATCGTTCAATGGATGCCACGGCCTTGACGCTGCTGCTGCTGATTGCTGCTTCCGGCATGGTCTTCGCGATCATGGCGGCTCTCGGGCGTGCGGCGGCCTTCGTTGCGGGGCGTCGCCGGCTGCTTGCCTGGCGCGTTGTGCTCGGTGTGGCCGGGTCGGCCGTTCTGTGAGTTCGACATGGAATGCTCCTTGGTTGAGACCGCTCCCTTGCAATGCATGCGAGTGCGGAATGCGGGTGGGGGGACCGGCCAAGCCAGACTAGGGGGCGCGAGGTGGCGTCCTGTCGGACGAGGAGGGGGACGGTGTCGGAGGGCACGGCCAGGGCGGGCGCCGCGTCTGGAAACGCTTGCGGCAACAGTTGCCGCAAGCGTCGCAGGACGTCGGTGACGGCGCCGTGTCCACATGGCTTATGCCGCCAACTCCGCGCTTCGTCGCCCAACGACGCGGGCGTCGACGGGCACAGGAGTTGCCATTGCTTTTCGCATGCAGATCACCCTTCATGCGGCCTCCGCGCCCACCCTTGGTTTTTCTCCATCCCGTTCCATGCGCCGCCCGATGCCGATCCGTCTTGGCGTCGTGGATGACCACCCGGTCGTGCGCAATGGCCTCAAGGCGCTGTTCGGGGCGGAGCGCGACCTGGAGATGGTGTGGGAATGCGACCGGGCTCGTGGCCTGGCGCGCGAGCTGATCGCCCAGCAACTCGACGTGCTGGTGCTGGATCTGGTGATCCCAGGCTCCAACGTCCTCGACGAAGTGGTGCGGCTGCGGATGCAGGCGCCTGACGTGGGCCTGGTGGTCTACACGGGCTTTGCCGCCGAGCAGTACGCCTGCACCCTGGTGCGCGAGGGCGTGCGCGCCCTGGTGGACAAGGAAAGCGATCCCACCGAACTGCTGCACGCCGTGCGCGCGGTGGCGAGGGGCGAGCGCTACATGTCCCCCACCATGGCAAACCTGCTGCTGGCGCATTGCGTGCCGGCGGACGGCCGCCGCGCCGAGCCGCTCACGCGGCGCGAACTGCAGGTGCTGCTCAAGCTGGCCCAGGGCTGCGATCTGCAGCAGGCCGCCTCCTCGCTGTGCCTGTCGGTCAAGACGGTGGGCGGCTACCGCACGCGCATCCTGGAGAAGCTGGGGCTGCGCTCCAACGGTGAGATGACGCTCTATGCGATCCGGCACCAACTGATGGAGTGAGCCGGCCCTCGGATCCGGTCCGACCCCCTGGGCAAGCCACGGCCGGTTCAGGCGGGCGGCTCGCCTCCCCTGTGGGCCAGCGCAGCGAGCCGCGCGCGGAAGGCTGCGAACAGCTCGTTGAGCTTGCGCACCTGCCGGCCGATCACGCCGCGCGCCTCTTCCTGCAGTGCCGGATCGTCGGTCGCCCCCAGCAGCTCGGTGGCAGCGGCCATGGCGCTCAGCGGCGAGCGCGCGTCATGGTCGAACTCGCGCAGCAGCGCCTGCTCCGGCGACTCCGGCGGCACAGTCGCGGTGGATGGCGTAGGGCGAGTGGTCATGTCAATCTTCCATGGTGCTGTGTGCCGCTCGCCTCGCATGAAGCTGGCGCGGCGACACTGATCGGATGGCCGCGGAGCAGGCCAAGCCAGGGCACCCGAGGAACTGGCTTCGTCAGGCCTCTGGATGCGCCCCCCTCCAAGCCGAAGGCGCAAGAGAGGGGCTGAGGGCCGCGGCTCAGAGCCTGCCAGTGCAGGCTTGGACGTGCCCGAAGAGCAGCCGCCTCTGGCGGCCGCCTCGAGCATTGAAGCGGCATGGGGGGTGTTGTCACCTCAACAGCCGACGCTTCGTCGCGTAGTAGGTCAACTCGCTGTTCGAGTGCAGGTCCATCTTGGCCATGATGCGCGCCTTGTGGGTGCTGATGGTCTTGGCCGACACGCACAGCGCGTCGGCGATGTGGGCCGGGCTGTCGCCCTGCGCGAGCTTCAGGAAGATCTGGAACTCGCGCGGGGTGAGCAAATGGTGGGGCGCGCCTTCGGTGGAGTGGGTGCCCGAGCGCTGTGCCAGCACGCCCGCCATGTCGGAGGTGATGTAGCGCCGGCCGGCGTGCAGGGCCCGGACGGCAGCCAGCACCTCGGAGGGATCGCAGTCCTTGCCCAGGTAGGCCCGCGCGCCATCGCGCAGCAGCGCGGGGCCGTAATGCTCGGCCGGGTAACCGGTGTAGACCATCACGGCCACGCCCGAGGCGCGCTCGCGCAGGATGGTCATGAGGTCCAGGGCGCTATAGCCCGGCATCATCAGATCCATGATCAGCACGTCGGGGCGCACGTTGAGCGCCAGGGCGCGTGTCTCGCGCCCGTCGCTCGCCTCGCCTACGACGGTCATGTCCTCGCAGGACGACAGCAGCGCCTTGAGCCCTGAGCGCACCACTGGATGGTCGTCCGCAATGCCAACCCGGATCATGCGCATGCCCCCGCTGCCGCGTCGTGGCGCGCAGCAGCGCGGCGCCGTGGCACGGGGGCGGCGGAGCAGGGGCGGGGCATCCCCGGGGTCGTTTTTCTGTTGAACTTCACGCCCTGAATAGCGCAACGGACGTGCCACGGAAAAACGTGCTGAAAGTACTTATTAAGTATTAAAAATCTGTTGTCCGGAGGCGCTGGACCGGTAGGCTTTGCCGCAATTTCTGCTTTCGTCCGACACCGCGTAGGCGCCGTCCGATATAGCTTCCGAGCCGGCGGGCAGGCGTACGGTCCTGCACCGCACGAATGGCGACGAGCCCGCCGCAACAGAAGCACACCCGAGGAGTGGAATGGGACGAGCACTGATCGTCGAGGACGACGAGGACGTGGCACGCATGCTGGCGGCCCTGGTGGCGCGCGAGGGGCATCGCGTGTCCACCTGCGGCACGCTGGCCGACGCCCGGCGCGCGCTCGCCATCTCGCCACCCGACCTGATGCTGCTCGATGT
>NZ_CAJYES010000173.1 GCF_913773995.1 uncultured Pseudacidovorax sp.
CGAGGCCCGGGTTCACTCATTCACACTCCTAAGCCCTCGCGGGCGCACTCTGGCCGGCCTGATCAGCGGCCTCCTCGTCGTCGGGTACGCCCGCGTCCCAGATCAGCCGCGGGTCGAAGCTCAGCGAGGCCAGCATGGTCAGCACCACCACGGCGCCGAAGGCAGCAATCCCCACGCCAGCCTGCACCACGGCAAAGCCCTGGATGCGCACCAGCCCCGCCAGCAGCGAAACCACGAAAACATCCAGCATCGACCAGCGCCCGATGAACTCCAGCACCTGGTAGAGCCGCGCGCGCTCGCGTTGCCGCCAGCGGCTGCGGCGCTGCGTGGTGATCACCAGCACGGCCAGCGCGGCCAGCTTGAAAAGAGGCACCAGGAAGCTGGCGGTGAAGATCAGCGCGGCGAGCCCGTAGGAGCCCGAGATCCAGAAGAAGATGATCCCGCTCAGGATGGTGTCCTGCTGTGTGCCCAGCAGGCTCTTGGTGATCATCACGGGCAGCAGGTTGGCCGGCAGGTACAGCACCGCCGCGGCCAGCAAATAGGCCCAGGCGCGACGCAGGCTGTCCGGCTTGCGGGCACGAAGCCGCGTGCCGCAGCGGCCGCAATGCTCGCCGGTCTGGGCACCTTCCCACACGGTGCCGCACCGGTGGCAGTCGAGCAGGCAGGCATCGTGTGCGGTGACGATGGCGCCGCCGCCCTCTTCCACCGGCAGGTGCGGCGTGGCGTGGCCCGCCAGCCGCGCAAGGCGCTCGCGCGTGGCACGCGTACGGCCTTTCAAGGGGCGCCCCCGGCGGCGGCTTCGCGCTCGAAGGCCATTTCCCAGAAGCTGCGCGGATCGAAGGACAGCAGCGTGGTCAGCAGCACCGTCAGGCCGACGAAGGCCCACAGCGCAGGTCCCAGCACCACCGTCGCCATGCCGAAGAGCTTGACGATGGCAACGAGAACACCAAGCAGGAAGACTTCGACCATGCCCCACGGCCGCAGCGACTGCAGCGCACGCACCAGCACGGCGAAGCCGGGCGGGCGCTGTGCGGGCCCACCCGCCACGTCGTCGGCGTGATGCCCGGCCTTCCACACCCGGGGCGCGACCTGTAAATACAACAGGATGCACAGCTGCGCGAGCGGAAAGATCAAGGTCGTCGCCAGCACCAGCAGTGCGACGGGCGACATTCCCTCGCCGGCCAGCACCACCACCGCACCGGCCAGCGTGGTCTGGCTGCTGCGGCCCTGCAGTTCGATCTCGACGATGGGAAAGAGATTGGCGATGGCAAAGAGGATCAGGCTGGCCAGCGTAAGCGGCAAAAGGCGCTCGCGCTGCTGGCCCGCGTGACGCGCCAGCTCGGTGCCGCAGCGTGGGCAGTGCGCGATCTCGCGGGGGCGAAGCCGCGGCGCGCGGAACACCGCGTCGCAGCCTTCGCATACCGTCACATCGGGCACCACATTCATCGGCGGGGATTCTGCCAACACCCTGTGAAGTCAGCGGGGCGGCAGGCGCACCAGCGCGCGGCATCCACGGGCCACTACGGCTGTAGGACTGCGGCTCAGCTATTTTTACCCGGACATATTGCGGACTTGATTTCAGCCCGGGTAATATTCACCGCATCATGGATGCTCCCAGTACGCCGCAGCTGACGGCTTTTCTCGGCTACCAGCAAATTGCCCACGGCCCGCGCGAATCGGTGCTTGCCGAACTGCGCCGCCGACAGGACAACCCGCCCGCCATCGTGTTCGACGACCAGAGCGGCGAGCGGGTGGAACTGGAGGCACCGCCAGACTGCGCCACACCCTGCGCCGCTGATGCGGACACGACCGGCGGCGCCCGCCACGCGCGTGGCGTGGGCCGGCCGCGGCTCGGCGTGGTGGCGCGCGAAGTCACGCTGCTGCCGCGGCACTGGGAATGGCTCAGCCGCCAGCCTGGCGGCGCCTCCGTGGCGCTGCGCCGTCTGGTCGACGATGCCCGCCGCGTCTACGCGGACCGCGACGCGTTGCGCGCCTCGCGCGAGTCGACCTACCGCTTCCTGAGCACCGTCGCGAGCGCCCTGCCCGGCTTCGAGGAGGCCGCACGGGCCCTGTTCGCCGGCGACCAGGCGCGCTTTGCCGACCACATCCGTGACTGGCCGGACGACGTGGCCCGCTACGCCCGCCACCTGTCGGCGAACAGCTGGGCCACCACGCCGGAGCAGACGGCATGAGCGCGCCCTTGAAAGCGCATGCGGACATGGCCCCGGCAGGCAGTGCCGCAACGCGTCCGCTCTGGAAGACCTTCCTCTTCTTCCTGCTGCCCATGCTGCTGTCGAACGTACTGCAGTCGGCATCGGGCACGATCAACAACATCTACCTGGGGCAGATGCTGGGCGTGCATGCGCTGGCCGCCGTCTCGGGCTTCTTCCCGGTGATGTTCTTCTTCATCGCCTTCACGATCGGCCTGGGCTCGGGCGCCTCGGTGCTGATCGGCCAGGCCTGGGGCGCGGCCGAACCCGAGCGGGCACGGGCCGTTGCGGGCACTGCGCTGTCGGTGGTGCTGGTGTTCGGGCTGCTGGTGGCGGTCTTCGGCGGCCTGTTCACACAGCCGCTGCTGCATGCGCTGGGCACGCCGCCGGACATCCTGCCCGACGCCACCGCCTATGCCCGCATCATCCTGATCGCCATGCCGGGGCTGTTCGTCTACCTGCTCTCCACCGCCATGTTGCGCGGCGTGGGCGACACCATGACGCCGCTCTACACGCTGGCCATTTCCACGGCCACCGGCCTGCTGCTCACCCCCGCCCTGATCCGCGGCTGGCTGGGCCTGCCGCAACTGGGCGTGGCCAGCGCGGCGTGGGCCACGGTGGTGGGCTTCGTGCTCGCCAGCCTGTGGATGGGCCTGCACCTGCGCCGGCGCGGCAGCCCGCTGGCGCCCAACCGGGCCCTGCTGCGGCATCTGCGCATCGACTGGGGCTTGCTGCGCGCGGTGCTCAAGGTGGGCGTGCCCACCGGCGTGCAGATGATCGTGGTCTCGCTGGCGGCGGTGGTGCTGCTGTCGCTGGTCAACGGCTTCGGCTCGGCCGCCACGGCGGCCTACGGCGCGGTGAACCAGGTCATCGCCTATGTGCAGTTCCCGGCCATCTCCATCGCCATCACGGCCTCGGTCCTGGGGGCCCAGGCCATCGGCGCCGGCAAGGCGGATCAGCTGGGCCGCATCACGGCCACAGCGCTGGGCATGAACCTGGCCCTGACGGGCGGGCTGGTGCTGCTCGCCTGCCTGGCCTCGCGGCCGTTGATGGGCCTGTTCATCACCGACCCGGCCGTGATCGAGGTGGCGCAGCAGCTGCTGCACATCATGCTGTGGAGCCTGGTGGTCTTCGGCATGGGCTCGGCCTTGGCGGGCGTAATGCGCGCCAGCGGCTCGGTGCTGGTGCCCACGGCCATCACCATCGGCGCCGTGCTGCTGGTGGAGGTGCCGGCCGCCTGGTGGATGAGCCACCGCTTCGGGCTCAAGGGCATCTGGATGGCCTATCCGCTGGGCTTCTGCGCCATGCTGCTGATGCAGACGGCGTACTACCGCGGCGTGTGGCGGCACAAGAAGATCCAGCGGATGGTCTGAAGACCCATTCGCGGATGGCCGGGTCTTCCAGTCACACGCTCATGCGTCCCGACCACGCGCAACGCCGGCGCCCTCGTCAGGCGGTGGCGTGACCCTCCGCCGTCTTGAGCCGCAGCGAGCTGCACACGCCTGACACCGCCGCGAAGAGCGCCGCCACGCCCAGCGCCACCTCGGGGCCCGTGCGCAGGTGCGGATCCCACACGCTGAAGATGGTGGCGAGCACGACGGCGCCCACGGTCTGGCCCGTCAGACGCGCCGTCCCCAGCATGCCGCTGGCGGCGCCACTGCGGTGCGGCGGCGGCGCGGTCACGATGGTGTGGTTGTTGGGCGACTGGAACAGCCCGAAACCCACGCCGCACAGGGCCATGCGCCAGGCGATGTCGCCATTGGTGGGCGCATCGGGCAGCAAGGCCAGCAGCGACAGGCCGACGGCCAGCAGACCCAGTCCGATGCCGCCCAGCAGCCCGTCGGGCACGCGACCGATCAGGCGGCCCGCGATGGGCGCGGTGGCCACGATGGCCAGCGGCCACGCGGTCAGCAGCAGGCCGGCCTGCACATGCGTGCGGCCGAAGGCATCGAGCAGCAGGAAAGGCAGCGCGATGTAGGCCAGCATCTGCGCCGCGAAGGCACTGACGGAGGTGCCCATGGACAGCGCGAACACCGGAATGCGCAGCAGGTCCACCGGGAACAGCGGCACCCGCATCGACCACTGGCGCCGGATGTAGACCGCGCCCAGCAGCAGGCCGCCACCGAGCCACAGCCAGCCGTCGAGGCGCCCGCCCGTCTGGCCGTCCTGCACGCCCAGGCGATCCACACCCAGGAAGAAGAGCGAGAACATGCCGATGTTGAGCAGCACGTCGAGCACGCGCATGCGGTCGCCCAGCGCCGGGCCGACGTTGGGCGGCAGCGCCCGCCAGCCCAGCCACAGCACCGCCACGCCCAGCGGAATGTTGATGGCGAAGAGCCAGGGCCAGTCCGCCACCGCCAGCACCGCGGCCGCCACCGACGGGCCGGCCACCGACGAGGCGGCCACCACCATCGAATTGATCGCCATGCCCTTGCCGAGCTGGCTGCGCGGATAGGTCAGGCGCACCAACGCCGCATTCACGCTCATGAGCCCCGCTGCACCCACTCCCTGGACGGCGCGCGCCGCAATCAGCCAGCCCAGGCTGCTGGACATCAGCGCGCCCAGCGAGGCCACCGTGAACAACGCCATGCCAGCCATGTAGACGCGGCGGAAGCCGATCTGCTCGCCCAGCCGCGCCAGCGGCAACAGCAGCACCAGCGTGGCGATCTGGTAGGCGTTGACCACCCACACCGCATGGGCCGGGCTGGCGTCGAGCGACCGGGCGATGCCCGGCAGCGCCAGGTTCAGGATGGTGCCGTCGAGCACCGACACGATCATGGCCACGATGATCACGGCCATCGCGCGGCCGCGCTGCGGTTGCGGCAGGCCGTCGTAGGCCGGACCCTCGGTCGCGGCCGGGGTCATGCGCCGCTCCGTGCCGCCAGATCGGGATGCATGGAAAAGATGTCGGGCGGCGGGCA
>NZ_CAJYES010000174.1 GCF_913773995.1 uncultured Pseudacidovorax sp.
TCTCCATCGGCTTTTCCGAGATTGGCGCGGCGCAGGCTGTCCGCGCCAATCTCGGAAAAGCCGATGGCGCGTACCTTGCCATCGCTCACCAGTTGCGCCATGGCGCCGGCCACCTCCTCGATGGGCACGGCCGGGTCGCGCCGGTGGCAGTAATAGAGGTCGATGCAGTCCGTGCCCAGCCGTCGCAGCGAGGCCTCGCAGGCAGACCGGATGTAGGCTGGCGTGTTGTCGATGCGTCGCTCGTAGCGGCCCGGCTCGCGCACGATGCCGAACTTGGTGGCCACGGTCAGCCGCGATCGCGCGTCAGGCGCCAGTCCACCCAGGAAGCGGCCCAGAAGCGATTCGTTGTGGCCGAAGCCGTAGGTATCGGCCGTGTCGAAATGCTGGACGCCGAGGTCGACCGCGGCACGCAGCGTGGCGAGCGATTCGGTGTCGTCGCTGGCACCGTAGAACTCGCTCATGCCCATGCAGCCGAGGCCGACCGGAAAGACCGTGCGGCCGGCCAGCGGTCGAGGCGCGACGCCGAGGAGCGAGGATGGGGTGGGGCAGATGGTCATGGAAGCCTTGTGGAAGAAGAGGAGGGGCCGCGAGGGGGCTGCCGGGCGCGCCGGCCTTCCGGCAAGACGCGAGAGGGGGCGGCCCACGCCCACTGCCGCCATGACGCCGGCATGCGGAACAGGTCTGCATCGTCGTCCGCGGCAGCCGCCGCCGCAATCCGGCCCGGGCTGCATGGCCCATCCAGCCCGGCTACACAATCCGGGGCCATGAGCCCGTCGACGCCCGATCTTCGCCAGTTGCGCGCCTTCGCCGCCGTGGCCGAACTGCAGAGTTATCGCCGCGCCGCCGCACGCCTGGGCGTGACGCCTTCCGCGGTGAGCCAGTCGGTGCGCGCGCTGGAAGACGTGTTGGGCCAGCCACTGGTCCAGCGCACCACGCGCAGCGTCGCACCGAGCGCGTTCGGCCTGCAACTGCTGGCGCGCGTGCGGCCGCATCTCGATGGACTGGAGGCCGCATGGCAGTCCGCGCACGAAGCCGCCGGCGAACCCGTCGGCCTGTTGCGCCTGAACATGCCCCGCAGCGCCGCGCAACTGGTCATGGCGCCGGTGATGTCGGCCTTCCTCGCCGACCATCCACGCATCGCGCTCGAACTTCAGACGCAGGATGGCTTTCTGGACATCGTCGCCGCAGGCTGCGACGCCGGGATCCGCTTCGAGGAAGCGGTGCCGCGCGACATGGTGGCCATGCCGATGGGTGGCCCCCAACGCTTCGTGGTGGTGGGCACGCCAGCGCTGCTGGCCGAAGGCGGTCCACCGGCCGACCCGTGGGCACTGCTCGATCGGCCCTGCATCCGGCAGCGGTTCCCCCACGGCGAGATGTACCACTGGGAGTTCGCCCGCGGCACCGAACGCGTGGCGCTCGACGTGCGGGGCCGGCTGACGGTGGACGATCAGCCGCTCGCGCTCCAGGCCGCGCTGGACGGCGTCGGCTGGGCCTACGTGTACGAGGCCATGGCGGCGCCGCACCTGCACAGTGGACGCCTCGTCGCGGCGCTGGACGACTGGTGCCCACCGGGCACCGGCTTTCAGCTGTACTACCCGGGCCGGCGCCAGGCCTCGCCGGCGCTGCGCGCCTTCATCGACTGGTGGCGCGCGAAGGGCGCCGCCCTCATCGCTGGCTGAGCCGGTCCAGCAGCGAGTACCAGGCCACGCCGGCCGCGATGTCGAAGCGCGGTTGCCCGTGACGGGGATCGAGGCGCTCGGCGCCGCGCATGGCGGGCTCGTTCACACCTTCTTAAAGCTGCAGCACGATCCTCTGCCCGCAGGCGCGCGAGCAGCAACTCATCATCTTGCGGTTCGCTTCGCGCTCGGCGCGGGTGAGCACCCGGTCGCGGTGGTCGATCTCGCCGTCGACCACGGCCACCTCGCAGGAGCCGCACAGGCCCTCCTCGCAGTCGCTCTGCACGTCGATGTTGGCGGCGCGCAGGGCTTGCAGCAGCGTCTGGTCGGCGCGCACGGCGATGGTCAGGCCGGAGTCCTTCAGCTCGGCTTCGAAGCCATGCTCCAGGCTCGGGTCCAGGGTGCCGAGGGTGGAGGCGAAGTGCTCCACGCGCAGGCTGTCCTCGGGCCAGTGGGCGGTGTGGGCAGCCAGCGCATCGAGCAGGTGCGTCGGGCCGCAGGCATAGACCTGCGTGCCAGGCATCGGCAAGCGCAGCAGCTCGGCCAGGTCCAGTCGCCCGCCTTCGTCGCCGACATGCAGGTGCAGCCGCTCGCCGTGCAGCGCTTGCATCTCGTCCACCAGGGCCATGGTGGCTCGGCGCCGGCCGCAGTAGTGCAATTGGTACGGAATGCCCAGCGCCTGCGCCCGCCGCGCCATGGCGCTGATGGGCGTGATGCCGATGCCGCCGGCGATCAACACCAGGCCCTGCGCACCTTCATCGAGCCGGAAGTGGTTGCGCGGACCGCGGATGCGCAGGCGGGCGCCCTCGTGGGCATGGGCATGCATCCACGCCGAGCCGCCACGGCTCTCGGCCTCCAGCAGCACGGCGATCTCGAAGGCACGGGCATCGTCCGGGTCGCCGCACAGCGAATACTGGCGCGACAGCCCCGTGTCGCCGCATTCCACGTCGATGTGCGCACCGGCCGACCAGCGGGGCAGGGTGCCGCCATCGGCGGCCACCAGGCGCAGGCGCACGATGCCTTCGGCGACCGGCTCTGCACGCTCGACGATCACCGGCCGCGTCAGCGCATGGCCCGTGGGCTCGCCGATGCGCACCGGCGCGCGCTCGCCATCGCGGGCGGCCGGATCGCGGCGCTCGGGGTTGGCCGTCGGGTCCCATTCCACCCACAGGTGTTCGGGGCCGCGGAAAGAGGTGTTGGGCACATAGCTGAACTGCTGCTCGGCCAGCCGCATGTGCGGCAGGCGGCGGGTGAACTCCTCCAGGAAGACCTGCATCTCCATGCGCGCGAGGTTCTTGCCCATGCACTGGTGCGAGCCGTAGCCGAAGGTCAGGTGATCGCTGGCGTTGTCGCGGCGGATGTCGAACAGGTCGGCATCGGCGAAGTGCCGCTCGTCGTGATTGGCGGACGAGGTGACGATCAGCAGCTTGCTGCCGGCCGGAATGGCGATGCCGCCGACGCTCACGTCCTTTGTGGCCAGCCGCCGCCAGGCGGCGACCGAGCCGTTGTGGCGCAGGCATTCCTCCACGGCATTAGGGATCAGGCCCGGGTCTTCGCAGATTTCGCGCCACGCGCTGGGATGCTGCAGCAGCAGCTTCATCGCATTGGCTGTGGCGTTGGCCGTGGTCTCGTGGGCGGCCACGATGCCGGCCATCATCATCGAGTGCAGGTAGGAGTCGGTCACGACCTCCGGCAGTTGTTTCTGCATGCGGATGCCGTACTGCATCCAGCCGGGCGCATCGGGATTGGCGCGCATCTTGTCGAGCACCTGGCCGGCGTACTGCCAGAAGTTGCCGACGGCATGGGCAACCGCCACCTGTTCCTCCGGCTTCGGCCGGCCCCAGGTGTTGACGGTGTGGGCGATGGAGTACTGGCGCAGCGTGTCCATGTCCTCCTCGGGCACGCCTAGGAAGTGCAGGGCGACGGTGAGCGGCACTTCCCACAGCATCTGGTCCACCAGGTCGGCGCGGCCGTCGTCGATGAAGCGGTCCACATACTCGCGCGCCAACTGGCGCACCAGCGGCTCGTGATGCTTGAGATGCTCGGGCGTGAACGGCTCCATCAGCGCGCGGCGGCGCGGCATGTGGGCGGGTTCGTCCTCGTTAACCAGCGTGCGGTTGAGCGCGAAGCCGTAGCTGGCCAGCACCGCGTTGGCCTCGGGCCCGGTGGGCGTGATCTTCTCCAGCGCGATGGAGGGGCTGAAGGTGAGGTTGTCCCGGAAGATCGTCTTGATGTCCTCGTAGCGCGTGACCACCCAGTAGCCCAGCAGCGGGCTGTAGAAGACGGGCTCCTGCTCCCGGGCCCAGCGGACGTACTCGGGCGGGTCCTGCTGGTAGCCATCGCTGAAGGGATCGAAGGCGGCCGCCGCATGGCTGACGGGGCAGCCATTGGGCGCCGAGGGGGCGGGCGCGGCGCCGTGGGCGAAGGGGCAGCCGCCGGTGGGCACGGAAGCGGGGGCGGCGGCGGTCGAGGCGGTCATTCGGCAACTCCGGAAAGCGAAACGCCCGCGCCATCCCTGGAGATGGCGCGGGCGTCGGTGAAGGATCAGTCGAGCGTGATGTTCAGGTCACGGATCAGCTTGTGCCAGCGCGCGTTCTCGCCCTTGAGCAGTTCGGCGAACTGCGCGGGCGTGTTGCCGACCGGCTCGACACCGAAGTCGATCAGCTTCTTGTGCACATCGGGCG
>NZ_CAJYES010000175.1 GCF_913773995.1 uncultured Pseudacidovorax sp.
CTCAGCCCGAACGGGCTGGGGAGCTCAGCCCGAACGGGCTGGGGAGCTCAGCCCGAACGGGCTGGGGAGTTCAGACCGTGTCGCGCTGAGCTTCCTTCCTCCGTTCGCGCTGAGCCTGTCGAAGCGCCGTGCCCGGCTTCGACAGGCTCAGCCCGAACGGGCTGCGGAGATCGCGCCGGCGACTGGGCCTCAATTCACGGCACTGACACGGACTGTTGGCAAATTGTGCATTTGAGTCATTTGTTGTGAATTTCCTCCTGCCTCCGTGGGCAGGAGGCAGGCCACGGCAGATGGGGGAAAGCACACGCGCCGGCCTTGCAAGGCCGCGCGTCCATTCGACCGTTCGAAGAAAGAACCGGCATGCCACGCACGCACCTGTCCTCCCGACCCGCGCCCGCCTGGAAGGCGGGCCTCCTGGTCCTGGCCACCGCCCTCTCGCTCGCCGCCTGCGGCGGAGGTGGCGGCAACAGCAACCTCGGCCTGATCGCCGCCGCAGGCAGCGGCAGCGGCAGCGGCACCACCACGCCACCTCCCGCCACCGGCAGCAGCACGCCGCCCGCCACGCCCGGCACCAACGCCGGCCGCAGCGGCCCGAAGGTGCTGCTGGTGCAGATCGACGGCATGACCTACGCCGCCCTGCGCCAGGCGCAGGCGGCCGGTGCGCTGACCAGCCTGCGCGCCGCGCCCGCATGGACGGGCGGCATCGCCGGCACGCCCAGCGCCCAGCCCACCAGCACCGGCCCCGCCTTCGCCACACTGCTGACCGGCACCTGGGCGCGTCACGGCGTCGCCTTCGACAGCGCCGACCAGCGCATCGACACCGCACGCACGCCCACGCTGCTGGCCCAGCTGCGCCAGCGCACGCAGCCCCTCGCCCTTCAGAGCGGCGTGGTCACCAGCAGCACGGTCGCCGCCAGCCTGAGCGCCGACCCCGCCGTGGCGGCCGCCATCGACCGGCGCGTGG
This sequence comes from uncultured Pseudacidovorax sp., assembly GCF_913773995.1. Classification (GTDB taxonomy): domain Bacteria; phylum Pseudomonadota; class Gammaproteobacteria; order Burkholderiales; family Burkholderiaceae_C; genus Xenophilus. The sequence continues at coordinate 965 of NZ_CAJYES010000175.1, forward strand.
ACTGCAACGGCGACGACGGCTGCGTCACCACCCGCACGCGCCAGCTCATCGAGGCCGGCATCGACCTCACCGTGGCCGAATACGGCGCACCCGCCCGCGCCGCCACCGACGGCCTGGGCAGCGCCGGCTACCGCGCCAGCGTCACCGCCACGGCGGCCGCCGTGCAGCAGCTGCTGGACGCCATCGCCCGTCGCCAGGCCAACGACCCCAAGGAAGACTGGCTCGTGCTGCTGACCGCCGACCATGGCCTGGATGCCTTCGGCAGCGCCACCGGCAGCCAGTCGCTGGACGACAAGACCAGCTTCATCGCCAGCAACAAGGCCCTGCCCTCGCTGCCGGCCGTGAACGATGCGCCGCCGGCCGACATCGCCACCCTGCTGCAGACGGCCGCCGCCACCGACCTCGCGCCCACCGTGCTGCAGCACCTGGCCATGCTGCCCGCGCTGGAGCAACGCGGCTACGACGGCATCGCGCTGCAGGCCGGCACCGCCGTGCGCCAGCTTCGCGCCGTGGCCGGCGCCGACAAGGCCAGCCTGGTGCTCGGCTGGACGCTCGCCGGCAACACGCAGGTGCCGGTGAAGGTGTACCGCGACGGCACGCTGATCGCCACCTTGCCCGCCGCCAGTACCCGCTACACCGACAACATCCAGGCCGCCGCGGACGGGCTCTATGCCTACCGCTACACCGTGGTGGCCGGCGACTCGGCCACCGGCGTGCAGGCGCAGATCGCCTACGTCAAGCCCGCGCTGCTCGCGACCACGCTGGTGCAGGGTCTGGCCGCGTACTACCCGCTCAATGCGCTGCCCACCATCGATGCGATCGGCGCCTCGACGATGGCACCCTGGGCCTCGGACGCCGCCGCCGGCTCACTGGTGAGCGACGACCCCTTCGTCGCGCCCTACAAGGGCAAGGCGCTGCGCGTGGACAGCACCATCAAGAACACCAGCGGCATGTCGGGCTACCGCCTGCTGCAGGGCACCGACGTGGCCACCGACAACAGCGTGACGGCCTACACCCTCGGCTTCTGGCTGCGCACCGACGCCAGCTGCAGCCAGGGCGTGAGCAACGGGGGCACGGTGATCGGCAACAAGAACTACACCACCGGCGCCAACGCGGGCCTGGCCATCGGCCTGTTCGGCGGCTGCGAGATCCGCTTCAACGTCGGTGCCGGCGGCAGCCGCGCCGACAGCAATGGCTACAAGCTCAGCGCCGGCCAGTGGGCCTATGTGGCGGTGGTCATCGACAAGGCCAACCTCAGGATGACCGGCTACGTGCTCGACCCGGCCCTGGGCACGCAGACCGGCAGCGCCACGCTCACCAGCACCCTCGTCGCCCAGCTCGGCGGCCTGAAGAACGGCATCGGCCTCAACGAAGACGGCACCGGCCTGTACTACCAGCGCGAGACCAGCTCGCCGCGTGGCGCCATGGACTTCGACGACTTCGCCATCTGGCGCCGTGCCCTCACGGCCGACGAGATCGCCAGCATGTTCAAGGCGGCGCAGCCGCTGTCCACCCTGCCGCGCTGAAGGAGCCGCCCTCATGAACACCCGCCGCAACTTCCTGCGAGCCTCGGCCACCACGGCCGGTGCTGCCGCCGCCCTGGCCGCCTTTCCGCCCAGCATCCGCCGTGCGCTGGCCATTCCGGCCAACAACGTCACCGGCACGATCAAGGACGTCGAGCATGTGGTCATCCTGATGCAGGAGAACCGCTCCTTCGACCACTACTTCGGCACGCTGCCGGGCGTGCGCGGCTTCGGCGACCGCTTCACCGTGCCGCTGCCCGGCGGCCTCAACGTCTGGCAGCAGAGCGACGGCAACGGCAAGGTCATCCTGCCCTTCCACCTCGACAGCAGCAAGGGCAACGCCCAGCGCGACGGCGGCACGCCGCACGACTGGGACGACAGCCAGAAGGCCTGGGACAACGGCCGCCTGGCGCAATGGCCGCGCTACAAGACCACCAAGGCCATGGGCTACCACCAGGAAGCCGAGGTGCCCTTCCAGTTCGCGCTGGCCAATGCCTTCACGCTGTGCGACGCCTACCACTGCGCGATGCACACGGGCACGGACGCCAACCGCGCCTTCCACCTCACCGGCACCAACGGCCCGACGGCCCAGAACGTGGCCTTCGTGCGCAACGAATGGGACTGGCTCGACGGCCGGGCTTCGGCCGTCACCACCGGCTACACCTGGAAGACTTATGCCGAGCGGCTGGAGGATGCCAAGGTCAGCTGGATCTCGTACCAGAACATGCCCGACGAATGGGGCGACAACATGCTGGGCGCCTTCCGCCAGTTCCGCCGGGCCAACCTGGCATCGCCCTACCCCGTGAGCAGCGGCGGCGCGCCCAACCAGCCCTATTCGAACAGCGGCCAAGCCACGCCCTACCGCGCCTACGACCCGGCCACCGACAACGCCGGCAACCCGCTCTACAAGGGCATCGCCAATACGCTGCCGGGCAGCAAGCCCGAGGACTACCTCGACGCCTTCCGCCGCGACGTGCGCGAGGGCCGGCTGCCGCAGGTGTCGTGGATCAACGCGCCCTCCATCTACTGCGAGCATCCCGGCCCGTCGAGCCCGGTGCAGGGCGCCTGGTTCATCCAGGAGATCCTGGACGCGCTCACCGCCGTGCCCGAGGTCTGGAGCAAGACGGTGCTGCTGGTGAACTTCGACGAGAACGACGGCTACTTCGACCACGTGCCCTCGCCGTCGGCGCCCTCGCCCAATGGCGACGGCAGCTACGCCGGCAAGACCACGCTGCCCGATTCGGCGCTCGCCGCCGAGTACTTCACCCATGCCGCGCCCGACGGCAGCACCGGCCAGCCCAAGCCCGACGGCCGCGTGTACGGCCCCGGCCCGCGCGTGCCCATGTACGTGATCTCGCCCTGGAGCCGTGGTGGCTGGGTCAACTCGCAGGTCTTCGACCACACCTCGGTGCTGCGCTTCCTGGAGCAGCGCTTCGGCGTCGCGGAACCCAACATCGGCCCCTTCCGCCGGGCCGTCTGCGGAGACCTGACCAGCGCCTTCAATTTCGTCAATCCCAATGGCGAGCCGCTGCCCACGCTGTCGGGCCGCAAGTCGCGCGACCAGGCCGACCAGCTGCGCACGCAGCAGCAGGCGCTGGCGCAGATCGTGCCGCCGGCCAACCCGCAGCTACCGCGCCAGGCCGCCGGCGCGCGACCCTCGCGCGCCCTGCCCTACGAGCTGCACACCAGCGCGCGGGCGGATGCCGCTGCCGGCACCGTGCGGCTGATCTTCGGCAACACCGGCAAGCAGGCGGCGGTGTTCCACGTCTACGACCGGCTCAACCTCGGCCGCGTGCCGCGCCGCTACATGGTGGAGGCCGGCAAGCAGCTGGACGACAGCTGGGCCGCCGCCACCGACAACGCGGGCCTGTACGACCTGTGGGTGCTCGGCCCCAACGGTTATCACCGCCACTTCCGCGGCGACCTGAACGCCAGTCGCGCCGCGGGCACGGCCAGCCCGGAACTGCGCGTCTGCTACGACGTGGCCAATGGAAACGTCTACCTGCGCATGCGCAACGACGGCACCGCCGCCTGCACGCTGACGATCCGCGCCAGGGCCTACCGCGACGACGCCCCCTGGACCGCCACCCTGGCACCCGGCGCCACCGCCGAGCAGCACTGGGACCTGGCCGGCAGCGGCCGCTGGTACGACTTCGAAGTCGGCAGCAGCGCCGACCCCGCCTTCTACCGCCGCTTCGCCGGCCGCGTCGAGACCGGCGCGCCGTCGGTGAGCGATCCGGCCATGGGCCTGGCCGACCGTTGAGCCGTCCGCCCCACCTCTTCCCTTCCATCCCCGACCACGAGCAACCCACCATGTCCCACACCCTCCTCTCCCTGCGCACCGGCCTCGTCGTGCTGGCCACCTGCGCCGCCCTGTCCGCCTGCGGCGGCAGCGGTGGCGGCAGCGGCTTCGTGCCCGCCGTCGGCGGCAGCACGCCGGGTGCCGGCACCGGCAACAGCGGCACCACGCCGCCCGCCACCGGCGACGGCAGCAAGGCACCCGACATGCGCTGCGCACCCTGAGCCCGCCGCCCCACGCAGAACCACGACGACACCCACACCATGAATTCCCGTCGCAAAGTCCTCCAGGCCTCGGCCACCTCGGGCATCGCCGCCGCCACGCTGGCGGCCTTTCCGCCCAGCATCCGCAAGGCCCTGGCCATTCCGGCCAACAACGTCACCGGCACCATCAAGGACGTCGAGCACGTGGTCATCCTGATGCAGGAGAACCGCTCCTTCGACAACTACTTCGGCACGCTGATGGGCGTGCGCGGCTTCGGCGACCGCTTCACCATTCCGCTGCCCAAAGGCCTGAACGTGTGGCAGCAGTCCGATGCCAACGGCAAGCCGGTGCTGCCCTACTACCTGGACGGCAGCAAGGGCAATGCCCAGCGCGTAAGCGGCACGCCCCACTCCTGGACCGACGGCCAGAACGCGTGGGATGGCGGGCGCATGTATCAGTGGCCGCGCTACAAGAACACGGCCTCCATGAGCTACTACAAGGAGGCGGAGCTGCCCTTCCAGTTCGCGCTGGCCAATGCCTTCACGATCTGCGACGCCTATCACTGCGCGATGCACACGGGCACCAACTCCAACCGGATGTTCCTGTGGACCGGCACCAACGGCCCCACCGGCGCCAACGTGGCCTCGGTGGTGAACGTGTGGGACGACATCGGCCCCTCGACCCAGGGCTACAACTGGAAGACCTACCCCGAGCGGCTGGAGGCGGCCAAGGTGAGCTGGATGGTCTACCAGTTCATGCCCGACAACTTCACCGACAACCCGCTGGCCGGCTTCGTGCAGTACCGCAAGGCCAACGAGGCTTCGGGCAAGCCGGTGAGCAACGACGCCGCGTCGCCCGCCTACGACCCGGCCAGCGACAACGCCGGCAACCCGCTCTACAAGGGCATCGCCAACACCATGCCCGACGGCGGTCTGCTGGGCACCTTCAAGCAGGACATCAAGAACGGCAAGCTGCCGCAGGTGTCGTGGATCGTGGCGCCGGCCACGTACTCCGAGCACCCCGGCCCGTCGAGCCCGGTGCAGGGCGCCTGGTACATCCAGGAGGTGCTGGACGCGCTCACCGCCGTGCCCGAGGTGTGGAGCAAGACGGTGCTCTTCGTCAACTTCGATGAGAACGACGGCTACTTCGACCATGTGCCTTCGCCCTCGGCCCCCTCGCCCAACGGCGATGGAACCTTCGCCGGCAAGACGACGCTGCCCGACGCCGACGTCGCCTTCGAGCGCTTCACGCACCCGGTGGCCTCGCCCGGCCAGCCGCTGCCCGACGGCAAGGTCTACGGCCCGGGGGTGCGCGTGCCCATGTACGTGATCTCGCCGTGGAGCCGCGGCGGCTGGGTCAACTCGCAGGTCTTCGACCACACCTCGGTGCTGCGCTTCCTGGAGCAGCGCTTCGGCGTCATGGAGCCCAACATCAGCGCCTACCGCCGTGCGGTGTGCGGTGACCTGACCAGCGCCTTCAACTTCGCGAACCCCAACAACGAGGCCCTGCCCACGCTCGCGGGCCGCAAGACCCAGGCCGAGGCGGACCAGCTTCGCGCCCAGCAGCAGGCGCTCGCGCAGATCGTGCCGCCCGCCACGCAACAGCTGCCGCGCCAGGCCACCGGCACGCGCCCCTCGCGGGCCCTGCCCTACGAGCTGCACACCAGCGCCCGCGTCGATGCATCGGCGGGCACCGTGCGGCTGATCTTCAGCAACACGGGCAAGCAGGCGGCGGTGTTCCACGTCTACGACAAGCTCAACCTGGACCGGCTGCCCCGCCGCTACATGGTGGAGCCGGGCAAGCAGCTGGAGGACAGCTGGGCGGTGGCCACCGACAACGCGGGCCTGTATGACCTGTGGGTGCTCGGCCCCAATGGCTATCACCGCCACTTCCGCGGCGACCTGAACGCGCTGCGCGCGGGCGGCTCGGCCTACCCGGAGCTGCGCGTGTGCTACGACGTGGCCAATGGCAACGTGTACCTGAAGATGCTCAACGGCGGCAGCGGTGCATGCAGCTTCACCATCCGCGCCAAGGCCTACCGCAACGACGGGCCGTGGACGGCGACGGTGGCCGCGGGCGCCAGCGCCGAGCAGCACTGGGACCTGTCGGGCAGCGGTCGCTGGTACGACTTCGCGGTCACCAGCAGCGCCGACGCGAGCTTTTACCGCCGCTTCGCTGGCCGCGTGGAGACCGGCGCACCATCGGTGAGCGATCCGGCGATGGGGCTGCAGGATCTCTGAGGCCGGCTGCGTCGGTCGCGGCGGGTTGTTGAGCTGTTGAGCTGGTTAGCTCATGCGCTCCTGAGCGCTTCGAAGCCCCTGCACGGGTGCGGTCTCCATGCGCAAGTGATGGGACGGTAACCCGGCGGAGGGCACCGGCATGCGCGCTCCCGGTGCACGCTCGCGCTGACCGGCTTGCCTCACTACACGGGTGCCCGCTGTCCACCGGCGTGCCTGGGGCACTGCACGGCGCCGCGAATGGCACCTCCGCACGCACACCGGCACCCTCCGCCTCGACGCTGCGCCCGAACGGCCGGGTTCGGCCGCCCAGGCCCCCACTCCGTTCGCCCTGCGCTTGTCGAAGGGCAGAGCGGCGCGCGGCGCATGTGCCTGGCGATGCTCGACCCGCTAGCCTGCTGCCCATAGGGGCGAGGCTTCGACACGCCCAGGGCGAACGGGTTGGGGTGGGCTGGCCGGCATTACCCTCAGCGTCTCGGTAGCCCCTAGGGTCCAAAGGTCCAAAGGCCCAAAGGCCCAAAGGTCCAAGGTCCAAGGCCCAAGGCACGAAAACAGGAGGGCTCGCGCGCAGCGGCGAGGCGGAGGATGCCGGTGTGCGTGCGGAGGTGCCATTCGCGGC
>NZ_CAJYES010000176.1 GCF_913773995.1 uncultured Pseudacidovorax sp.
GCGAAAGCCGTGGCAAGGTGGCCGTGGATGTGCAGCAACCGACCGACGCCGCCGACGCCACCCCACCCGATCTTGCCCTGATGCTGTCGCAACTCATGCAGAAGGCCGACGGCTCAGGCACCGCGCCTGCCGAGGCCGTGGGGGCGGGCGCCTCGGGTATCGAGGTCCTGGGCGCGCGCAGGCCAGCCGCGCCGGGACCCGACGTCCGAGGGCGTTCCGGGGCGATCGTCGCAGCCGCCGCTGATGCGCCGACTGCGGAGGTGCCGGCTGCTGACCCGACCCTGGCCAACCTGCAGGCCCGACCCGCGGTCGCGCCTGCTGTGGCTCCCCCGCTGCCCGGCGGGCGGCCGGCCACGCTGCCGGTCGTGCAGACGCCCGCGGAAGCGGCCAGCGCGGCTGGTACGGCGACGTGGCAGACCCGCATGCTGGGCCAGGCCTTGGGCGATCACCGGCCGGTGCCGGAAGTGGGGCGCGCGCCGCATCCCGTCGTCACGCCCACCCCGCCGACGACGACGCCGTCGCTCGCCGCACAGGAAGCGCAGGCGCCGTCCCAGGCGGCAGCCCTGCATGCCCCGACCCAGGTCGTCGTTCCGGCAGCCGACGCTGGGTCTGCCCAGCCCGTGCCCAACGCAGCCACGCTGTCGCCCGACTTCGCGTCGGCCTGGCAGCGCGTCGAGCAGCCCGATGACGACGGGCCGTCCGCAGGTTCCGGCGCGACGATTCCGGGCGGCTGGCAGGCGCCTGGTGCTCCCGACCTGGGCGCAACGCTGCCCGTGCTGTCGCCGTCGGCGACAGCCGAGGCAGGCATGGCCTTCAGGGACGCCTCCGAAGCGCTGTTCGACCAGGTCAGCTGGTGGGCGGCGCAGCAGGCGCAGGGCGCGCAGCTCACGGTCGCCGGGCCGGGCGACGCGCCGGTCTCCGTGCAAGTGCGGCTGCAGGGGCAGGAGGCGCAGGTGCTCTTCCAGACCGACGACCGGCAGGCGCGTCAGCTGATCCACCAGTCACTGCCGCAACTCGAACAGATGTTGGCAGGCCAGGGCCTGAGCCTCGGCTCGGCCAGCGTGGGCACGGCACCGGGGCAGGGTGGCGGACAGGGCCTGGGCGCGCAGGCCCAGGCGCAGGGGCAAGGCTCATCCGGCCAGGGTGCCGAACACCGTGACGGGAGGGCTGCGGCGGCGCCCGCCATTCGTGTCGCGTCGGCCGGACAACCGGGCGCACCGGGGCGGGGCGCGCTCGACCTGTTCGTGTAATCCGGGAAGAAGCCGGTTTTCCTGCCTTTGTTCGACGGCTCGGGCCGGGCGGCTGCGCCGAATAATTCTCCCAAGGTCCGGTGCCGGGCCTTTCCAACCCGAGGGGAATGATCCGTGTCCGCCACTGCCGCCGCCGAAGGGGCCGCCAAGCCCAAGAGCAACCTCATCAAGATCATCGTGATCGTCGTGGCCGTGCTCGTCCTCGTGGGCGGCGCCGCGGGCGGGACCTGGTTCTTCATGAAGGGCGGCAGCCACGCGAAGGGCAAGGAAGCGCATGCCGAGGCGACGTCCGGCGATGAAGAAGAAGACGAAGCCCCGGCCGCTGCCAAGCGGCCCGCGCCCGTTTACATGGCACTAGAGAACATGGTGGTCAACCTGGCCGATCCCGGCGGCGACCGCTTTGCCCAGGTCGGCATCACGCTGGAACTGGGCGACGACAAGGTGGGCGACCAAATCAAGCAGCGTCTTCCCGCCGTGCGCAGCAGCATCCTGATGCTCGTGTCGCAGCGCACCGCAGAGGAGCTGCTCAAGCGCGACGGCAAGGACAAGCTGGCCCAGGACATCGTGGTCGAGGTCTCCCGCGTGGTCGGGCTGCGTGCGCCGCGGCCGGTTCGCGCCGAGGGCGAAGGCGACAAGCGGCCCCTCAGCCAGCGCTACAACGGCCCGATCCGCGCCGTGTTGTTCGCTGCCTTCATCGTGCAGTGATCGGACGACGGCGCTGCCCACGGGGACACCGATGAGCGAGGACACCCTTTCAGACCGCCAGCCGGACGATGCCGCACCACCCGGCGTGCTGGAGCTGCTGCCCAGCGATCGCCGCGTGCGCCAGCCGCTACCGATGCTGGATGTCGTCAACGAACGCTTCGTGCGCCACCTGGGCCAGGGGCTGTTCCAGCTTTCACGCCGCAGCGCGCAGCTGAGCACCACGGGCGTGCAGGTGCGGCGCTGGGAAGAGGTCATGGCCGACTACACGGGCGAGATGGCCATGCCTGCCTGCTTCGGCGTCTATGGCCTGCAGCCGCTGCGCGGCAGTGCGCTGGTGGCCTGCGACAGCGGCTTCGTCTCGGCACTGGTCGATGCGCTCTACGGCGGTGGCGGCACCGTCCACACGCCCATCGACCGCGACTTTTCACCGACCGAGCAGCGGGTGATCCAGCGCCTGATGGTGCTGCTGGGCCAGGAATACGCCCGCGCCTGGAAGGACGTCTATCCGCTCGTGCCCAGCTATGTGCGCCATGAGCGCCTGCCGCAGTTCACCGGCGTCGCGACGCCGCAGGACGCGCTGGTGGTGACCACGCTGTCCATCACGCTCGGCACCTACGAGGGCGAGTTGCGCCTGTGCCTGCCCTACGCCGCGCTCGAGCCGATCCGCGACGTCCTCTACGGGCCGCAGCAGGCGACCGCGCTGGCGGAGGACCGCCGCTGGGTCGGCCAGCTGGCGCGCGAGATCCAGGCCGCCGAGGTCACGCTCGTGGCTGAACTGGCCCAGGCGGAACTCAGCGTGGCCGACCTTCTCGCCATGAAGCCCGGCGATTTCATCCACCTCGACCGCCAGCCGATGGTGCTCGCCACCATCGAAGGCGCCCCCGTCTTCGCCTGCCGCTACGGCACGCACAACGACCGCTATGCGCTGCGCATCGAGCAGCACCTCGGCAGCCAAGGAGCCTTCCATGAGCAATGACACCTCTTCCTCTTCCGCCGCCTGGGCCGAGCCGCTGGAGCCGGGCGAGCCCGGCGGCGCCGCGGCTGCGCCCGATGCGGCGGCGATGGCGCAGGACATCCAGCGCGTGCTGGACATTCCCGTGCAGCTGTCGGTGGAGCTGGGCCGCAAGAAGGTGCCGATCAAGCAGGTGCTGCAGATGGGCCAGGGCACCATCGTCGAGCTGGACACGCTGGCCGGCGAGCCCATGGACGTGCTGGTCAACGGCTACCTGGTTGCGCAGGGCGAGGTGGTGGTGGTCAACAACCGCTTCGGCATCCGCCTGACCGATGTGGTGACGCCCTCGGAGCGGCTGCGCCGCGTGCACCGCGCCTGACCCGCTCCCGATTCGCCACCCCAGATCGCCCCGGACGTCCACCGCGTGACTCAGAGTCTGCTCTTCATCGCCCTGTTCATCGCGCTGATCGCGTCGCTGCCCTTCGTGCTGCGCCGCATCCGCGCCCGCCAGCTGCTGGCGCCCGGGGCGGCCGACGCCGCCTCGCGCGTGGTGTCGGCCGTGGCCGTGGGACCGCAGCAGCGCGTGGTCACCGTGGAGGTGGGGCCGGCCCATGCACGGACCTGGCTGGTGCTGGGTGTGACGGCGCAGGCCGTCAACTGCCTGCATACGCTGCCGGCGGCCACGTCCCCGTCGCTGCAGGAGCCCGCCGATGCGTAAGTGGATCGCCGGGCTGGGCCTCGGCCTGGCCCTCGCGCTGCCGGTGCTCGCGCAGCAGTCACCGCCTGCCGGCCAGCTGCCGCTGCTGATCGGGCAGGGCGCTGGCGGCACGAGTTACTCGGTGCCGATCCAGACGCTGCTGTTCTTCACCGCGCTGAGCTTCCTGCCGGCCATCGTGCTGATGATGACGGGCTTCACCCGCATCGTGATCGTGCTGTCGCTGATGCGCCAGGCGCTGGGTACGCAGGCGGCGCCGCCCAATCAGGTGGTCATCGGACTGTCGCTCTTTCTCACGCTGTTCGTCATGGGCCCGACGCTGGACAAGGTCTATGCCGAGGCCTACGAGCCCTACAGCCGCAACGCCATCGCCATCGACGAGGCGCTCTCGCGCGCCGAACAGCCGATGCGCCAGTTCATGCTCAAGCAGACGCGCCAGTCGGACTTCGCGCTGTTCGCGCGGCTGGCCAAGCTGCCGTCGGATGCCACGGCCGAGACCGCGCCGATGCGCGTGCTGATCCCGGCCTTCGCCACCAGCGAGCTGAAGTCGGCCTTCCAGATCGGCTTCATGATCTTCATCCCCTTCCTGGTGATCGACATCGTGGTGTCCAGCGTGCTGATGTCGCTGGGCATGATGATGCTGTCGCCCGTACTGGTGGCGCTGCCCTTCAAGCTGATGCTGTTCGTGCTGGCGGACGGCTGGAACCTGCTGCTCGGTTCGCTGGCCGCCAGCTTCGTCACCTGACCTGCGAAACGAGGAACGATTCATGAATGCCCAGATGGTGCTCACCACCGGCCAGGATGCGCTGCTCATGCTGCTGATGGTGTCCGCGCCGGTGCTGCTCACGGTGCTGGCCGTCGGCCTGCTGGTGAGCATCTTTCAGGCCGTCACCCAGATCAGCGAAGCCACGCTGGCCTTCGTGCCCAAGCTGGTCGCGGCGGTGGCCGTCTTCGCCATCGCCGGGCCGTGGATGCTGACGATGCTGGTGGACTACATCCGCCGCATCATCGAGTCGCTGCCCAGCGTGGTCTCCTGATGCGTCGATGAACGCAGGCGTGCCACGGGGCGGCCCGCCCCGGCGTGCGCGACGAGCATGCTGACCTTCACCGAAGCCCAGCTCACCGCCTGGCTGACCCCCATCCTGTGGCCCTTTCTGCGGGTGCTGGGCCTGTTCACGACCGCGCCGGTCTTTTCCTCGCGGGCCATTCCGGTGCGCGCGCGCCTGGGCCTGGCCTTCATGGTGGCGCTGTCGGCGCAGGCCGTGCTGCCCGCAGTGCCGCTGATCGCGGTGGACAGCCCGCTGGCCCTGGGGGCGGTGGCGCAGCAGGTCGGCATCGGGCTGGCGATCGGCTTTGCGGCGCGTCTCATCCTGGCTGCGGTCGAGCTGGCGGGTGAACTGGTCGGCCTTCAGATGGGGCTGAACTACGCCAGCTTCTTCGACCCCATCAGCAATGCGCAGGCCAGCGGCGTATCGCGCTTCTTCGGCACGCTGGCCACGCTGCTCTTCGTCGTCATCAACGGCCACCTGGCCGTGCTGATGGCGGTCATCAAGAGCTTCGAGGTCTTTCCCATCGGCGGCGGATTGATGGACGCGCTGATGCGCGTGCGGGTGCATGAGCTGGGCGCGGAGCTCTTTGCCAGCGCGCTGTGGATCGCGATGCCGATGGTGGGGCTGCTGCTGTTCGTCAACCTGATGCTCGGCATCATTTCGCGCGTGGCGCCGCAGATGAACATCTATGCCATCGGCTTCCCGGTCACGCTGACGGCGGGCATGGCGGCCATCGCGTGGGTTCTGCCGATGCTGGAGTCGCCCCTGGTGTCCCTGATCGACCGGATGCTGGCCGGCTTTGCGGGCGGGCGCTAGCGTCGGTGCGGGTGAGACCGCGCGATGAAGGAGTGGGGGAGAAAAGAAGAAGGTGACGAGCCTTACCCCCGGCACTGGCTACGCAGTTAGGGCTGCTTGGTTCCCCACCTGACCCGGTTGGCCGCTTGACCATGCGGGGAGGCCCGTCGAGGTAGATCATAACCCACGCGTGCAAGCCATCCCGGGGCGGCGGGCCTTCCCGGGGCCAATGGCACCGCCTCTTAGAATCGACCGGATGTCCTACCTCGTGCTCGCCCGCAAATACCGTCCTCGCAATTTTGGCGAGATGGTGGGCCAGGAGCATGTGGTGCAGGCCTTGAGCAATGCGCTCACGCAGCAGCGGCTGCACCATGCCTACCTGTTCACCGGCACGCGTGGCGTGGGCAAGACCACGGTCTCGCGCATCCTCGCCAAGTCGCTCAATTGCCAGGGTCCGGACGGGCAGGGCGGCATCACCGCCACGCCTTGTGGCGTGTGCCAGGCCTGCACCGACATCGACGCCGGCCGTTTTGTCGACTACACAGAGCTCGATGCGGCTTCCAACCGCGGCGTGGACGAGGTCCAGGGCCTGCTGGAGCAGGCGGTCTACAAGCCGGTCCAGGGGCGCTTCAAGGTCTTCATGATCGACGAAGTGCACATGCTGACGAACACCGCCTTCAACGCGATGCTCAAGACGCTGGAGGAGCCGCCCGAGTACCTCAAGTTCGTGCTGGCCACCACCGATCCGCAGAAGGTGCCGGTGACCGTGCTCAGCCGCTGCCTGCAGTTCAACCTGCGGCCGATGGCGCCCGAGACGGTGCTGGACCACCTGACGCGTGTCCTGGGCGCCGAGCAGATCGAGTCCGAGCCAGGGGCGCTGCGCCTGCTGTCGCGTGCGGCGCGCGGCTCCATGCGCGATGCGCTGTCCCTCACCGACCAGGCCATCGCCTATGGCAACGGCAGCCTGGCCGAGGCGGGCGTGAGGCAGATGCTGGGCAGCGCCGATCGCGGCCACGTGCATGCCCTGATCGACGCCCTTGCGCGTGGCGATGGCGGCACGGTGGTCGAGACGGTCGAGGCCATGCGCGTGGCAGGCCTGGCCGCTGCGTCCACGCTGGAAGAGATGACCGCCGTTCTGCAGGCCATGGCCGTGTTGCAGGCGGTGCCGTCCCGCGCCGCAGCCGTCGACACGGGCGATCCGGATGCTGCCGAGGTGGCGCGGCTCGCGGCCTCAATGCCGCCCGACGAGACGCAACTGCTCTACAGCATCTGCCTGCACGGCCGGGCCGAACTGGGCCTGGCGCCCGACGAGTACGCCGGGCTCATCATGGTCTTGCTGCGCTTGCTGGCCTTCAAGCCTTCGGGCGGGGCTGAAAAAAAAAGTCCGCTGAACGCTGAAGCGCGGCCCGCGGCGGCTGCGCCGCGACCGGCGTCGGCCGCTGCACCTTCTCAGGCACCCGCCCCGGCACCTTCACGCACCTCTTCTGTGGGAGGAGCGCCCGCGCCCAGCGACGCGGGCACTGGGCGCGCATCATCGACGGCGCCTGTTCCGGTCGAGCCCGTGGCTGCCCGGCCCAATTCCGATATGTCCGTGCCGCGGCCTGGGGCGGCAGTCATTGCCGGCGAACCCGCTGTGGTCGATGCTGCCGTGGGCGCAGCACCTGCGCGACCGCCTGTTCCCCGCCGCGCCGATGCCGCCCCGCCCGACGCCGCCCATCCCGTGCAGCGCCTGCCCGTCGTCGACATGCCGGCGCGCAGCCCCGCACCGCCTGCGCGTGCATGGGCGCCCGCGTCCGCGGACGCCGATGTCGACACCCCTGTCGTCGCCGTCCCGCTGCGTGTGCAGCCGCCCCCTGGCGCGCGCGAGACGCCGCGCGAGTCCGCCGCCGGGCGTATCCGTCCCAGCGAAGAAGGCGACTTCTGGCACCAGACGGTGATGGCTCTCGTGGCCGCCGAGGCGATCAATGCCCTGGCACGCGAGCTGGCGCTGCAGTCGCAACTCGTGGCGCGCGACGTCGACCAGTGGCTGTTGCGCGTGGAACGCGAAACCCTCAACCAGGGCGCCAGCCGCGAGCGGCTGCAGAATGCGCTGGCCGGCGCTGGCCATGCCGTGCGGCTGGTCATCGAGGTCGGCGCCGTGGTCGACAGCCCGGCGCTGCGCAACAAGGCGGCTGCCGAGGCCCGGCAACTCGCGGCCGAGCAAGCCATCATGGGCGATCCCGATGTGCAGGCGCTCATGCGCCAGTGGGACGCCCGCATCGTGCCCGGCTCGCTAAAGCCGGCCTGATTCCGTTCATCGTCAACCTCATCTCCAGACCTAGGAAGGAACCCGCCCCATGTTCAACAAAGGACAACTCGCCGGCCTGATGAAACAGGCCCAGGCCATGCAGGACAACCTCAAGAAGGCCCAGGAAGAGCTGGCCCACATCGAGGTCGAAGGCGAATCCGGCGCCGGCCTGGTCAAGGTCGTCATGACCTGCAAGCACGACGTCAAGCGCGTGACCATCGACCCCAGCCTGCTGGCCGACGACAAGGACATGCTCGAAGACCTGGTGGCCGCCGCCTTCAATGCCGCGGTGCGCAAGGCCGAGGAAACCAGCGAGCAGAAGATGGGCAAGATCACGGCCGGCATGCCGGGCCTGCCCGGGGGCATGAAGTTCCCGTTCTGAGCCTCGCGCCCGCCGCCGCACGATGTCCGACGCCCATTCGCTCGACACGCTGATCGAGGCGCTGCGGCGCCTGCCGGGCGTGGGCGCCAAGTCGGCCTCGCGCATGGCCTTCCATCTGCTGCAGCATGACCGCAACGGCGCCCAGGTGCTGTCCCGCGCGCTGCAGGACGCGGTGCTGCAGGTGCACCACTGCAGCCGCTGCAACACCTTCACCGAGGCCGAGCTGTGCGAGGTCTGCCGTGACCCGCAGCGCGACGCGAGCAAGCTGGCCGTGGTGGAGACGCCTGCCGACCAGGCGGCGCTGGAGCGCACCGGCGCCTTCCGTGGCTACTACTTCGTGCTGATGGGGCGTCTGAGCCCCCTCGACGGCGTGGGGCCGCGCGACATCGGGCTGCATCAGCTCGTGGCGCGGGCCACCGATGGCCACGTGAGCGAGGTGATCGTCGCCACCAACTTCACCGCCGAAGGCGAAGCGACCGCGCATGTGATCGCCGAGTCGCTGCGCAGCCGCGGCCTGGCCGTCACGCGGCTGGCCCGGGGCGTGCCCGCGGGCAGCGAACTCGAATACGTCGACCTGGGCACCATCGCGCACGCGCTGGTCGACCGTCGTTGAGCAACAAGACATGAATGCGAGCCACCTGACGCTGGCCTACTGGTGCGTACTGGTCGCGGCGCTGCTGCCCTACCTGACGGCCTATATCGCCAAGGCCGGCGCCTTCGCCCGCCGCGACAACGATGCGCCGCGCGAATGGGCCGGCCAGCTGGAGGGGTGGCGTGCCCGCGCCATGGCGGCCCATGCCAATGGCTTCGAAAGCCTGCCCTTCTTCATCGGTGCCGTCGTCATCGCCCACCAGTACGGTGCGGCGCAGGCGCGGCTCGATGCGCTCGCCATCGCCTACGTGCTGCTGCGCGTGGTGTTCGTCTCGCTCTACATCCGTGGCCGCAGCACCATGCGCAGCGCCGTGTTCGCGATGGCGCTGCTGGTCAACATCGCCATCCTCTTCGTCGGTCGCTGAGCCGAAGCAGCCGCGTGCGGCCCGGCCTGTAAGGCGTTCGCGTTCCGTGGAAACCCATGTGGGGATGGTCCGGATGCTCCTTGCTGCTGCCCGCTCCTAAGCTCGTGGCAACCCATGCCCGGGATGTCCTGGCGCGCACGGTCTCCTCGATGCCGCGAGGGGTGCGCTGCGCAAGGCGCCACGGGCCCGTCAGAGAGGAACCACCGCCGCCATGCTCCACCGCCGCGCCTTCTGCGCCGCGGCCGCCGCGGGTGCCGCGCTGGCCATCGCGCCTGGCGTGCGCACCCAGCCTCGGCTCGAAAAGAACCGCATCGTCATTGCCGTTGCGGGCAAGGCGTCGTTCCATCACCTGCCCTTGACCCTGTCGGAGCAGCTTGGCTACTTCCGCGCCGAGGGCCTGGATGCGGAGGTGGTGGACCACACCTCGGACGCGCGGGCACTGCAGGCGCTTCTGGGCGGCTCGGCCGACATCTGTGCCGGTACTTTCGAGCACACGCTCAACCTGCAGTCGGGTGGGCAGTTCCTTCCCTGTTTCGTGCTGCAGGGCCGCGCGCCGCAGCTGGCCATGGGCGCTTCAACCAAGGGCTTTGCGGCCTATCAGACGGTGTCCGATCTGCGCGGACGCCGCATCGGCGTGTCGGCCGTGGGTTCGGCGGCGCACGTGATGGCCACCGTCGTGGCGGTCCGTGGCGGCTTGCGTGCCGCGGACGTCCAGTACGTGGGCGTAGGGTCGTCGGCGGGTGCGCTTTCGGCGCTGCGTACCGGCCAGGTCGATGTCATGAGCAACACCGAGCCGGTGATGACGATGCTGGAGCAGAAGGGGGATGTGCGGCTGATCGCCGACTGCCGCACCCTGCGCGGGACTGCAGAGGTGTTTGGCGGCGCGATGCCTTCGGCCTGTCTCTACACGTCAGAGGAGTTTCTGAAGCGCGCGCCCAACACGGCGCAGGCCGTGGCCAATGCGGTGGTGCACAGCCTGAAGTGGCTGCAGACGGCGGGGCCGGGCGACATCATCAAGGCGATCCCGGAAAGCCATCTGCTGGGCGACCGGGCGCTGTACCTTGCAGCCTTCGACAAGGCGCGCGAGTCCATCTCACTGGATGGACTGGTCCCACCCGACGGGCCGCGCACGGTGTTGAATGCCTTGACGATCTTCGATGCCGGGATCAGGCCTGAGCGGATCGAACTCGACAGGCTCTACACCAACGGGTTCGCCCAGCGCGCGAAGGAGCGCTACAAGGCTTGAGGAGCGCTCCCGGTCGGCGACGTCTGCGCAGCACGGCGCCTCGAACCGGGCGTCGCCGGCAGCGTTCAGCGCTTCTTCTTGGCGGGCGAGCCGCCGCGCTGCGATGGCGTCACTGCCTTCTTCGAGCTTGCCGCGGTGCTGCGTGTGGCCGCTCGCGGTGCCGGGCGGGTGGAGACGGGTGTGACGGCGGCACGGGCGACGCCGCCGCCGCGCTTGCTGGTGACCACGGCATGCTTGGCGCCGCTGCCCACGTTTTCGGCGGCCGCTGCCCGCACGGGCAGGTACACGACGACCTGGAAGCCGCGCTTGAAGCGGTGGCTCGCCGCCACGTCGTTCCACTGCGCCACGCGCGCGGGATTGAGCTTGTAGCGGTTGGCGATGCTGGTGACGCTGTCGTTGCGGCCGGCCTTGACCACGGTTCGGCGGGTGACGATCTCGGGTTCGAAGCTCAGGTGGCCCGTCTCGGCCACCACGGCGGCCACGTCTTCCTTCACGCGGGCCGTGCGGGGCACGATCAGCGTGGAGCCCGACTTGATCAGCATGCGCGGCGGGATGTTGTTCATCGCACGCAGGTCGGCTTCGCTCATGCCTGCGCGCTGGGCGGCGTCGGCCACGGTCATGGTCGAGGGCACCGTCCATGCGGTCCAGCTGGCGTACTGGCCCTGGCTGTAGGCCTGGAAGTTGCGTTTGAAGACGGCGGCGTTGTCCCAGGGCAGCAGGATGGGCGTGCCGCTGGCAGCCAACAGTACGGGCTTGTGGGCCGCCGGGTTGAGGGCGCGGAAGTCCTCCAGGCGCACGTCGGCGAGCTTGGCGGCCAGTTCCACGTCGAGATCGCGCGTGAGCTCGACCGTCTGGAAGTAGGGGTGGTTGGCGATGAACGGCAGGTCGACGCCGAACTGCTGCGGGTTGGCGACGATGTTCTTCACCGCCTGCAGCTTGGGCACGTAGTACCGCGTTTCGTCGGGCATCTTCAGGTCGGCATAGCCCGTGGGAAGACCGGCCTTCTGGTTGCGTGCGATGGCGCGCCCTACGTTGCCCTCGCCCCAGTTGTAGGCGGCCAGCGCCAGCTGCCAGTCGCCGAACATGGTGTAGAGGCGCTGCAGGTAATCGAGGGCGGCGCGCGTGGAGGCGACCACGTCGCGCCGGTCGTCGCGGAACAGGTTCTGCTTGAGGTCGTAGTCGTTGCCGGTGGCCGGCATGAACTGCCACATGCCGGTGGCCCGGGCACTGGAGACGGCCTGCGGGTTGAAGGCGCTCTCGATGTAGGGCAGCAGTGCCAGTTCGGTCGGCATGCCGCGCCGCTCGAGCTCTTCGACGATGTGGAAGATGTACTTGCTGGAGCGCTCCGTCATCCGCTGGATGTAGTCGGGCCGGCTGGCGTACCACTGCTCGCGGTCACGCACCAGGTCGCCGTCCAGATCGGGCATCTTGAAGCCGCGGCGGATGCGGTCCCACATGTCGACGGGCGGCGCGAGGGTGACCACGCTGTGGCCGGTCCATTCCTGGCTGCCGGGAACCAGCGGCGTGAGTCGGCCCGCGGGGTAGACCGGCGCTGCGGAGGGCGAGGAGGCCGCCGCGGCGGCCTGGATGGCCTTGGAGTCCGGTGGCGTGCTGGCGCAGCCGGCCAGGAACAGCGAGGCAGCCACCATGGCGGCGGCAAGAATTCTCTTCATCGGAAGTCGTTTTTCCATTGGCGCAGCGCAGCGAAGACCGCCACCTCGTCGTCGGGCCGCACGCCGGGGGCGTGTGCCTGGACTGCGGCGATGACCGTGTCTTCGCGCGAGCGCAGAAAAGGGTTGGTGCGGCGCTCCGTTGCCAATTGGGCTGGCAGGGTGGGGCGCCCCTGGGCGCGCAGCGCCTGGCAGTGGCGCTCGTGGTCGATCAGCGCGGCGTTGCCGGGTTCCACCGCGAGGGCGAAGCGCAGGTTGGAGAGGGTGTACTCATGCGCGCAGCACACCTGGGTGTCGTCGGGCATGGCGGCCAGCGCATCGAGCGAGGCCAGCATCTGCGCCGGCGTGCCCTCGAACAGGCGACCGCAACCGCCCGAGAAGAGGGTATCGCCGCAGAAGAGCAGCGGATGGGAAAGGGGAGCGGGTGGCTCGCGCAGCACGTAGGCGATATGCCCCGCGGTGTGGCCTGGCACGTCGATGACATCGAAACGAAGCCCGAGCGCCTGCGCATGGTCGCCGGCGCGCATCGGCGTGAAGGGCTGGGGGATGTTTTCAGTGGCGGGACCGAAGACCTGAGCACCGGTGGCCTCGCGCAACGCGGCCACGCCGCCCGTGTGATCGCCGTGATGGTGTGTGACTAGAATCGCCGCCAGTTCAAGCCCGGGCTCCCGGGCCAAGGCGTCGAACACCGGTCCGGCGTCGCCTGGATCCACCACGGCGGCCTGCGCGCCAATCTGGAGCATCCAGATGTAGTTGTCGGCGAAAGCAGGCAACGGAACAAGGGTCATGACCGATCAAATTATAAAGTTGGGCGATTGGTTGAAGACCCCGCCCGGCCGCCTGCTGCAGGCCTGGGAGGCGTCGCAGTTCGACGAGGCGGTGGTCGACATCTTCGGTTATCACGCACTGCAGCTGGGCTGTGCAGAGATCGACACGCTGCGCACCAACCGCATGCCGCATCGCTGGCTCGCCGGCGGTCCGGAGGAGCCGGTCCCGGCGTCTGCCGGCCTGCTGACGGATTTTTCGGCCTTGCCCTTCGGTGCCAACAGCCTGGATCTCGTCACGCTGCCCCACACGCTGGAACTCGCTGCCGACCCGCACACCACGCTGCGCGAGGTGGAACGGGTGCTGGTGCCCGAAGGCCGAGTGATCGTCTGCGGGCTGAACCCGGCGAGTCTCTGGGGTCTGCGGCAACGCCGGGCCCGACTGTACCGGCATCTGGGCGGCGGCGAACTTTATTTGCCGGGCCCCTCCGAACTCATCAACTACTGGCGTCTGCGCGACTGGCTACGGCTGCTCGGCTTCGAGGTCGAGTCCGGCCGCTTCGGCCTGTACCGACCGGCCGCGCGCGGCGAAGCCTGGCTGCAGCGCTACCGCTGGATGGACGATCTGGGCGAGCGCTGGTGGCCCATCTTCGGCGCCGTCTATTTCATCGTGGCGGTCAAGCGTGTGCGTGGCATGCGTCTGCTGCCAGCCGACTGGAAGCGGCGCCCCGCGCTCGCCTCGGCGCCCCGGCCCATCGCAGGGCGGACGTCCCGCATTCGAAAGAAACACAACCCTTGAACGAAGTCACGATTTACACCGACGGCGCCTGCAAGGGCAACCCCGGGCCTGGCGGCTGGGGCGCCTGGCTCAAGTCCGGTACCTACGAAAAAGAACTCTTCGGGGGCGAACTGGACACCACCAACAACCGCATGGAACTGACGGCGGTGATCGAGGCGCTGGCCGCGCTCAAGCGTCCCTGCCGCGTGGTGTTGTTTCTGGACAGTCAGTACGTGCGCCAAGGCATCACGTCCTGGATCCGTGGCTGGAAGGCCAAGGGCTGGCGTACGTCCACCGGCCAGCCGGTGAAGAACGTGGAGCTGTGGAAGCGGCTGGATCAACTTGTCGCGGACGGCGGCCATCAGATCGAATGGCGCTGGGTGAAGGGCCACTCCGGTGACGTCGGCAACGAGAAGGCCGATGCGCTGGCCAACCGCGGCGTGCTGCACGCGCAAGGGCGGGCCTGAGCGTCAGCCAGGCTGGTCGGTCAGCCGAGCGCGTCGAGCAACAGAACGTCCACCTCGTCGCCCGGCTGTACGCTGCCCTGGTCATGGTGCAGCACCACGAGCGCATTGGCGGCGACCATGGCGCTCAGCACGGCTGAACTCTGGTTGGCAGCCACGTCCACCACCGGCAGATCGCCGGGCACGGGCTGCAGCAGCGCGCGCTGGTACTCGGTGCGCCCGGGGCGCTTGCGCAGGGCCTGGCGGGTGCGGGCGCGCAGCAGGGGCGGCAGGCGGGCGACTGCCGGCCCGCAGCCTGCCATCTGCAGCAACGCCTGCCGCCCGAATATCAGAAAACTGACCATCGCCGCCACCGGATTGCCGGGCAGGCCGAGGAAGAGCGCGGCGTGCCCGCCCGCGCCCTGGAGCAGCCCGGCGGCCAGCGGCCGGCCGGGCCGCATCGCCACGTGCCAGAAGCCCAGTTCCCCGGCCTGCGCCAGGGCGGCGCGGGTGTGGTCGGCCTCGCCGACGCTGACACCGCCGGAGCTCAGCACCAGGTCGGCCTGATGCGCGGCGCTGGTGAAGAGCGCTGCCAGCACGCCAGGGTCGTCCGGCACCGGACCCAGGTCGACCAGCTCCGCGCCGAGTTGGCGCACCAGCGTCGAGAGCGTGGCCCGGTTGCTGTCGTAGATGGCGCCGGGGCGCGGCGGCTGCCCCGGCTGCAGCAGTTCGTCCCCGGTGGAAACCACCGCCACGCGCAGCCGCCGGTATACGCCCACATGGGTTTGGCCCAGGCTGGCGAGCAGGCCGAGCGCGGCGGCGCCCAGCCGCTCGCCGCGCGCCAGCGCGAGGCCGCCGGCCTGCAGGTCTTCGCCGGCCTGGCGGCGGTTGGCGCCGGCGACGACAGCATGAGGTGCGAAGCGAAGCGTGGTGTCGTCTGCCTCGCACAGTTCCTGCGGCACCACGGTGTCGGCGCCATCGGGCATCACGGCGCCCGTCATGATGCGCACCGCCTCGCCAGGCGCCACGGTGCCGGCCCAGGCGGCGCCGGCGCGGGCCTTGCCGACGATGCGTAAATGGAGGGGCTCGTCGGCGCCCTGCTGCAACGCCGAACTGGCGAAGGCGTAGCCATCCATCGCAGCGTTGTCATGCGGCGGCACCGACACGGGCGAGTGCACGTCTTGTCCGAGCACCCGGCCTAGCGCCCGGTCCAGGGCAATGTTCTCTGCGGGCAGCACAGGGCGACAGCGCGCGATCAGTGCGTCGATGCGGCGATGCACCTCGTCCACATGCAGATCGGAGGCGTGGGCAGGTGGCAGGCAGGCGGGAGGGGAAGTCATGTCGGCAGTCACGCGCCGCAGGGCGGGAGCACAAGTATCGGCGGGCTGGCTGTTCTTGCGCCGGCCCGGCGTTCTTGCCGGCGCCCGCCACTGAGGGAGACGCGGTGCGCCGACTGTCAGTCCCGCGTTTCGACGGCGGCCAGTTCGTCCAGCGTGTTGATGTTGGCGAAGGCCCGCGCGTCGTCGGGCTGCGTGAAAGGCACGACCAGAACATTCTGCTGCCGCGCCCAGCCCATGACCCGGCGCTCGCCACTCGCGAGCCAGGCTTCGAGCGAAGGGTTCAGGCGTGTCTGCACGAGGCAGAACACAGGCTGTGGACGCAAAGCGCCGGGCTGGGACGGATCGGCGGTGGCCGGAATGGCCAAGGACGCGCCGGCAACCTCGATCGCACACATCAGCCGCGTGGCCAGGTCATGGGGGAAGGCCGGCACGTCGCAGGGCACGGTGAGCAGCCAGTCGCTGTCCGCCTGCGCCATCGCGGCCAACAGCCCGGCCAGCGGCCCGGCGAAACCCGCCACGCCGTCGGACACGACGGGCACCCCGAACTCCGCATAGCGCGGCAGATGACGGTTGGCACTGACCAGGCAGCGTTCCACTTGGGACCGCAGTCGATTCAGCGCGTTCAGGGCGAGCGGCTGGCCGCGATAGTTCTGCAGCCCTTTGTCCAATCCACCCATGCGGCGGCCCATGCCGCCGGACAGCACGGCGCCGGTGATCCCCGCCTGCCGCCCCGCCCCGCCGACGATTGGCGGCCCGCCGGCTTCGCCAGGCACCGGAACGGGACTCCCGCTCATCCGCCGATGTAGCTCATCTCGACCCGGCGCGCGGCGGGCGCGTCGGTCGCATCCTGCGGTTGGAGTGCGCGCAGTTCCGAATACCGGTCGCCGCGCGCGCGCCAGATGCCGCGGATGGCGCTGGCCAAGTCTTCGTCCGACGCGCCGCCGCGCAGCAGTGATTTGAGGTCGTGCCCCTGCGAAGCGAAAAGGCAGAGGTACACGCGGCCTTCGGTGGACAGGCGCAGCCTGCTGCACTGGCTGCAGAAGGCGCGGGTGACGCTGCTGATCACGCCGATTTCTCCGCGGCCGTCGGCGTACGCCCAGCGCTGCGCCGTCTCGCCGGGCGCCGTGGCCTCCAGCGGGCGCAGCGGCAACTCGGCACCGATGCGTGCCACCACCTCGGCAGAGGGCATCACCTCGTCCATCCGCCAGCCGTTGGTGGCGCCCACGTCCATGTATTCGATGAAGCGCAGAACGACGTCGCCGCCATGTCGCTCACGGAAGTGCCGCGCCATGGGCAGGATCTCCTGCTCGTTGGTGCCGCGCTTAACCACCATGTTGACCTTGATCGGACCCAGCCCTGCCTCGCGTGCGGCATCGATGCCGTCCAGCACGTCTGCCACGGGGAAGTCCATGTCGTTCATGCGGCGGAAGATCGTGTCGTCCAACGCGTCGAGGCTGACCGTCACGCGTTGCAGGCCGGCGGCCTTGAGTGCTTGCGCCTTGCGGGCCAGCAGCGACCCGTTGGTGGTGAGCGTCAGATCCAGCGAGGCGCCGTCGGGCGTTCGCAGTGCAGCGAGTTGTTCGATGAGGTGTTCGATGTTCTTGCGCAGCAGCGGTTCGCCCCCCGTCAGGCGGATCTTGCGCACGCCCTGGTCGACGAACACACGCGCCAGACGCGTGATCTCCTCGAAGCTGAGCAGCGCGGAATGCGGGAGGTAGACGTGGTTCTTGTCGAACACCTCCTTGGGCATGCAGTAGCTGCAGCGGAAGTTGCAGCGGTCGGTCACGCTGATGCGCAGGTCGGTCAAGGGGCGACCACGCCGGTCCTGCAACACGCCTTTCTGCGCCGCTTCTCCATCGTTCGGCACGGGCAAGGGCGCATCGCGGCGCTGGTCGACGAGGGGGATCACGCGAAAGGCCATGGAGGTGTCTGGAGCGGCGCCCCGCAAGGGCACACGTCGGTGGGCATTGCAGTTTATCGACGGGGTGCATTCCGCCGCAGCGTGGGGTCTGCCCTTGCGGGACAACCCGGGGATGGATGCCGACATGGTTCTGCGCGGGCGGCGCCGGACCACCGGCGCCTCCGCGTTCGCCGGTAGTCGGACCGGTGTCCGGACTACATGGGCGTGCCCGACGCGATGGTTCGCTTTCAGCGCTCCAGCGCTCCAGCGCTCCAGCGCTCCAGCGTCGGCAGGGGGGCCGCCGTCGCCGTGCCGGAGCGACGCCATCACCGCAAGGATCGAGCATGAACGACACTGAAACCGCTTCCTGGCCTGTCACCCGTCGGCATCCGCGCACTGCGCGACGCTGGCTGGGCTTGGCGATCGTAGGGTTGGGAGTGCTGGTGCTGGCGGGACAGTTCTGGTCGTTGGTGGCCAGCAGCGAGGTGGTGGGTCAGGCCCTATTGGGTGGATCGGTCGCTGCGCTGGCGACGGCGCTGGGCACACTGCCGGTGCTGTTTTCGCAGCGTCTGTCGGAGCGGGTGCAGGACACGCTCTTCGGCTTCGGGGCGGGTGTCATGCTGGCAGCCTGTGCCTTCTCGCTGATCCTGCCCGGGCTGGATGTGGCCAAGGAGCAGGCCCTGTTCGGCGGCGGGCGCTGGTCCGCGGGTGGGGTGATCGGCGCCGCCATCCTGCTGGGCGCGGCGGCCCTGATGGCCATGGAAAAGCTGTTGCCTCACGAACACTTCATCAAAGGTCGCGAAGGACGCGACACCGATGCCATGCGCACGTTGCGGCGCACCTGGCTGTTCGTGATCGCCATCGCCCTGCACAATCTGCCAGAAGGCCTGGCCATCGGCGTCGGCTACGCCGGCAATGACGGACTGCGTGCCAATGCGCTGGCCACGGGCATTGCGATTCAGGACGTGCCCGAGGGGCTGGTGGTGGCGGTGGCCCTGCTGGCCGCCGGCTATGGGCGCGGTATCGCCGTCGCGCTGGGCATGGCGTCCGGCCTGGTCGAGCCGCTGGGCGCTGTGCTCGGCGCTGCAGTCGTCGAGCATTCGGCCCTGTTGCTGCCCTGGGGGCTGGGCTTCGCAGCCGGAGCAATGCTCTTCGTCATCAGCCACGAAATCATCCCTGAGTCCCACCGCAAGGGCCATGAGGCCTTCGCGACGGGTGGGCTGATGGTCGGTTTCGTCCTGATGATGTTGCTGGACACGGCGCTCGGTTGAGCGCCGTGCACGGCCGGCATCAGCCGTGGCGGATGGCGACCGTCTTCATCGTGGTGAAGCCGTACAGCGCCTCGAAGCCTTTTTCGCGGCCGTAGCCGGAAGACTTCACTCCACCGAAGGGCAGTTCCACCCCGCCGCCTGCGCCGTAGTTGTTGATGAATACCTGACCGCTGCGCAGCCGCTTGGCCATCCGGAACTGCCGCGAGCCATCGCGCGTCCACACGCCGGCCACGAGGCCGAACTCGGTGGCATTGGCCAAGCGCACGGCGTCGTCCTCGCCGTCGAAACGCATGGCGGCCAGCACTGGGCCGAAGACCTCTTCCTGGGCGATGCGGTGGTCCACCGGCACGTCGCGCAGCAGCGTCGGCGCCTGGTAGAAGCCGGACTCAGGCGCCTCGTCGACGATCTGGCCCTGGGCCACCATCGGGATGCCGGCCGTCTGGGCGTCCGAGAGGAAATCCCAGACGCGCTGCTGCTGGCTCTGGCGGATCAGCGGACCGAGGTCCAGGTCCATGGCTGCGGGCCCGACCCGCAGCTTCTCGAAGGCCGCGCCCAGGCGGTCGAGCAAGGATTCGTAGATGCTGCCTTCGATCAGCACGCGCGAACCGGCCGAGCAGGTCTGGCCCGAGTTCTGCACGATGGCATTGATCAGCACCGGGATGGCGGCGTCCAGGTCAGCGTCGGCAAAGACGATCTGCGGGCTCTTGCCGCCAAGCTCTAGGGTGACCGGGCAGTGGCGCTCGGCGGCCACCTGTTGGATCAGCGTCCCCACGCGCGGACTGCCGGTGAAGCTGATGTGGTCGATGCCGGGATGGCGCGCCAGTGCGTCGCCCACCTCATGGCCGTAGCCGGTCACGATGTTGATGGCGCCCGCGGGAAAACCTACTTCGGCGGCCAATTGCGCCACGCGGATGAGCGACAGGCAGGCGTCTTCGGCCGGCTTGACCACGCAGCAGTTGCCCGCGGCCAGCGCGCCACCGACGCTTCGCCCGAAAATCTGCATGGGGTAATTCCAGGGGATCACATGGCCGGTCACGCCATGCGGCTCGCGCCAGGTCATGACGCTGTAGCCGTCCAGGTACGGAATGGTTTCGCCGTGGAACTTGTCGCATGCGCCGGCATAGAACTCGAAGTAGCGCGCCAAGGCCAGCGCATCGGCGCGTGCCTGCTTGGTCGGCTTGCCGCAGTCACGTTGCTCCAGCGCCGTGAGCTCGTCGGCGTGTTCCGCCACCTTCAGCGACAGGCGGTACAGCAGTCGGCCGCGGTCGGCGGCCGAAAGGCGAGCCCAGGCGCCCTCGTAGCAGGCGCGCGCGGCCTGCACGGCGGCGTCGATGTCGCGCGCGTCGCTGCGCTGCAGTTCGTCGAAGGCCTGGCCGTCGGAGGGGTCGAGGACCGGAATCACGCGGCCGCTGAGGGATGCGGCATGCTCGTTGGCGATGAAATTCAGTTGCATGCCCCCATTGTGGGGGAGGCGTCGCCATTGCGTCGGCGGGGATAATGTCCCCCGTCAAAACAGGTATCCGGAAATCGCCGAAAATAACGACATGCCGTGCATGTACTCCCCACTTCTCTCTGCCGTCCGCGGCGTGTTCGTTCAACAGGGAGGCGCTCATGGCCAGCTCTGATGTCAAGACGACCATGGACGAGGCTGGGCTGCGCTACAAGTCCAAGACCCCGGGCTCGCCCTTCAAGGCATCCTCGTCCTTCAGCGGCGCCACGATGTCCTGCTTCCTTTGCGGCAAGCACCGCCCGCGTTCGCTGATGCAGACCAAGCGCGTTCTGGGCAAGGCCCAGCCGGTTTGTGCGCCTTCCTGCAAGGAACTGGAGGCCACGCTCAAGGGCGGCGGCTGAGCCTTCCAGGGAGCGCCTCACGTGGGCGCTTTCAAGCCTGGACGGGTGCGTGCTCCGGGTTTGCTGAAGGCGGGCCATCCCGCCTTCGTCGTTTGCCGAGGGTCAGTATGCCCCGACGGGGGTATAGCTCTCCCGATGGTCGACCAGCCACTGCCGCGCGAGTGATCCGTCTTGCTCGGAGGGATGGAAAGCTGGGCGGAAGTACGCACGCCACGCGCGCACGTTGCTGGTCAGCAAGCCCTCGCGGCTGAACAGCGTCTGCCAGGCCTGATGCCAGGTTGAACGCTTCCACAGCTGTTTTTCATGGCGCAGATTGATCAGCGTCTGGCGCAGCAGATCCGTCAGGAAGAGCAGGGTGACGCGCCGCATCCACCGCCGCCGCCACTTTTCGGAGCCCTCTACTGCGCGATAGAGGTCGAAGGCGGTGCATTTGTGCTCGGACTCTTCAGCCGCATGCCACATCCACATTGTCCGCAGCCGGGGCTCGACGCCCTCCAGGGTCTGAGGGTGGCGTAGCAGCCAGTCCGCGAAGATGGCGGTGAAGTGCTCGGTCGCAGCAGTGATCGCAAGGGCGTGCCGAGGATCCTGGCCTTCGAGCAGTGCCATGCGCTGCTTCATGCGCGGCGTCCAGCAATCTTCGAGGCCCTGGCGCGTGAGTTGCCCATTGAACAGGGCGTGGATGCGCCGGTGCGTGGCCTCCTGGCCGATGAAGCCGCGCACTTCGGCCTGCCAGCGCTCTTGCGCATCCGGCGCCAGCATCGGCAGCGCGCCCCTCACGGCGTCGATGAAGAACTGCTCCCCAAACGGAAAGCTCATCGACAGCGCGTTGAAGAAGGCGGTCTGGAAGGCATTGCCCGCACACCACTGGCGCTCGAACGGGGCTTCGAGGTCGATCAGCAGTCGTCGAATCACAAGTTGGCTCATGGCGTGCTCTGCAGAGTTGGTACCGTTGCGTACCGGAATCATCCTTCAATGGGTCGGTACGATCAAGTACCAGTGCGGCCACGTTGTGAGGCTTTGTACGATCCTGCCCCGGTCGCGTTCACAGGCCTTCGCATCGCATGAGTACCTCCACTGCACCCCAAGAGAAGATCGCCGAGGCCGGTCATCGCGAGCGTCTGCTGCAAGGCATGGCCCGTGCGCTGGCGGCGCGCGGGTACGCCCAGACCTCCATCGCCGACATCGTGCGGGAGGCCGCGGTGTCGCGCCGGACTTTCTACGAGCACTTTGCGGGCAAGACCGAGTGCCTGCTGGCGTTGTACGAAGCAGCCAGCGGTGCGGCGCTGAAGGTGCTGGTCGAATCGGTCGATCGCTCCAGACCCTGGCAGATCCAGGTGGACGGCGCGGTGCGCGCCTATCTGGAGTGCCTGGCTTCCGATCCCGTCCTGCTGCGCACGCTGTTCGTGGAGATACTGGGCTTGGGCCTGGAGGGCCTCGCAGTCCGGCGCCGGGTGCACAGGGCCATCGCCGATTTCATCTGCGCGGCGGTGCCTGATGCGCAGGGCCAGCCGCTCGACCGCCAGATGGCCATGACGGTCGTGGGCGGCATCCATGAACTCGTGCTTCTGGCGGTGGAGGAGGGGCGGGAGGCCGACCTCAACACACTGGTGGGGCCCGCCACGCACCTGGTGCGCGCCGTCGCGCAACGCTGATGGTCAGCGCGGTGTCACCGGTACCGGGACGGAGAGGGTCCGCTGCGCCTGGGCGATCTGCCCGACGTTGGACGCGCCGTGGCCGGCGGCGCGCGGAGGCTGGGGCGCGTGGAACTGCACCACCAGCGGCACGATGAGCAGCGCCACGATGTTGATGATCTTGATCAGCGGATTGACCGCCGGACCGGCCGTGTCCTTGTAGGGATCGCCCACCGTGTCGCCCGTGACGGCGGCCTTGTGGGTTTCGCTGCCCTTGCCGCCGAAATGGCCGTCTTCGATGTATTTCTTGGCGTTGTCCCAGGCGCCGCCGCCGGTGCACATCGAGATCGCCACGAACAGGCCGGTGACGATGGTGCCCATCAGGAGGCCACCCAGTGCCTTCGGCCCCAGCACCAGGCCGACCAGGATGGGCACCAGCACGGGCAACAGTGACGGAATCATCATCTCCTTGATGGCGGCGCCGGTGAGCATGCCGACCGCCTTGCCGTACTCGGGCTTGCCGGTGCCGTCCATGATGCCGGGAATGGTACGGAACTGACGGCGCACTTCCTCGACCACCGCACCGGCTGCGCGCCCCACGGCTTCCATGGCCATGGCGCCGAAGAGGTAGGGAATCAGGCCGCCGATGAACAGCCCCACGATGACCAGCGGATCGGACAGGTTGAAGCTGATGGCCTGGCCATAGCTCTCCAGCTTGTGCGTGTAGTCGGCAAAAAGCACCAGCGCTGCCAGCCCCGCCGAGCCGATGGCGTAGCCCTTGGTCACCGCCTTGGTGGTGTTACCGACCGCATCCAGCGGGTCGGTCACGTCGCGCACGGCCGAGGGTAGTTCCGCCATCTCCGCGATGCCCCCGGCGTTGTCGGTGATGGGGCCATAGGCGTCGAGTGCGACGACGATGCCCGCCATCGACAGCATCGACGTCGCGGCCACGGCCACGCCGTAGAGCCCCGCCAGCGTGTAGGCGGCAATGATCGCGGCGCAGACGAAGAGTACGGGCCAGGCGGTCGAGCGCATCGACACCCCAAGGCCGGCAATGATGTTGGTGCCGTGGCCCGTCGTCGAGGCCTGCGCCACATGCTGCACCGGCTTGTACTGCGTGCCCGTGT
>NZ_CAJYES010000177.1 GCF_913773995.1 uncultured Pseudacidovorax sp.
CACCGGCAGCGCCATCGACCGTGATGGTCTTCATCGTCACGCCAGGCACCAGCGCTTCGGGGTCGGCTGACTGGCCACGCTTGTTCAGCAGAGTGATGACCGCGTCCTTGACGGTGGGCTGCTGGCGGGCTTCGGCCACCTCCAGCTTCTCGATGGCTTTGGGGTTGAGCGACTCGTGCGCCTTGGCCAGTTCGATCTGGTCGTCATCGGCGCGCAGGGCGGCGATGGCGTTGGACGCGGCATTGACGATGGGGTTGGGCTCGCCGTGGCTCATGGGCGGGGTTCCTTGTGGTGTTGAGCGGCAGGGCCGCAGCCCAGGTGGCTGCGGGACTGTCGTACACCTTCGCCGCGCCCGGCCGGACGCCGCGTGCGCGGCCAGGAGCGTGCGACGTAGGCGGGGGCTCTCGTCGCTGGTGGGCGTCTTGCCCTCAGGGCGTGACGGACAGGCCGCGCAGCCCCGTGCCTGCGGGTGTGCGACGCGCCCGCCGCCTCCTTCGCGATCGAGGCCCTGACCCTCACGAGCCCTTGGAAAAGGCCGCGGGCTGCGCCTCAGGTGCCCTGCACGTACGGATTGCTGCGCCGCTCGCGGCCGAAGCTGCTCTCCGGCCCGTGCCCAGGAATGAACACCGTCTCATCGCCCATGGGCCACAGCCGCTGCACGATGCTGTCGATCAGCTGCGGATGGCTGCCGCCGGGGAAGTCGGTGCGCCCGATGCTGCCGGCGAAGAGCACATCGCCCACGAAGGCCCGCTGGGCGCTGGCGGAATGGAAGACCACATGGCCCGGCGTGTGACCGGGGCAGTGGCGCACCGTCAGCGTCTCCTCGCCCAGCGTCACCGTGTCGCCATCGGCCAGCCAGCGCGTGGGCGTGAAGGCGCGCGCGGGCGGAAAGCCGAACATGGCGCTCTGCTGCGGCAAGCCGTCGATCCAGAACTGGTCGCCCGGATGTGGCCCCACGATGGGCAG
The DNA here is from genome assembly GCF_913773995.1 of uncultured Pseudacidovorax sp. GTDB lineage: Bacteria > Pseudomonadota > Gammaproteobacteria > Burkholderiales > Burkholderiaceae_C > Xenophilus. The sequence goes on from NZ_CAJYES010000177.1 coordinate 967, forward strand.
GCCCAGGCGCTCGGCCAGCTCGCCGGTGCCACCGGCGTGGTCGATGTGCGCATGCGTGAGCCACAGCTGCTCCAGCGCCAGGCCCCGCGATTCGGCGGCGGTGATGAGCCGGTCGATCTCGCCGCCCGGGTCGATCAGCGCGGCCTTGTTCGTCGCGTCGCACCAGACGAGCGAGCAGTTCTGCTGGAAGGGCGTGACGGGGAGGATCTGGTAGCGCAGCATGGCGAAGGCGGTCGTGGGTCGGAGCCGGCGATTGTCGCGACCCGCCCGGCGCGCGTGCCGTTGGCGGTTTTGCCTGGCGGGGCGCCGGCCTTCAGCCCGCGCGCGAGCCGATGACGCGGCAGCAGGCCGTGGCCCGCGCCACCTCGGTGCCGGCCTGTTCGAGCACCGCCTCCACGTAGCAGATGCTGCGTCCGCCGCCCACGATGGCCGAGCGGCCCTGCAGGCGGCCTGGCCGGGCCGGCGCGAGGAAGCTCAGGTTCAGCGTCAGCGTGACCACGCCGCCGCCGCCTTCGCCCGCGCGGGCGTCCACGACGGCGGCGCACAGGTCGTCCAGTATGGCGGCGAGCATGCCGCCCTGCACCGTGCCCGCGGGGTTGAGGAAGGCGGCCGTGGCCTCGTACTCGGCCGCCAGCGTGCCGGCCGTGGCGTCCAGGGCGAGCAAGCGCGCGCCCAGCAGCGTGGCGATGGGTGGTGCGGGGCGGCCGGGCAGCATGCGTTTCTCCTTCAGGGGGTGGCGAGCCCCAGCCGGCGCAGTGTCGCCGCCTTGAGGCGGCTGTCCTCGCGCAGGTGGCGCTCGAAGTCGGCGGCGGGGCGGAAGTCCACCACCTGGTTCGCGCGACGGGCCCAATCCTGGTAGCGCGGCGATGCCACGGCCTGCCGGCACGCGCCCTCCAGCCGCTGCACCACCGCGTCGGGCGTGCGGGCCGGCACCAGCACGCCGCCGAAGCTGGCCTGCACCACGTCCACGCCGGCTTCCTGGAGCGTCGGCACCTCGGCGAAGGCGGGATGGCGCCGGTCGGCATAGACGGCCAGCAGGCGCAGGGCGCCGCTGCCCAGCTGCCCGGTGATGGAACTCACCAGCACCGCGCCGAAGCCCAGGCGCCCGGCAATCAGGTCCTGCAGCATCGGCGCATCGCCCTTGTAGGGCACATGCGTCAGGCTGACGTGCGCCACCGCCTCGATGTCCGCCGTGCCCAGGTGCGGAATGGAGCCGGTGCCCGAGGTGCCGTAGCTGATGGCGCCCGGCTCACGGCGCGCCGCCGCCAGCAGGTCGGACACGCTGCGCCATGGCGAGGCCACCGGCACCGCGATGGCGAAGATGTTGTCGAACACCTGGCACACGGGCCGGAAGCTGTCGAGCCCGTAGTTCAGCCGGAGCCGGTGCGGTTCGCTCGACAGCGGTACCGCCGGCGTGAAGGCCAGCGTGTAGCCGTCGGGCCGGGCCGCCGCCACCGCGTTCAGGCCGATGGTGCCGGCTGCCCCTTCGCGGTTGCTTACCACCACCGGCTGGCCCAGGGGCTCGGCCAGCGCCTCGGCAAGGTTGCGGGCGTTGAGGTCCAGCCCGCCGCCGGCCGCGAAGGGCACCACCATCTGCAGGGGCCGCTGGGGATAGTCCTGCGCCGGGGCGCCGAGCGAAAGGGCGGCCAGCAGCAGGCCGAGGGCGGCCCGCGCGCCGCGATGCAGCACGTCGTTCATGGGCGCGCCGCCCTCACTCGTCCCGGATGCCGTTGCGCAGCACGCCGATGGCGTCGACCTCGATCTCGCAGACGTCGCCCGGCTTCATGAACACGGGCGGCGTGCGTTTGTTGCCCACGCCGCCGGGCGTGCCGGTGACGATCACGTCGCCCGGCTCCAGCGGGATGAAGGTGGAGATGTAGGCGATCTGGCGCGGGATGCTGTGCACCATCATGTCGGTGGTGGCGCGCTGCATCTCCTGGCCATTGAGGCGGGTGACCAGCGTCATCTTCTGGTCGGGGGCGATCTCGTCGGCCGTGACCATCCACGGACCGAAGGCGCCGGTCTTCCAGAAGTTCTTGCCCGGTGCCCACTGCGAGGTGTGCACCTGCCAGTCGCGCACGCTGCCGTCGTTGTAGCAGCTGTAGCCGGCGATGTGCGACCACGAGTCCGCCTCGCTGATGTGGCGCCCGCCCTTGCCGATGACGATGGCGATCTCGCCTTCGTAGTCGAGCCGTTCGGAGGCCTGGGGGCGCACGATGTCCTCGCCATGGGCCAGCTGCGAGTCGGCCACGCGCAGGAAGATCACCGGCTTCTCGGTCTCGGTCTTGCCGGTCTCGCGGATGTGCTCGCCGTAGTTCAGGCCGATGCAGAAGATCTTGCCGGGGTTGGGGATCACCGGCAGCAGCGTCACCTCGGACAGCGGCAGTGTGGCGCGGGCGGCCTCGACATGCGCGGCGGCCTGCGATGCCAGACCGGCGGCGATGAAGGCCTTGAGGTCCGGTGCCTGTGCGCCGAACACTGCGCGCAGGTCGACCACGCGGTCGCCGACGATGGCGCCATAGCCGTGCTGACCGTTGTACTGGTAGCTGATGAGTCTCATGGTGATTCCTTGGGAAGGGGAGGGGGGTGGTACTAGGCCAGCCGACCTCCGATCCGCGTCGCGGCCTCGGTGATCAGACGGACCATCTTTTCAAGGTCGACGATCGCCAGGCGCGAGGTATCGAACACGAGGGAGATGGCGGCCCAGGCGCCGCCATCCGACTTGAGAACGGGCGCGGCCACGGCCGCCAGCTGCGGCTCCAACTCGCCCTTGGAGACATAGTGGCCCGCCTTGCGGATGGCCGCGAAGTGGCGCCGGAACTCGGCCCAGTCGCCAGGCAGGCCGCAGCGCAGGGCCTCGTCGCGCCGGGCGTCGAACAGCTTCTTTAGCGGCGCCGTGCCCAGCGTGGAGAGCAGCACCTTGGGCGCTGCCCCTTGGAACAGCGGCCGCGGCCGGCCGCGCGTGTAGGCCAGCGTGGCGGGCGTGCTGCCCATCTCGCGGTGCGTGTCCAGCACCTGCTGGCCGAAGGCCTCGGTCACCACGCAGTCGAAGCCGGTGGCATCGACCAGCTCGCGAAGCACCGGCAGACCCACCTTGAGCACCGGGTCGGCGCGGCGGATGTAGTGGTCCAGCAGGATGATGCGCGGGCCCAGCGCGTAGTGCGAATCCTCCACGCGCTGCAGCAGCCCCACCTGCAGCAGCTGGCGCACATAGCGGTAGCTGGTGGGCAGCGAGACGTCGAGCGCCTTGGCGATGTCCTCGGCGGTGCGGGTGATGTGGTGGTCGTCGAAGAGGTCGAGCACGCCCAGCATGCGTTCCAGGCTGGACGAGGACGAAGGTTCGGACAAGGTGGGGCCCCGGGATGTGGGTCGTCATGGCGCCACCGGGAGGTACTGGGAGATGCGGTCCAGCTCGGAGCCCGTGCGCGCCACGCCGACGATGTAGCGGTCGGGCCGTAGTATCACGGCGCCCGCCTGGTGGCTGCGCAGCCAGTCCGCCAGCGGCGGGTCGGGCTCGTCGATGACCAGGGCCTGGCTGCGGGCCCAGCGCTCGGCGGTACCGGGCGCCGCGGCGGCCAGCAGCTCGCGCTGGCCGATCACGGCGCTGCGGCGGCCCAGCAGCTCGTCCAGCAGCCGGCCGTCGGCCAGCCGCGGCTGGGGAAAGGGCCGGCCCGCCAGATCCTGCTGGAGCGCGTCGAAGGCGCCGGCGCCCAGCAGCTGCGGCGGCAGCTCGAAGACCTCCGGCTCGCCGCTGGCGAAGCGGGCGTCGCGCTCGGCCGCCGCGGCCGGGTCGGTGGTCTGGATGATGCCGCCCAGGCGCACGGCCAGTTCGATCAGGGCGCGCACATGCGGTTTGCGTTCGGATTCGTAGGTGTCCAGCAGGGTGTCGGGTGCGCGGCCGGCGAGCACCGCGTCCAGCTTCCAGGCCAGGTTGGCGGCATCGCGGATGCCGGCGCACATGCCCTGGCCCAGGAAGGGCGGCGTCTGGTGGCAGGCATCGCCGGCCAGCAGCAGCCGGCCCTGGCGCCAGCCGTCGGCGATCACCGAATGGAAGGTGTAGATGGCGGCGCGCTCCAGCCGGGCCTGATCGGGCCGCACCCAGGGCGCGACGAGCTTCCACAGGTTCTCGGGCTGCACCAGCGCCTCGCGATCGTCGCCGGGCAGCACCATGATCTCCCAGCGCCGGCGGTTGCCCACCACGTTGCAGTAGGTCATGGGCCGGCGTGGGTCGCAGTGCTGCACGGTGTGCGGCGGCAGGTCCACCGGCTCGGTCAGCACAACGTCGAACACCAGCCAGGGCTGGCGCAAGCCCAGGTCCACCATCGGGCTGCCCATGTGCTGGCGCACTGGCGAGCGGGCGCCATCGCAGCCGACCACCCAGCGGGCGCGTGCCTCGAAGCTGCCGCCGTCACCGCCCTGGCTGCCGTGCAGCGTGGCGCCTTCAGTGTCCACGTCGATGGCGCTCAGGGCGGTGCCCAGCCGCACGTGCACGTTCGGAAAGCGCGCCAGGCCATCGCGCAGCACGGCCTCCAGTTCGGGCTGGTGGAAGTAGTAGTTGTTGGCGCCACCGTGCGGCCCCAGTGCCGCAGTGCCGCCGCGGATCAGCAAGGTCTGGCCCGCGCCGTTGACGAAATGCATGCCCTGCGTGCCGGGCCGCGAGATGGCCAGCACCGGTTCGCGCAGGCCCGCCGCCTGGAAGATGCGCAGCACCTCGCCGTCGTAATGGATGGCCCGCGGCAGGGGAAAGATGTCGCGTTCCTTCTCGACCACCAGCACCGAGCGCCCGGCGGCCCCCAGCAGGTTGGCCAGCGTGGCGCCCGTGGGGCCCAGCCCCACGATGGCCACGTCGTAGACGGGTGTCCGCTCAGACATGCTGGTCTTCCTGCATGCGGCGGGCGACGTCGGCCTGCCATTGCGCGCGGCTCATGAATTTGGGAAAGCGCTTCGCGATGGCCTCGGCCTGCGCCAGGATGGCCTCGTCGCTCTGGGTCAGGTCGATGGGCTCGCGCAGCGGCTGCTCGCAGTACCAGGGCGTGTCCATGAACAGCTCCAGCCGGTTGCCCTCCGGATCGCGGCAGTAGACCGAGACGGCATTGCCGTGCGTCACCGGCAGCATCTCGCTCGCGCCCTCGGCCAGCAGCCGGTCATGGAAGGCGCGCAGCGTCGCCACGTCGGGCACCCGGAAGGACAGCTGGTTGACCACGTTGAAGGCCATGTCCGCCGGCCGGCCGGTGGCCAGCACCAGCTGGTGGTGCTCGCTGGGGTCCCGGCTCAGGAAGACCAGCTGCACCGGGCCGAGGTCGCCCGCGTCGGTCTGGGTGAAGCGCAGCGCCTGCTTGTAGAAGCGCGCCATGCGGGGCAGATCGGTGACGTACAGGCCGATGTGGCTGAACTGCAGTTGCAAAGGTTGGGGAGGGGTCAACTTTGTCTCCATGAGAGAACTGAATGTCTCGCCAGTCATTCGATGGACTGGATGGTATTGTGATTATCGTATTTTGACAATAGACAATGTATTTGTATGATCCGGCCCCGTGCAATCGGCACGCGTTCGCAAACGGAGACATTCATGACCATCCTCAAGAGGCTCGCCGCCGGCGCGGCCGCCCTGCAGCTCGTGGCGGCCTTCGCCCTGGCGCCCACCGGGGCCGCCGCCCAGCCCGACTACCCCACCAAACCGGTGCGCATCATTGCCCCCTTCCCCGCGGGCAGCGGCCCCGACGCCAACGCCCGCGAGCTGGCGGCGGAGCTCACCAAGATCCTGGGCCAGTCCTTCTATGTGGAGAACCGACCGGGCGCCTCCAACATCATTGGCACCGAGGTGGCGGCCAAGGCCGCCAACGACGGCTACTCGCTCTACATCGGCACCACCAGTTCGCTGTCGGTCGTGCCGCACCTCTACGGCAAGCTGCCCTTCAATGCCGAGCGCGACTTCGCGCCCATCAGCCTGCTGGGCGTGCTCAACACGGGTCTGATCGCCACGCCCTCGGTGCCGGCCAAGGACGCACGCGAGCTGGTCGCCCAGCTCAAGGCCAAGCCCGATTCGGTGACCGTCGCCACGCAGGGCATCGGCAGCTATTCGCACCTGTCGGCCGTGTGGTTCAACAGCGTGGCGGGCGTGAAGTCGAACCTGGTGCCCTACAACAGCAACAGCCCCTACGCCGACCTGCTGGCCGGGCAGATCCAGCTGATGTTCGACGGCCTGCCCGCGGCGGCCACCAACGTGCAGGCCGGCAAGCTCAAGCTGCTGGCCATCACCGGCCGCGAGCGGCATCCGAGCTTTCCCAACGTGCCCACCTTCGCCGAGCAGGGCCTGCCCGACTACACGCCCATCGCCTGGCAGGGCCTGCTGGCGCCGGCCGGCACCGCGCCCGCCATCCTGGAGAAGCTGAGCGCGGCCATGGCCAAGGTCTGCCAGTCGCCCGAGCTGGCCAAGAAGTGGCGCGACTACGGCGGTGAGCTGCGCTGCAACACGCCCGCCGAATTCACTGCCTTCATCCAGGCCGACCGGGCCATGTGGGGCAAGGTGGTGCGCGCCGCAGGCGTGAAGCTGGATTGATGGGGCGCCGAATGCCTGTCTCTGCCTGCTCGAACACCGCCGGGTCCGCCGGGGCACGGCGCCGCGACATGCTGCGCTGGTCCGGCGCTGCCGCGGCCCTCGTGGCCGGAGCCGCACGCGCCCAGGCACCGGCCTGGCCGAACCGCCCCGTCCGGCTCATCATTCCCTCCATCGCCGGCAGTCCCTGGGATCCGATGGCCCGTCACCTGGCCGACCGGCTGGCGCAGAAGTTCGGACAGCCCTTCGTCGTCGACAACCGCGGCGGCGCCACCGGGCTGATCGGCATGGACCTGGTGGCCAAGGCCACCGACGGACATACGCTGGGCGTCATGTTCATGCCGCATGCGCTGCTGCCCGCGCTGCACGCGCGCATGCCCTACGACACCCTGGGCGACCTGGCGCCCGTGGCCCAGACCCAGTGGACTTACAACGTGCTCGTCACCCGCCCATCGATGGGCGTCGACAGCGTGCGTGCGCTGGTCGACAAGGTGCGCGCCAACCCCGGCAAGTTCAGCTACAGCTCGGGCGGCAACGGCTCGCCCGCGCATGTGATGGGCGAGTCCTTCAAGCAGCTCACCGGCACCTACATCCTGCATGTGCCCTACCGCGGGCCGGTGGCGGCGCTGCAGGACCTGGTGGGCGGCCAGTCCGACCTGATGTTCGCCTCGGTGGCCGCCGCGGTGCCGCATGTGCAGAGCGGCCGGCTCAAGGCCCTGGCAGTGACGTCGCGCGAGCCGCTGGAGGCCCTGCCCGGCGTCCCCACGTTCGCGGCCCAGGGCTTCGCCAACTTCGACGTGCGCGACTGGGCCGGCATCGTCGCCAGCCGCTCCGTCCCGGCCGACCGCATCGGCCCGCTCAACGAGGCCATCGTGCAGGCCCTGGCGGAGCCCGGGGTGCCCGAGCGCTTCGCCCGCATGGGCACCTACCTGCACACCGGCAGCGCCGAGCAGTTCCAGGCGCTGATCCGCGCCGAGCTGCCGAAGTGGGCCGAGGTGGTACGCCGCGCCGGCATCCGGCTGGAGTGAGCGCCATGACCGTCCTGCGCAATGCGCTGTTCATCATGGTCGACCAACTGCGCTGGGACCATGTGGGCGCCTATGGCGTCTCTCCCGTGCCCACGCCGCACATGGACGCGCTGGCCCGGCGCGGCGCGCTGATGCGCCATGCCTTCGTGCAGGGGCCGGTGTGCGGGCCCTCGCGCATGTCCTACTACACCGGCCGTTATGTGCTCAGCCACGGTGCCCGCTGGAACCGCGTGCCGCTGTCCAGCGCCGAGAAGACGCTGGGCGACTACCTGCGCCCGCTGGGCGTGCGGGCCACGCTGGCCGGCAAGTCGCATGTCCTGCCCGACACCGAGGCCCTGGACCGCGCGGGCATCGAGATCGAGTCCGAGCGCGGTGCCCTGCTGCGCGAGGGCGGCTTCACGCCCATCGAGCGCTTCGACGGCCACAGTCGCCCCGACGGCCGCAGCGGCTATGCCGACTTCCTGCGGGCGGCCGGCTATGCGGGCGAGGACCCGTGGAGCGCGCACGCCATCTCGGTGCAGGCGCCGGACGGCAGCGTGCACTCCGGCTGGTCGATGCGCCACGCCCACCTGCCGGCGCGCGTGCGGGCCGAGCATTCCGAGACGGCCTATCTCAGCGATCGCGCCATCGACTTCATCCAGGGGCAGGACGAGACGCGCTGGTGCCTGCACCTGTCCTATGTGAAGCCACACTGGCCCTACGTGGCGCCGGCGCCTTACCACGCGATGTTCCGTGGCGCGCCGCAGTCCCCGGTGGTCAAGGCGCCGCACGAGCGCACCGAGGCCCATCCCGTGGTGCGGGCCTTCCAGCAGCACGAGGAGAGCCTCAACTTCGGGCAGGACGCCATCGCCGCGCACGTCAAGCCCACCTACATGGGGCTGGTGGCGCAGCTGGACGAGGAGATCGGCCGCGTGATGGCAGCGCTGGAGGCCAGCGGCCAGGCGCCGCACACCCTGGTGGTGCTATGCGCCGACCATGGCGACATGCTGGGCGACCACTGGCTGGGCGAGAAGGAACTGTTCTATGAGGCCGCAGTACGTGTGCCCCTGATCGTGGTTGATCCGCGGCCCGAGGCGGATGCCACCCGCGGGCAGGTGCTCGATCCGCTGGTGGAGGCCATCGACGTGCTGCCCACGCTGCTCGAGGCGCTGGGCGCCGACCCCGACGGTTGGCAGCACTGCGTGGAAGGCCGGTCGCTGCTGCCGCTGCTGCAGGGCCGGGCCGTGCCCTGGCGCGACGCCGTGTTCTCCGAGGCCGACTACGCCTACCGCGCCGCGCGGTGGACGCTGGGCCGCGCACCCGGCGAATGCCGCGGTACCATGGTGCGCACCGGGCGCTGGAAGTACGTCGACTGGGAAGGCTTCCGCCCCCAGCTCTTCGACCTGCAGAACGATCCGGACGAACTGCACGACCTCGGCGCCGATCCGCCGTCCGCCGTGGAGCGCGAGATGCGCGAGCGCCTGCTGCAATGGAGCCTGCGCCGCAAGAACCGCACGACGGTGCCCGACAGCGACGTTGCGCAGCGCACCGAAGCCGTCAAGCGTCACGGCATTCACATCGGCGTGTGGTGAGCATGGACGCAACGAATCTTCCCGAGCTGCGCGCCGACGGCCTCGTCATCACCGCGCCCGGTGGCCCCGAGGTGCTGCGCTGGACGTCCGGCCTGGCCCTGCCTGCGCCGGGACCCGACGAAGTGCTGATCGACGTGGCCTGGGCCGGCGTCAACCGGCACGACTGCAACCAGCGCCGCCGCGGCCCCACGCCCGCGCAAAGCGACGTGCCCGGCCTGGAGGTGAGCGGCACCGTGCGCTGGGCCGGCGCCCGGGCCGGCCCGCTGCGCGTGGGCGATGCCGTGTGCGCGCTGGTGGACGGCGGTGGCTATGCCACGCGGGTGGTGGCGCCCGCCGCGCTCACCTTCGCCGTGCCGGCGGGCCTGGGCTTGCGCGAGGCGGCGGCGCTGCCCGAGGCGCTGTTCACCGTCTGGCACAACTTCTTCGGCGTCGCGGCGCTGGGGCCGGGCGAGACGGTGCTGATCCACGGCGGCACCAGCGGCGTCGGCAGCCTGGCCATGCAATTGCTGGGCGCGCTGGGCCATCGCGTGGCGGTGACCTGCGGCAGCGATGCCAAGGTGGCCGAGGCGCGGGCCCTGGGCGCCGCGGCCGCATTCAACTACCGGACGCAGGACTGGGTGCAGTGCGCGCTGGACTGGACCGGGGGCCGCGGCGTGGACGTGGTGCTGGACATGGCCGGCGCCACGCATGCCGCGCGCAATGTGCAGGTGCTGGCACGCCGCGGCCGGCTGGTGCATCTGTCGCCGGGCGAGGGTGCCGACTTCGTGGCGCCCCTGCGGCCCATCCTGGCCAAGGAACTGCGCATCACCGGCTCGCTGCTGCGCCCGCTGCCGCTGCCCGAGAAGGCCGTGATCGCAGAGCGCCTGCGCGCCGTGGCCCTGCCGCTGGTGGCCGCCGGCCGGGTGCGGCCCTGGGTGAGCGAGGCCTTCGATCTGCGCCAGGCGGCGCAGGCCCATGCGCGGCTCGAATCGGGGCAGGCCATGGGCAAGCTGGTGCTGGAGGCGCCGCGCTGAACCCCTGCGCATGCCCGGGCGCTCCACGCCCGCTGCGCTGAGCGGCCGCCAATCTGCCGCACTGCCACTTCGGCGCGACCCGCTCCCGAAATGAAACTGACGCTGGCACGCCGCTTGCATCACATCATGTATCCAAGAATGGATGCCTGAACATGGTGCACGAAGCCTCCCCTCCCGACGTCCTGATCCGCCCCTTTGCGGCCGCTGGTTCCGCCCAGGTGCCGGTGCCCCAACCGGCCCCCCATGGCCAGCCCGAGGCGGCCTGGATCAGTCGCCCGGCCATGCCCATTGCCGGTGCGGCGGGCGGTCCGTTGGCCGGCCTGCGCTTCGCCGTGAAGGACAACATCGACGTCGCCGGCCTGCCCACCACCGCCGCCTGCCCGGCCTTCGCCTATGCGCCTGAGGCGCACGCCACGGTGGTGCAGCGCCTGCTCGATGCCGGTGCCTCGGTCGCCGGCAAGACCAACCTCGACCAGTTCGCCTGCGGCCTCAACGGCAGCCGCTCGCCCTACGGCGCGGTGCCCAACAGCTTCGATGCGCGCTACGTGTCGGGCGGCTCCAGCTCCGGGTCGGCCTATGCGGTGGCCACCGGGCAGGTGGACTTCTCCCTGGGCACCGACACCGCAGGCTCCGGCCGCGTGCCGGCGGGGCTCAACAACATCGTGGGCCTCAAGCCCAGCAAGGGCCTGATCAGCGCGAAGGGCGTGGTGCCGGCGGCGCAGAGCGTGGACTGCGTCTCCATCTTCGCGCCCACCGTCGCGCTGGCGGCCCGGGTGCTGGCCTGCGCGATGGGGCCGGACGCGGGCGATCCGTATTCGCGCCGCGTCGACCTGGCGCGCACGCCGCTGCCGGCGCGCTTTCGCTTCGGCGTGCCGCAGCCGCTGGAATTCCATGGCGACGCGCTGGCCGCTGCCGCCTTCGAACGGGCCATTGCACAGCTGCGCGAGCTGGGTGGCGAGCCGGTGCCCGTCGACTACGCGCCGCTGGCCCGCGCCGCCGGCCTGCTCTACGACAGTGCCCTGGTGGCCGAGCGCTATGCCGCCGTGCGCCCCTTCTTCGATGCGCACGAAGCCGAGGTGATCGAGCCGGTGCGCGGCATCCTGGCGCGGGGCCGCAGCTTCGATGCCGCCGACCTGGTCGATGCGCAGACTCAGCTGCATGCGCTCGGCCAGCAGGCCGCGGCCATGTGGGCCGGCATCGACCTGCTGCTGGTGCCGACCGCACCGACGCATTGCACGCTCGATGCCATGCGCGCCGAGCCGGTGCGGCGCAACAGCGAGCTGGGCCACTACACCAACTTCGTCAACCTGCTGGACTACGCGGCGCTGTCGGTGCCTGCGAGCATCCGGCCCGACGGCCTGCCCTTCGGCGTGACCTTCATCGGGCCCTGCGGCAGCGACTTCCGTCTGGCCGAGCTGGGCCAGCGCTTCCATCATGCGACGGACCTGCCGGTGGGCGCCACCGGCGCACCGCTGCCGGCGCCCGGGGTGCCCGTGTGGCCCCCGCTGGCCGAGGCCGACGCCATGCCCATCGCCGTGGTCGGTGCCCACCTCACGGGCATGCCGCTGAACCACCAGCTCATCGCGCGCGGCGCCACGCTGGTCGAGGCCACCACCACCGCACCGCACTACCGCCTGTATGCGCTGCCGGGCACCACGCCGCCCAAGCCAGGCCTGCAGCGCGAGCCGGGGCAGGGCGTGCCCATCGCGCTGGAGGTCTGGAACGTGCCGCGCGCCGAGGTCGGCGCCTTTCTGGCGCAGATCCCGCCACCCCTGGGCCTGGGCAGCGTCGAGCTGGCCGATGGCCGCTGGGTGCACAGCTTCATCTGCGAGGCTCATGCGCTGCAGGGCGCCGAGGACGTCAGCGCGCATGGCGGCTGGCGTGCCTACATCGCCTCGCGCAGCGGCTGAGCTGGGTCACTGCGAGCGCGCACGCCGCAGCCGGCCGTCCTTCTTGTCCTTCTTCCTCTCCTTTCGTTGCTGTCGCTTCGTTCATCTGCAGGAGTCTTCGCATGAGCCCAACGCCCTCCTTCCGTCCCTCCCGCCGCCATGTGCTGCAGGCCGGCGGTGCCGCCCTCGGCGCACTGGCCGCGCCCGCCATCGTCCGGGCGCAGGGCGGGCCCAAGCTGCGCATCGGCTACTGGCCGGTGGCCGCAGGCCTGCCCTTCTTCGCCGCGGTGGAAAAGGGCTACTTCAAGGAAGCGGGCCTGGACGTGGAGCCGCTCAAGTTCGCCGGCGCCCAGCAGGTGATGGAGGCCATGCTCTCCGGCCGTTCAGACGGCAGCGCCAACGGCACCGGCAGCGCCAATCTGGGCATCGGCGAGATCGCGCAGCCCGGCCTGTTCAAGATCTTCTGCACCAACCCCAGCAACGCCAAGTACGTGCTGGAGGAGTTCCTGGTGCCCAAGGACAGCCCGGTCAAGAGCGTCGCCGAGCTCAAGGGCAAGCGCGTGGCCTCGGGCCCCGGCATCCAGAACGTGACGCTGGCCAAGACCATGCTCGAGCGCGCCGGCGCGGGCGTGATCAACGTCACCGAGCTGCCCATCGGCCAGCATGTGGCCGCCCTGGCCGCCGGCCAAATCGACGCCGTCTACACGCTGGAGCCCACCGGCACCGTGGGCCGGCTCAACGGCACCACGCGCGTGCTCGAAGCCGGCGTGGTGGCCCACTACATCCTGGGCGACCCGATGGCCCCGTGGCACGGCGGCTCGGCCAGCCTGACCACCGAGTTCATCAAGAAGAACCCCGACGTCGCCAAGAAGTACATCGCCGCCTACAAGCGCGGCATCGAGCTGGTGCGCAACAACCCGGCCGAGGCGCGGCAGTACATGAAGGGCTACACCGCCATCGAGGGCGCGCTCACCAACGAGGTGCCTCTGGCCTCGTACATGCTGCACGACGAGTTCAAGCCCGCCGACATTGCCTACTTCCAGAAGTTCTTCGACCTGTTCACCGAGAAGGGCATCTTCGAGAAGAAGGTGGCCGTGGACGGGCTGCTCTACCGGGGCTGAGCGCCATGAACGCGCCATCCTCCGCCGCGGCGGGCGCCTGGAAGCCGCCCACCACCGACGTCGCGCCCGCGCTGCCCCGGCCGCCGGTGTGGAACAAGCTGCTGCCGGCCATCGGGCCGCTCGCCCTCTTCGTGCTGTGGGACCTGGTGGTGCGGCTGGGCTTCATCAAGCCCATCCTGCTGCCGCCGCCGCTGGCCACCTTCCAGACCCTGGTCACCGGCCTGGCGGGCGGTCCGCTGCTGAACGACTTCCTGGTCACGGTGTGGCGCACGCTGCAGGCCTTTTTGATCGCCGCGGCGGTCGGCATGCCGCTGGGCGTGCTGCTCGGCAGCAACGAGAAGGCCTACCGCAGCGTGGAGTTCCTGATCGACTTCTTCCGTTCCACGCCGTCGTCGGCGCTGATCCCGCTGTTCCTGATGATCTTCGGCACCTCGGACATCAACAAGGTCGCCATCGCCGCCTTCGGCGCCATGCTGATCGTGGTGTTCAACAGCGCCTACGGTGTCATCAACGCCCGCAAGCAGCGGGTGATGGCGGCCAAGGTGATGGGCGCCACGCGATGGCAGATCTTCAAGGACGTGCTGCTGTGGGAAAGCCTGCAGCCCAGCTTCGTGGGCCTGCGCTCGGCCGTGTCGATGGCGCTGGTGATCGTCATCGTGGCCGAAATGTTCATCGGCGCCGACAGCGGCCTGGGCAACCGGATCATCAATTCGCAGCAGGTGCTGAACGTGAAGAGCATGTACGCCAGCATCCTGGCGGCGGGTGCGCTCGGCTACGCGCTCAACGTGCTGTTCCTGGTCATCGAGCGCCGCATCGTCCATTGGAGCGGAAGATGAGCGCCGTCCTCAACGCCCCCGTCGTCGCCGATGTCCCGGCAGCGAAGTTCCGCCCCGGCCCGGCCGGCACGCACATCACCATCCGCGGGCTGACGAAGTACTTCGCTGGCTGGCCGCTGTACGAGGACTTCGACCTCGACATCCCCAAGCACAAGATCGTCTCGGTCTTCGGGCCCAACGGCTGCGGCAAGAGCACGCTGATCAACATGATCGCGGGGCTGATTCCCATCGACCGCGGCGAGATCCTGTTCGACGGCAAGTCGCTCAAGGACACCAAGATCGGCTACGTGTTCCAGAACTACCGCGAGGCGATGTTCCCGTGGATGCGCACCATCGACAACATCGCCTATCCGCTCAAGCTGGAAGGCCGCAGCAAGGCCGAGGTGGACCGGCGCATGGAAGAGCTGGTGGCCAGCTTCGACGTCAAGTTCGACCTCAACCGCTTTCCCTACGAGCTCTCCGGCGGCCAGCAGCAGACGGCCTCGATCATGCGGGCCCTGGCGCCCGGGCCCGAGGTGCTGTTCCTGGACGAGCCCTTCTCGGCGCTGGACTTCGAGATGACCCTGTTCATCCGCGAGAAGCTGCAGGAGGTGTTCATGCAGACCGGCACCACCATGCTGCTGGTCTCGCACGACCTGGAAGAGGCGGTGTACCTGGCCGACGAGGTGCTGCTGCTGACCAAGCGGCCCACGCGGGTGGCCGAGATCTTGCGTTACGACGATCCGCGCCCGCGCACCGTGGAGACGCTGAGCCAGCCGAGCTTCGTGGCGACCAAGAAGCGGAGCCTCGAAATCTTCCAGCGCGAAGTGCGCCGATGAAGAAGCACCCCCCATGCCGCTTCGCGGCTCCCCCCTCCCTTGCGCCTTCGGCTTGTAGGGGGGCGCACCCCACGGCCTGGCAAAGCCAGTTCCGTGGGTGCCCTGGCATGGCCTGCTCCGCGGCCACTCGATTTCTGTCGCCGCACCGGTTCCGACCTCTGAGGGTGACGTGCAACGCTAGGGGAACACTGTCATGAATGCCGAACAGATCGAGACCTACGTGGACGCCGCCGCCGCGGCGCTGGACCTGCCGCTCGCGCCGGAACACCGGCCGGGCGTGCTGCGCTACTTCGCGCTCGCTGCCGACATGGCGGCGCTGACCGAGGCCGTGGCGCTGGCGCCGCACGACGAGTCGGCGCTGCGCTTCGAGCCGGTGGCGCCGGGAGCGCAGTCATGAGCGCGGCAGCCAGGTCATCGCGGACGATGCGTTGCGCCAATTCCGTTCGCCCTGAGCCTGTCGAAGGGCAGAACGGCGCGCAGGCCGTCGTCGCGCCCCGGCTTCGACAGGCTCAGCCCGAACGGTTGTGGAGTGGCCAAGCAGTGGCGACCGGCGACGGCAAGGCTGACGGCCTTGCCCCCGCTTGCCCTGAGCTTGTCGAAGGGCGTGGTGCCGTGCCAGGAGAAGCGCGATGAACGGATCCCAGCCCTGGTTCGAGGCCGACGGCGCCACCATCGCCGCCGCGGTGCACGCAGGCACGGCCAGCGCCACTGCCGTGTTGCAGTCCGCCCTGGACCGCATCGCCGCCACCGAGGACCGCGTCAACGCCTTCACCGCCGTGACGCGCGAGCGCGCCCTGCAGCGCGCCGCCGCGATCGACGCGCTGCCCGCTGAGGCCCGCGCCGCGCTGCCGCTGGCCGGCGTGCCGGTGGCGGTGAAGAACCTGTTCGACGTCGCCGGCCTGCCCACGCTGGCCGGCTCGAAGATCGAGCGCGAGGCGCCGCCCGCCAGCGCCGACGCCCTGCTGCTGCGCCGCCTCGAAGCCGCCGGCGCCGTGCTGGTGGGCGCGCTCAACATGGACGAGTACGCCTACGGCTTCACCACCGAGAACTCGCACGAGGGCCCCACGCGCAACCCGCACGACCTGTCGCGCATCGCCGGTGGCTCCTCCGGCGGCAGCGGCGCCGCGGTGGCGGCCGGGCAGGTGCCGATCACGCTGGGCTCGGACACCAACGGCTCCATCCGCGTGCCGGCCTCGCTGTGCGGTGTGTACGGCCTCAAGCCCACCTTCGGCCGGCTGCCGCGCACCGGCAGCTATCCCTTCGTCAGCAGCCTGGACCACCTGGGCCCCTTCGCCCGCTCGGTGCGCGACCTGGCCCTGGCCTACGACGCGATGCAGGGCCCGGAAGACGGCGCCCCCGGCGACCCGGGCTGTGCCCAGCGCCCCGTCGAGCCGGTGATTGGCACGCTGCCACAGGGCATCGCCGGCCTGCGCATCGGCGTGCTGGGCGGCTGGTTCGCGCGCAATGCGCTGCCGGAGGCGCAGGCTGCCGTCGCCCGCGTGGCCGAGGCCCTGGGTGCCGCGGGCACGGTCGAACTGCCGCTGGTCGAGGCCGGCCGCGCCGCCGCCTTCCTGATCAGCAATGCCGAAGGCGCGGCCCTGCACCTGCCGGACCTGCGCCGCCGTGCGCAGGACTTCGAGCCGCTGTCGCGCGACCGCTTCCTGGCCGGCGCGCTGCTGCCCGCGGCCTGGGTCATGCGCGCCCAGCGGGTGCGCCGCCGCTATGCCGAGGCCGTGGCCGCGGTGATGCAGGACTTCGACCTGCTGCTCGCGCCGGCCACGCCCTGTTCGGCCACGCCCATCGGCACCGAATGGCTGGAGCTCGATGGCCGCCGCCAGCCGCTGCGGCCCAGCTTCGGCGCGCTTACGCAGCCCATCTCGTGCATCGGCCTGCCGGTGTGCGCCGTGCCCGTGTGGGGCGCCCACGCGGCGCTGCCGGTGGGCGTGCAGCTGATTGCCGCGCCCTGGCGCGAAGACCTCGCGCTGCGCGCCGCCTCCGCCCTGGAAGCCGCCGGCGTCACGCAGGCGCCCGTGGCCCTGCTGCCCTGAATTCGTTGTCCCCCTTTCCCTCACCCAACCTTCCGCTGGAGCTTTTCGCATGACCGCCTTCAATCGCCGCGAATCCCTCAAGACCCTGGCCGCCCTTGGCGCCGCCGGCAGCCTGGGCCCCCTGGCCTGGGCCCAGAAGCCCCTGACCGTGGGCGTGATCTACGTCGGCCCGCGCGACGACTACGGCTACAACCAGGCCCATGCCCAGGCCGCGGCAGAGCTCAAGAAGCTGCCCGGTGTGAAGGTGGTCGAGGAAGAGAACGTGCCCGAGACCGCCGCCGTCCAGAAGACCATGACCGGCATGATCCAGCAGGACGGCGCCTCGCTGCTCTTTCCGACCTCCTTCGGCTACTTCGACCCGCACATCCTGGCGCTGGCGCCCAAGTACCCCGACGTGCGCTTCTCGCACTGCGGCGGCCTATGGACCGAGAAGAACCCCAAGAACGTGGGCAGCTTCTTCGGCTACATCGACGAATGCCAGTTCCTCAACGGCGTGATCGCCGGCCACATGAGCAAGAGCGGCAAGATCGCCTTCGTGGCCGCCAAGCCCATTCCGCAGGTGCTGCGCAACATCAACGCCTTCACGCTGGGTGCGCGCTCGGTCAAGCCGGGCATCACCTGCCATGTGATCTTCACCGGCGACTGGTCCATGGCCGTGAAGGAGGCCGAGGCCACCAACAGCCTGGCCGACCAGGGCTGCGACGTGTTCACCATGCACGTGGACGGCCCCAAGGTGGTGGTGGAAACCGCCGCCAAGCGCGGCAAGATGGTCTGCGGTTACCACGCCAGCCAGGCCAAGCTGGCGCCCAATGCCTACCTCACCGGCGCCGAATGGAACTGGCTCACCGCCTACAAGACCATCCTCGAAGCCGCCCAGGCCGGCAAGCCGCATCCCAACTTCCTGCGCGGCGGCCTGAAGGAGGGCTACGTCAAGACCTCGGCCTATGGCCCCATGGTGACCGACGCTGCCAAGAAGCAGGCCGACGACACCAAGGCCAAGATGATCGCGGGCAGCTTCGACATCTTCAAGGGCCCGCTCAAGGACAACAAGGGCAAGGAAGTCATCGCCGCCGGCCAGGTGCAGAAGCAGACCGACCTCAAGCTCGAGCAGATGAACTACCTGGTCGAAGGCGTGGTCGGCTCGGTCTGAGGCCGGCCCTTCGTTGCAAGGAAGACCTGCCATGCGATCCATGGGCCAGGACTTGGCGCTGCCGGTGCTCAGCATCGCGGCCGCGGTGGCGCTGTTCGGCGTCTTTGCGGCCGTGGCGGCCGGCAGCTCACCGCCCGAGGTGTGGGCGGTGCTCTACCAGGGCGCCTTCGGCAGCTGGTTCTCGTGGCAGAACACGCTGCAGCGCGCGGCGCCCCTGATGCTCACCGCGCTGTGCGTGGCACTGCCGGCGCGCGCCGGGCTGGTGATCATCGGCGGCGAAGGCGCGCTGGTGCTGGGCGGCCTGGCCGCGGCGGCGCTGCCCTATGCGGTGGCGCTGCCCGAGAACATCGCCGGCACCGTGGCGATCTGCCTGGCCGGCATGGTGGCCGGTGCACTGTGGATCACGCTGGCGGGGGCGCTGCGCCAGTACCGCGGCATCAACGAGACCATCAGCAGCCTGCTGCTGGCCTATGTGGCCATCGGCCTGTTCAAGCATCTGGTCGAAGGGCCCCTGCGGGATCCGGCCAGCCTGAACAAGCCTTCGACCAACGCCCTGGCCGAGGGCCTGCGCATCGGCGGCATCGCAGGCAGCGACGTGCACTGGGGCCTGGCCCTTGGCGTGGCGGCCTGCGTGGTGCTGGCGCTGTGGCTGCGCTGGACGGCCACCGGCTTCTCGGTCCGCGTGGTGGGCGGCAATCCGCGGGCCGCGCAGCTGGTGGGCCTGCCGGCCACGCGGCTGGTGCTGCTGGCCTGCGCGCTGGGCGGCGCCTGCGCGGGCCTGGCCGGCGCGGTGGAGGTGGCGGCGGTGCACACCAACGCCAATGCCTCGCTGATCGCGGGCTACGGCTATGCAGGCATCCTGGTGGCCTTCATCGCGCGGCAGAACCCGCTGGCGGTGATTCCGGTGGCCATCCTCTTCGGCGGCTTCGGCGCGGCGGGCAGCCTGCTGCAGCGCCGGCTGGGCCTGCCCGATGCGTCGGTGCTGGTGCTGCAGGGCATCGCCTTCGTGCTCATCCTGGCCAGCGAGGCGCTGCGCGGGCGCGACTGGCTCACGCCATTGCGCCGGCTGCGCAGCGACAAGCCGGCGCCGGCCCTCAAGGAGGCGCAACCATGACCGCCGAGATGATGACCGCCTTCGTCGCCGCCATCGTGGGCGGGGCGCTGCGCGTGGGCACGCCCTTCCTCTTCGTGAGCCTGGGCGAGTGCCTGACCGAGAAGTCGGGCCGCATCAACCTGGGGCTCGAAGGCGTGCTGGTGCTCTCGGCCATGGCGGCCTTCGGCGGCGCGTACCTCACCGGCTCGGCCTGGCTGGGCGTGCTGGCCGGCGCGGTGGCCGGCGCGCTGCTGGCGCTGCTGCACGGGCTGCTGTGCTCGCTGCGCGGCGTCAACGACGTGGCCACCGGCATCGCGCTGATGCTGCTCGGCACGGGCCTGGCCTTCTACCTGGGCAAGCCGCTGATCCAGCCGCAGGCACCGCAGATTCCGGCGCTGCCGCTGGGCGACTGGAGCAGCAATTCGGCGGTGCGCGCGGCCCTCCAGGTGAATGCGCTCGTGCCGCTGGGCCTGCTGCTCGCCGGCCTGCTGTGGTGGGGCTTTGCACGCACGCGCGCTGGGCTGCTGGTGCGGCTGGCGGGCGACTCGGCCGATGCGGCACGGGCGCTGGGCTACTCGGTGTCGGCGCTGCGCATCGCGGCCACCACGGCGGGTGGCGCCATCGCGGGGCTCGGCGGCGCCTCGCTCACGCTGTTCTACCCGGGCAGCTGGAACGAAGGCATCTCCAGCGGCCAGGGCCTGATCGCCGTGGCGCTGGTGATCTTCGCGCGCTGGAGCCCGCTGCGCTGCGTGGGCGCGGCGCTGCTCTTCGGCGGCGCGGGGGCCGTGGGGCCGGCGCTGCAGTCCATCGGCATCGGCTGGGGCTACCACCTCTTCAACACCGTGCCCTATGTGCTCACGCTGCTGATCCTGGTGGCCTCGTGCCGGCCCGGGCAGGTGGCGGCGGGCAGTCCGGGCGAGCTGTCGGCCAAGTGACGGGCGGCGCAAACACAAGGAGTCATCGATGAGCGGACTCGGCGGTCTGAACAAATCGGCCAACGGCGTGGTGGTGGGCCTGGTGCAGCTGCAGCTGCCGGTGGTCGCCACGCGCGATCAACTGGCGGCGCAGACGCAGCGCATCTGCGAGCTGGTGGGCAAGGCCCGCCGCAACCAGCAGACCATGGACCTGGTGGTCTTTCCGGAGTATTCGCTGCACGGCCTCTCGATGGACACCAACCCCGAGATCATGTGCAGCCTCGATGGCCCCGAGGTGGCGGCCTTCCGCGCCGCCTGCGTCGAGCACCGCATCTGGGGCTGCTTCTCCATCATGGAGGCCAACCCCGATGGCAACCCCTACAACAGCGGCCTGGTCATCGACGACCAGGGCGCCATCCGCCTGTACTACCGCAAGCTGCATCCCTGGGTGCCGGTGGAGCCCTGGGAGCCGGGCAACCTGGGCGTGCCCGTGTGCGACGGCCCCAACGGCAGCAAGCTCGCGCTCATCATCTGCCACGACGGCATGTTCCCGGAGATGGCGCGCGAGGCCGCGTACAAGGGCGCCGAGATCATCCTGCGCACGGCCGGCTACACCGCGCCGATCCGCCATGCCTGGAAGATCACCAACCAGGCCAATGCCTTCTGCAACCTGGCCTACACCGCCAGCGTCTGCATGTGCGGCAGCGACGGCACCTTCGACTCCATGGGCGAGGGCATGTTCTGCAGCTTCGACGGCACCGTGATGGTGGAAGGCGGCGGCCGCCCCGACGAGATCATCACCGCCGAGCTGCGGCCCGACCTGGTGCGCGAGGCACGTACCGGCTGGGGCGTGGAGAACAACATCTACCAGCTCTATCACCGCGGCTACGTGGCGGTGAAGGGCGGCGCGCAGGACTGTCCCTACACCTACATGCACGACATGGCGGCCGGCCGCTACCAGTTGCCCTGGAGCGACAAGGTGCAGGTCACCGACGGCAGCGGCTTCGGCTTCGCGCCGCCGGTGCGCTTCTATGGCGGTGCGGGCACTCATCCGCTGGTGCCGGCGCCCACGCCGCCGGTGCCCGACAAAGAGCGACTCAAGACCCTGGACTGACACCATGGACGCCACCACCTCCCCCACTGCCGCCGCGCCGCGCTTCGCGGCCGCCGAACCCTACCGCTGGCCCTACGACGGCGACCTGCGCCCCGACAACACGGCGCTCATCGTCATCGACATGCAGACCGACTTCTGCGGCAAGGGCGGCTATGTGGACGTGATGGGCTACGACATCTCGCTCACGCAGGCGCCGATCGCACCCATCCGCCGCCTGCTGGCCGTGATGCGTCCGCTGGGCTACACCATCATCCACACCCGCGAAGGCCACCGGCCCGACCTGTCGGACCTGCCGGCCAACAAGCGTTGGCGCTCGCGCCAGATCGGCGAAGGCGGCGTGGGCATCGGCGACGACGGGCCGTGCGGCCGCATCCTGATCCGCGGCGAGCCGGGCTGGGAGATCATTCCCGAGCTGGCGCCGATAGAGGGCGAGGTGGTGATCGACAAGCCCGGCAAGGGCTCCTTCTATGCCACCGACCTGGAGATGATCCTGCGCACCCGCGGCATCCGCAACCTGGTGCTGGCCGGCATCACCACCGACGTCTGCGTGCACACGACCATGCGCGACGCCAACGACCGCGGCTTCGAATGCCTGCTGCTGTCGGACTGCACCGCTGCCACCGATCCGGGCAACCATGCGGCAGCGCTCAAGATGATCACCATGCAGGGCGGGGTGTTCGGTGCGCATGCGCCGTCGACCGCGCTGATCGAGGCGCTGGCCCCATGATCGCGCCCGTCACCCCCCATCCGCGCGCCCAGGGCGCGCTCGCGCTGGACACGCTGGAGCTCACCAAGCGCTTCGGCGACTTCACCGCCATGGACCGCGTGAGCATGCAGGTCGCCCCCGGCAGCGTGCATGCGCTGCTGGGCGAGAACGGCGCCGGCAAGAGCACGCTGGTCAAGTGCGTGGCCGGCTTCCAGCGGCCCGAGGAAGGCAGCATCCTCATCGACGGCCGCGAGCAGGCCATCGCCAACCCGGTGGTGGCGCGGCAGCTGGGCATCGGCATGGTCTACCAGCACTTCACCCTGGCACCGGGCATGACCGTGGCCGAGAACCTGCTGCTCGCCGGCGGCCAGGTGCCCACGCTGATCGACTGGAAGGCCAAGCGCGCCGAGCTGCAGGCATTCCTGGCGACCACGCCCTTCCGGCTCGACCTGGACGCGCGGCCCTCGCAGCTGGCCGCGGGCGAGAAGCAGAAGCTGGAGCTGCTCAAACAGCTGTACCTCAAGCCGCGCCTCTTGATCCTGGACGAGCCCACCTCGGTGCTCACGCCGCAGGAGGCCGACGAGGTGCTGGGCCATGTGCGCGCCTTCGCGCAGGGCGGGCATTGCACCGTGCTCATCATCACGCACAAGTTCCGCGAGGTGATGGCCTATGCCGACGCCGTGACCGTGCTGCGCCGCGGCCGCGCGGTGCACCATGCCGCGGTGCGTGACACCGACCCGACCCGGCTGGCCCAGGCCATGATGGGTGCAGGCGCCACACCCGACGAGGCGAGCGAGGGCGCGAGCGATGCCACCCCGCGCACGCCCGTCGTGGCCAGTGCTGCGCCGGCGCTGGAGGTCGAGGCGCTGTCCGCGCCGGGCGACCGCGGCACGCCGGCCGTGCAGTCGCTCAGCCTGCAGGTGCGGCCAGGCGAGATCCTGGGCGTGGCCGGCGTCTCGGGCAACGGCCAGCGCGAGCTGGTCGAGGCCCTGGTCGGCCAGCGGCCGCGCAGTGCGGGCCGCGTGCGCGTGGGTGGCCAGCCCTACCGCGCCAGCCGCGTCGACAACCGTCGCCTGCGGGTGCGCAGCCTGCCCGAGGAGCCGCTGCGCAATGCCTGCGTCGCGGGCCTGAGCGTGGCCGAGAACATGGCCCTGCGCGACTTCGACCAGCCCCCGCTGGCGGCCGGCGGCGTGCTGCGCTTCGGCCGCTGGCGCGCGCGGGCGCGGCAGTGGATCGCCGAGTACGGCATCAAGACCCGCGGCGAGCGCGCGCCCATCGGCAGCCTGTCGGGCGGCAATGTGCAGCGGGCCGTGCTGGCGCGCGAGCTGGCCGGCGACATCCAGGTGCTGATCGCCGCCAACCCGGTCTTCGGCCTGGACTTCGCGGCCGTGGCCGAGATCCATGCCCGCATCGTGCAGGTGCGCGAACGCGGCGGCGCCGTGCTGCTGGTGAGCGAGGACCTGGACGAGCTGCTGGCCCTGTCGGATCGCATCGTGGTGATGAGCGAAGGCCGCATCGTGTACGAAACCCCCGCCGCATCCGCCGACCGCCATGTCCTGGGTGCCCACATGGGCGGTGGACATTGATGCCCACCCCCAGTCTTCGCGGACTTCGTTCCGCTCCGACTACCCCCTTCAAGGGGGCACATCCAGCGGCCCGGCGGAGCCGGTTCCGCGGATGTTCCCGCCCGGCCTGCTCCGCATGTTTCGCCGCTGCTTGCCAGCGGCAGGAAGGATTCCGATGAGGATCGACGCCCAGCCCTTCGCCTACGACTTCGACCTGGCCAGCACGGCCCTGGTGCTGATCGACATGCAGCGCGACTTCATCGAGCCCGGCGGTTTCGGCGAGACGCTGGGCAACGACGTGTCGCTGCTGGCGGCCATCGTGCCCGCCACGCAGGCCGTGCTGGCTGCTTGGCGCCAGGCCGGCGGCCTGGTCGTGCACACGCGCGAGGCGCATCTGCCCGACCTGTCGGACTGCCCGCCCGCCAAGCGACTGCGGGGCGCCCCGTCGCTGCGCATCGGCGACGAAGGCCCCATGGGCCGCATCCTGGTGGCCGGCGAGCCGGGCAACCAGATCATCGACGCGCTCGCACCCATCGCGGGCGAATGGGTCATCGACAAACCCGGCAAGGGCGCCTTCTATGCCACCGGCCTGCACGAGCTGCTGCAAGCCCGCGGCATCACGCACCTCGTCTTCGGCGGCGTGACCACCGAGGTCTGCGTGCAGACGAGCATGCGCGAGGCCAACGACCGCGGCTATGACTGCCTGCTGCTGGAGGACTGCACCGAAAGCTACTTCCCCCAGTTCAAGGCCGCGGCGGTGGAGATGATCCGCGCGCAGGGCGCCATCGTCGGCTGGACCGCGACCGGGCCGCAGTTGATGGCGGCCCTGACAGCGGCAGGGAGCTGAGCGGCCCGCTACGATCCGATGGTGCCTGTCGCCGCTCCCGCCCGTTCCAAGAAAGCCGCTCCCGCCGAGGCGGAGCTTCCCTTCCGCTCGCGTGCCGATGAGGTCTACGACCAGCTCAAGCACGACATCGCCGACTTCCGCCTGGTGCCCGGCGACCGCTTCACCGAGAACGAGATCTGCGACCGGCTGGGCGTCTCGCGCACGCCGGTGCGCCAGGCGCTGATCCGGCTGCAGCAGGAAGGCTATGTCGAGGTGCTGTTCCGCGCCGGCTGGCGCGTGCTGCCCTTCGACTTCCAGCAGTTCGAGCAGCTCTACGACCTGCGCATGGTGCTGGAGACCACGGCCGTGCATCGCCTGTGCGAGTCGGGCCGCGCGGTGGACCGGGCGCAACTCGACGCCCTGGCCGCCATCTGGCTGGTGCCTGCCGAGCAGCGCAGCCGCGACGCCGCGCAGGTGGCCCGCTGGGACGAGGACTTCCATTGCCAGCTGGTGGCCGCCGCCGGCAATGCCGAGATGGCGCGCGTGCACCGCGAGGTGACCGACCGCATCCGCATCATCCGCCGGCTCGACTTCACGCAGCAGCCGCGCATCGAGGCCACCTACGACGAGCACGCCAAGATCCTCAAGGCCGTGCGGGCCAACCGCGGCGACCAGGCCGCGATGATGCTTCGCGCCCACATCGAGACCAGCCAGTCCGAGGTGCGCAAGATCACGCTGCACCAGGTCTACCTGGCGCGGCAGCAGGGCGGCTGAGCGCTGCTGCCACTACGCCATCGGCCGCCCGTCGTCGCGGGCGCGCCTCGAAAGCCCGAAGCTTCTCCTCAGACGCGTTCCAGCACGGTCGCGATGCCCTGGCCGCCGCCGATGCACTGCGTCGCCAGCGCATAGCGGCCGCCCTCGCGCGCCAGCAGCGCCGCCGCCTTGCCGGTGATGCGCGCGCCGGTCGCGCCCAGCGGATGGCCGATGGCCAGGCCGCCGCCGTCGAGGTTGACCGTGGCCATGTCCAGCCCGAGGTCGCGGATGCAGGCCAGCGCCTGCGAGGAGAAGGCCTCGTTGATCTCCACCACGTCGAGGTCGGCAACCTGCAGGCCGGCGCGAGCCAGCGCCTTGCGCGTGGCGGGGATCGGGCCGATGCCCATGATGGCCGGGTCCACGCCGACGGTGGCGAAGCTGCGGATGCGCGCCAGCGCGGCCAGGCCGTGGCGCTCGGCGAAGTCGTCGCGCGTGACCAGCACCGCCGCGGCGCCGTCCGTGAGCGGCGACGAGGTGCCGGCCGTCACCACCCCATCGGGCCGGAAGGCCGGCTTGAGCGCCGCCAGCGCCTCGGCCGAGGTGGCGGGGCGGATGCAGCCGTCGCTGTCGACGATGCTGCCGTCGGGCAGCGCGATGGGCACGATCTCCTGCGTGAGCCGGCCGGCCTCGCGCGCCTCGGCGGCCTTGCGGTGCGACTGCACGGCCAGCGCCTCCTGGTCGGCGCGGATCACGCCCCAGCGCACGGCCACGTTCTCGGCCGTCTCGCCCATGGAGATGTAGGCATCGGTGTCCGCAAGCAGTCCGGGATGCGCCGAGAAGTTGAAGCCGCCCTGCGGCACCATGGTCATCGACTCCACGCCCACGCACAGGTAGGCGTCGCCGATGCCGGCCTCGATCTGTGCGGCGGCGATGTGCACCGCCTGCATCGACGAGCCGCAGAAGCGGTTGACCGTCATGCCGCCGACCTCGTGCGGCAGGCCGGCCAGCAGGCCGACGATGCGCGCAAGGTTGTTGCCCTGCGCGGCCTCGGGATAGGCGCAGCCGAGGATCACGTCCTCCAGCAACGCGGGGTCCAGCCCGGTGCGCTGCAGCAGGCCCTGCACCACGGTGGCGGCCAGCGTGTCCGGCCGCACCTCGGCCAGGCGGCCCTTGCGGGCGAAATGGAAAGGGGAGCGCGCATAGGCGGCGATGACGGCTTTCATGGGATCTCCTGGCTTGTCGGTTTTGGGGCGTGCCGGCGTTCAGGCCACCGGCGTGGCGGGAGGCGTGAAGGCCGCTGCCGCCGCAGGGGCGGATGCGGCGGTGCGCGGCGCGCTGGCGGCGTCGAGTCGGCTGCGCTGCTCGGCCGAGAGAACGACCTGCAGCGCGCCCAGGTTGGATTGCAGTTGGCCCAGCGTGCGCGGCCCCAGCAGCGGCTGCACGTCCCGGGTCAGCAGCCAGGCGATGGCGACCTGGTCGGGCGTGGCCCCCAGTTCGGCGGCCACGGCCAGCACGGCATCGAGCAGGGCCGTGCGCTCCGCGGAGTTCTCGGCCTGGAACACCTTGCCGCCCAGCGCCTCGGCCCGTCCCCGTTCGCCCTGGCGGTACTTGCCGGTGAGCATGCCGCCGCCCAGCGGCGACCAGGTGACGGCGGCCAGGCCCAGCGCCTGGGCGGCGGGCAGCAGGTCGGACTCGGGCGCGCGGTGCACCAGGCTGTACTCGAACTGCAGCGCGGCGATGGGCAGGGCGCCGCTCAGCTCGGCCAGCGTGACTGCGCGGCCCACGCGCCAGGCGGGAAAGTTGGACAGGCCCGCGTAGACGATCTTGCCGGCACGCGCCATGTCGTCCAGGCCGCGCACGATCTCCTCCGACGGCGTGACACCGTCGGGGTGGTGCACCCAGTACAGGTCGATGCGGTCGGTCTTCAGTCGCTGCAGGCTGGCTTCCACCGACGCCACCATGGCGCGCCGGCTGTTGCCGGTGACCAGCGGGCCGGCCTTCGGCGACGCGCCATTGCTGAATTTGGTGGCGAGGAAGAACTCGTCGCGGCGCCCGGCCAGCAGGCCGCCCAGGATCTCCTCGGATTGGCCGAACTGGTAGACGTCGGCCGTGTCGATGACGTTGCCGCCGGCCTCGGCATAGGCGTCGAGCAGGGCGGCGCTCTGCTCGGCGTCCGCGCCGTGGCCCCAGCGCTGGCCAAAGTTGGCGGTGCCCAGTGCCAGCCGGGAAAGCCGCAGGCCGGTACGGCCGAAGGGGAGTTGCTGCATCTGCATGGGGGGGTCTCCTGTCCCGGGTCGGGTTTCAGTGCAGCGCGAGGTAGCGCGGCGCTGGCGTGTTGCTCGACAGCTGCGGGGCCATCGCAAGGCGGGCGGCTTCGTACGCGTCCCAGGCCTCTGCGGCGTGCAGCGAGGGCAGGGTGACGGTCTCGCCTCGGTCCAGGCCGACGAGGGCGGCGTCGACCATGTCTTCGGCGCGCATCACGATGCGGGCGTCCAGGTTCTCGACCGGCAGGCCGCCGGTGGCCCAGAAGTCGGTGGCGGTGGCGCCGGGCAGCACTGCCTGCACGCGCAGGCCCTTGGCGCCCAGTTCGTGCTGCAGCGACTGGCTGAAGGCCAGCACGAAGGCCTTGGTGCCGCCGTACACGCCGTTGAGGATCTCGGGCGCCACTGCCACGATGGAGGCGATGTTGATCACCGTGCCGCCGCCGCGGGCCACGAAGCCGGGCACCGCCGCATAAGCCAGGCGCATCGGCGCGGTGACGTTCAGCGCCACCATGCGCGTCATGGCCTCCACCTCGCTGTCCAGCAGCGGGGTGTGGGTGCCGATGCCGGCGTTGTTGACCAGCAGGCGGATGCTGGCGTCCTGGCGCAGCTTGGCTTCCACGGTGGCCAGCGAGGCCGCGTCGGTCAGGTCGGCGGCCAGCACCTCCACATTGCGGCCGGTGCGGCTCGTGATGTCGCGCGCCAGTGCGTTGAGCCGCTCGCGGTCGCGGGCGACGAGGATCAGGTCGTGGCCGCGGCGGGCCAGGCGGTCGGCGTACAGCGCGCCGATGCCGGAAGAGGCGCCCGTGACGAGGGCGGTGCCGGAAGCGATGGAAGTCATGGTGAGGGTCCTGTGAGCCCGCCGGACAGGCGGCATGGACGAATGATGCGACGGGCGGCGAATGTCTCAAATGACGTATAAAGACATGATTCAAGACATCGACAAGAAGACACCATGCTGCGCATCGGCTACCTGCTGCCCGACGGTTTCCAGGTCATGGCCCTGGCCACTCAGGCCGTGTTCGAGTTCGCCAACTTGGCCGCCCGCGAGCGGGTCTACAGCGTCGAGAACTATTCGCTGGCCGGCGGCGAGGTGCGGACGTCCGCCGGCACGCGCGTGATGAGCCGGCCGCTGTCCGCCCGCACCGCCGTCGACACCTGGCTGGTGGCCGGCACGCTCGATCCGGTGGATGCAGGTGCGGCGCCTGCACTGGTGCGGGCGCTCGGCCGCGCCGCCGGTCGCGCGCGTCGCACAGCGGGCCTGTGCACCGGCGCCTTCCTGCTGGCCGATGCCGGCCTGCTGGACCAGCGCCGCGCCACCACCCACTGGGCCTGGACCGATGCGCTGCAAAAGCGCCATCCCTTGATCCAGGTGGAGCCCGACCGCATCTTCATCACCGACGGGGCCCTCTGGACCTCGGCCGGCATGACGGCCGAGCTGGACCTGGCCCTGGGCCTGGTCGAGAAGGACCTGGGCAGCGATGCGGCCGGCAGCGTGGCCCG
The DNA here is from genome assembly GCF_913773995.1 of uncultured Pseudacidovorax sp. Taxonomy (GTDB): domain Bacteria; phylum Pseudomonadota; class Gammaproteobacteria; order Burkholderiales; family Burkholderiaceae_C; genus Xenophilus. The sequence continues at coordinate 29,729 of NZ_CAJYES010000177.1, forward strand.
CGGCCTGGTGATGCCGCAGCGTCGCTCTGGCGGGCAGTCGCAGCATTCGGAGCTGCTGCGCCTCGCCCCCAAGTCCGACCGAATCCAGCAGGCGCTGGAATACGCCCGCGCGCACCTGACCGCGCCGCTGGGCGTCGAGCAGCTGGCCGAGGTGGCGCACCTCAGTCCGCGGCAGTTCAGCCGCGTCTTCGCCGCCGAGACCGGCCAGTCGCCTGCCAAGGCGGTGGAGCAGTTGCGGCTGGAGTCGGCGCGGCTGATGGTGGAGCGCAGCCGCCATCCGCTGGAAGTGGTGGCGCGCGAGACGGGCTTTCGCGACGCGCGCCATCTGCGCGAGGTGTTCATGCGCGGCTTCGGCGTACCGCCGCAGATGATCTGCCGCGATGCCCGCCGCCTGGCCTGAACCCTGGGTCTTCAGAAACCGCCGCCGG
>NZ_CAJYES010000178.1 GCF_913773995.1 uncultured Pseudacidovorax sp.
TCCATCGCGAAGCGCAAGGTCAGCAGATCGTTGGCCAGGTAGCGCGGCGTCTGCAGCAGCAGGTGGGTGGCGCCGTCGGGACCTTCGAGCAGGGTGCCGGCACGCGCGTCTGCGGCCGACATGGCGACGCATTCCACCGTCGCCAGGTCTTCGGGGTGCGTGATGGCGCCATGGCGTGCGAGCAGGGCCGGCGTGCCGAGCAGCAGCATGCGACTGCAGCTGAACACGCGCGAAGCCAGCGTGGCGCTGTTCTCGACGGCGCTGCGCACCCGCAGGGCGATGTCCACGCCCTCCTCCACCGGATCCACCGGCCGGTTCACGACCCGCATTTCCAGCTGTACCCCGGGATGGCGCCGGAAGAACTCCGGCAGGGCCGGCCCCAGATTGCTTTGCGCCAGCGTGACCGGGCAGCTCAGCCGCACCAGGCCGCGCGGCTCCTTGCGCACTTGGGCCACCTCGGCGGCGCCGGCCTCGGCCGCCTCACGCACGGCGACGCAGTGACGCAGATAGACCTCGCCCGCCGGCGTGAGCGACAGCCGGCGCGTACTGCGCTGGAGCAACTGCACACCCAGGGATGTCTCCAACTGGGCGATGCGGCGAGACAGCCGCGACTTGGGCACGTCCAGCGCCCGACTGGCAGCGCTGAATCCGCCACGCTCCACCACTTCGGCGAAGAACACGAGGTCGTTGAGGTCCTGATTCGGGCTCATTGTTCCATCCAGAGAACGAATGGTCGCGATTTTGACGGCTTATCCCCTCGTTGTCCCAGTTTTAGACTTTCGCCCATGCCCGAAACCTTCGGGTCTGTCTTTTCAGGAGTGAAGAACATGAAACTGCTGCACATCGATTCGAGCGTCCTCGGCGCCAATTCCGTTTCCCGCCAACTGACGGCCGAAGTCGTGCGCGACTGGGTGGCCGATCATCCTGGCACGACGGTGGACTATCTGGACGTGGTGGCCAACGCGCCGGCCCACTTCGGTCCCGACGCGCTGGGCGTCAAGGTGGGCGCCGAGGCGACCACCGAAGCCCAGCGGCAGGAAAACGCGGTGTCCGAAGCGCTGGTGAGCCAGTTCCTGGCTGCCGATGTGGTGGTGCTCGGCGCTCCCCTCTACAACTTCTCGATTCCCACCCAGCTCAAGGCCTGGATCGACCGCCTGGCCCAGCCCGGCCGCACCTTCAAGTACACCGAGAAGGGCCCGGAAGGCTTGGCGACCGGCAAGACGGTGATCGTCGTTTCCACCCGCGGCGGCATGTATTCGACCTCCGAAGCCGGCCAGGCGGCCGAGCACCAGGAAAGCTACCTGAAGGTGGTGTTCGGCTTCTTCGGCATCACCGACGTGCGCTTCGTGCGCGCCGAAGGTCTGGCCATGGGCGAAGCGGCGCGCGCTTCTGCGCTGGAGGCAGCACGCGCCTCGATCCCGGCTGCCGCGAAGGCCGCAGTCGCAGCCTGAGTTCGTCGCCGCAACGGCGGCACGGTATGCAGAAAGAGGGTCCCGCGAGACCCTCTTTTCGTTTTGCCGGGCTACTCGATAGCCTCGGCACCAGCATGGAGTTCGGCGTCATCCGCTGCATCCGAGAGCGCCGAGTCGCAGCCCCAACGCCCTTAGACGCTCGCGTGGCGCTTGACCCAGGCGACGTACTTGTCCATCCAGCCCTGCAGAAACTGGCGCGTGGCCTCGATGCCGATGTGGCCCTTCTCGTCGAACAGGTCGTCCTTGTTCTGGATGAAGGCCTCGGGCTGGCCCAGCGTCGGCACGTCCAGATAGGCCAGCACATTGCGCAGGTGCTGTTGCGCCAGCGCGGTACCGATGGCGCCCGGCGAGATGCCGATCACGCCGGCCGGCTTGCCGCCCCAGGCGTTCTGGCCGTAGGGCCGCGAGCCATGGTCCAGCGCATTCTTCAGCACGCCGGGGATCGAGCGGTTGTACTCGGGCGTGACGATCAGCAGGCCCTGGGCACGGGCGATCTCGGTCTTGAGCTGCTGCACCTCGGCCGGCTGCTTGCCGTCCAGGTCCTGGTTGTAAAGCGGCAGGTTGTCGATGTGCAGGTGCTCGAAGGTGAAGTCCTCCGGCGCCAAGGCAGCCAGCGCCAGGGCCAACTTGCGGTTGAGGGAAGCCTGGCGAATGCTGCCGACCAGGACGGCGATGCGGTATTGGCTCATCGAAGACGCTCCTGTTGGGGGATGGACACGAAAAACGTCGATGCTGGCAAGCCGTCGTCCGCGCGTCTGTCAGTCGAAGGCGCACGCACCGGCGGTTACATGCCGCTGGGCGGTGGCCCGTCCAGCCAGCGCCTGGCGTCGCTCAGCAGTCGCCGGGACGCGATCCGCGGTTCTTCTGCAGGCTGGCCTGTGTGACGGAGGCCCCCGGCAGCACATCGTCCGTCACCCACACATTGCCGCCGATGGTGGCGCCCTTGCCGATGGTCACGCGGCCCAGGATGGTGGCGCCGGCATAGATCACCACGTCGTCCTCCACCACCGGATGGCGCGGCAGGCCCTTCTGAGGGTGGCCGTTCTCGTCGGTGGGGAAGCGCTTGGCGCCCAGGGTGACCTGCTGGTAGAGCCGCACATGCTGACCGATTACCGCCGTCTCGCCGATCACGATGCCGGTGCCGTGGTCCATGAAGAAGCCGGCGCCGATGGTTGCGCCCGGGTGGATGTCGATGCCGGTCTGTGCATGCGCCCGCTCGGCCACCATGCGCGCCAGCAGCGGCAGCCCCAGCCGGTACAGCGGGTGCGCAATGCGGTGATGGATCATGGCCGTCACGCCCGGGTAGCACAGCAGCACCTCGTCCACGCTCTGCGCGGCGGGGTCGCCCTGGTAGGCGGCCATGACGTCGGTGTCGAGCAGCGCACGGATGGCCGGCAACTGCAGAGCAAACTCGCGGACACGCTGCTCGGCGTCGGCCCGAAGTTCGCCGGGCTCGATGGCGTCCAGGCGCCGGACATGCCGCAGCTCCTGCACGGCCTGCTCCTGCAACTGACGCAGGGCCTGGTCGATGGTGTGGGCGACGTAGAAGTCCTCGCCCTCCTCGCGCAGGTGGGCCGGCCCCAGCCGCATCGGAAAGAGCGCGCCGATCAGGCTCTCGACCACCTCGTCGACCGCGGCACGCGAGGGCAGTTGCCGCTCGCCGCCGGCCACGCGCTGCTGTGCATGGCGCCATTCGTTGCGCACCCGGCGCAGGGACGAGACGATTTCATCGATGGGAAAGGCAGACATAGGCGTGACCGCGGCAGTGACAAAGGGCCCGCCCGTAAAGGCGGGGCGCCTATTCTGCGCGACTGGCCATGGGCCTGCCTTGTCCCTGGCGCCGAGGGTGAATCCGCAGGCCTCAAACCGCTGCGGCGCGGTCCATGGCAGGGCGACGGCGGCGCCCTGCCCCGCAGCGCCTCACTTCTGCTTGTT
>NZ_CAJYES010000179.1 GCF_913773995.1 uncultured Pseudacidovorax sp.
GCCATCGACAGCAGCAGGTCGGCCATGTACTGCGTGCGGTAGCGGGCGTTGAGCACCAGGTTCATCAGCGTGGCGTAGACCACGTACAGCGCCGATCCCAGCGCCATGTGCCCGGTGCGGGCCAGCGCCTCGCCGAGGCCGGAAGGTGGGCGCGTCGCCATCGAGAACACCATCGCCAGCATCAGCGCGATGGCGATGGGGATGCCCCGCTTGCCCCAGGCCATGGCCAGGAAGGCGAGGAAGGAGGCCGGCACCAGCAGCAGTCCGAGGCGTCCCGGCATGGTGTGCAGCATCTGCACCGCGAAGAACAGCGGCAGGCTGAGCAGCGCCGCCGGCAGCAGCTGGCGCAGCTTGCCGCGGCGCGGCGCCGCGCGGTCGGGCGGGCTGGCGACGATGACGCCGGTGGCGGCCGAGGCGGCGGCGGCCGCATCCAGCCAGAGATGGACGCCGCCCGAAATCAGCAGGAGGCCAAGCGCGACCGACAGCCCGTTCGTGACGTCGTGGCTGAGGGCGGTGCGCAGGCTGCTGCGCACCCGGGGACGGCCGGCCGTGCTCAGGCTCACGCGCCCGGATTGCCTTCGTTGGTCTCGGGGGCGCGCTTGACGCGCGTCAGCTTGCGGGGCGCGGCGGGGGCGGGCGCCGGTGCCTCGGCGCCGCCTTCGGCCTCGGCCTCTTCGGTGCCCAGGCCCACGGTGGAGCGGGCATAGATGTCGGCCGAGTCGTCGGCGCCTGCGGCGCGGCGGCTCGGGTCGACGGAGCGGATGCGCTCGGTGGCGGCCAGCTTGTCGTCCACGCCGGCGAACTTGGAGTACTTGCTCAGGATCGGCACCAGCTGGCCGTAGATGCGCGGCGTGCCGGCCAGCAACTCGCGCTGGTCCAGATACTCGCCTTCGCCGGTGAAGTTGCTGATCAGGCCGCCCGCCTCGGTCACGAGCAGCGAGCCCGCGGCGGCGTCCCAGATGTTCAGGCCCGTCTCGAAGAAGGCCTCGGTATAGCCGGCGGCCACATAGGCGAGGTCGAGCGCTGCGGCGCCGGGGCGGCGCAGACCGGCAGCGCGGGGCATCAGGTCGGCCATGATGGCCAGGTACTGCTTGAAGTTGTCGCCGGTGCGGAAGGGGAAGCCGGTGGAGATCAGGCTCTCGGGCAGGCGGGTGCGCTTGGAGACGCGGATGCGCCGTTCGTTCAGGAAGGCGCCGCGGCCGCGCGAGGCGGTGAACAGGTCGTTGCGCGTCGGGTCGTAGACCACGGCCTGCTCGATCTTGCCGCGCACCGACAGCGCGATGGACACGCAGTAGACGGGGAAGCCGTGGATGAAGTTGGTGGTGCCGTCCAGCGGGTCGATGATCCAGACGTATTCGGAGTCGCGGGCGCCATGCTCGCTGCCCGATTCCTCGGCCAGGATGCCGTGGCCGGGATAGGCCGTCAGCAGCGTCTCGATGATGATGGCCTCGGCGGCATGGTCCACCTCGGTCACGAAGTCGTTCACCTGCTTCTGCGAGACGCGCACCGCTTCGACGTCGAGCGCGGCGCGGTTGATGATGGCGCCAGCGGCGCGGGCGGCCTTGATGGCCACGTTGAGCATGGGATGCAGGTTGGACGACATGGGTTGTGCGAGGAACGGGTGCGGGCCCGGCCCGCCAGAGACGCGTCCGGCGATGCGGACGGAAAAGAAGGCGCTCATTTTAGCGGTGAGCGCGCTTGGCGCTCTACAATGAGAACAATTCTCAAAAAGTCTGCGATCGTCAGCCAGACCGTTTGCGCCGCCTGACGCGGTGACTCCACAGGTCCAGCCAGCGAAGCGAAGTTGCCGCCTTCAAGCGGCAACCCTCGCGTGCCTTGCCTGGAGCCTTGTCCATGTTTCCGACCTGCCGGGCCGCTGTGGCGGCCCTCGTCCCGTGGCGCGATGCCGTGTCATCCACCCTGCGCCGACGCGCTGCCAGCCCCGGGGCGCGGCTGCCGCGTCCGTCGGTCCACGGGGAACTCGCAGTTCTGGCGAAGCCGGAGGTGGCCCGGTGAGCGGCGTGCTGCCCCTCGCTCAGCAGTGGCTGGCCCGGGCCTGGCAGGCCGGCCCGGTGGTCTCGCGCATCACCGCGGCCGTGGGCGGCGGCTACGCGCTGGGTGCACTCACCAGCGTGGCCGCGCTCGCGCTGCCGGCCAGCCGCCCACAGACGGTGCTGGGCGGTGGGCTGGCCAGCTTTGCCGTCTTCGCGGCGGCGGTAATCTGGGTGTTCGCCGCGCGCAGCGCCACGCGGGCCTGGATCGGGCTGCTCATCGCCGCGGTGCCGCTGCTGCTGGCCAGCGCCTCGGTCTGGCGTTCGGGAGCGGCCGGATGAAGAAGCACGCCCCGCCCGCGCGCGGCCTGCGCCAGCGCATGTCCGACCTGCACATCTGGGCCGGCCTCCTGGTCGGCTGGCTGCTCTACGCCATGTTCCTCACGGGCACGGTGAGCTACTTCAAGGAAGAGATCTCGCAGTGGATGCGGCCCGAGGTGCCGCACCGCGCCGACCTCCCCGACCCTGCCACCGTCGCCGAGCGCGTGACGGCCGGCCTGCAGGCGCGCGCCCCGGACAGCACGCAGTGGAGCTTCGCGCTGCCCGACGACCGCAATCCTTTGGCCGACGCCTTCTGGCGCAAGCCGGCCGCGCAGGGGCGACGTGCCTTCGACAGCGCCAGCTTCGATCCGCACACCGGCCAGGTGGTGGCGGCGCGCGACACGCGCGGCGGCGAGTTCTTCTACCGCTTCCATTTCCAGTTTCACTACATGCCGGTGCTCTGGGGGCGCTGGCTGGCCGGCATCTGCGCCATGTTCATGCTCGTGGCCATCGTCAGCGGCGTGATCACCCATAAGAAGATCTTCACGGACTTCTTCACCTTCCGCTGGGGCAAGGGGCAGCGCTCCTGGCTCGACGCGCACAACGTGCTGTCGGTGCTCGGGCTGCCCTTCCACCTGATGATCACGTACACCGGCCTGGTGACGCTGATGCTGCTGTACATGCCCTTCGGCGAGCAGGCGACCTTCAAGACGCCGGCCGAGCGCCGCACGCTCACCGCCCAGATGAGCGCCTTCGTCCAGCCGCAGACGCCCAGCGGCCAGGCCGCAGCGCTCGCGCCCATCGGCGGCATGGTGCGGCAGGCGCCGGCGCGCTGGGGCGCCGACGGCCTGGGGCGCGTGACCATCGCCAATCCAGGCGACGCGGTGGCGCGGGTGGTCGTCACGCGCGGCGACGAAGGCCGGGTGTCGGTCAGTCCGCAGTACATGCTCTTCGAAGGCAGCACCGGCCGCCTGCTGGAGGTCAGGGACCGTGTGGGCCCGGCCGCCGAAACCCGCGGCGTGATGTACGCCCTGCACCTCGGCCGCTTCAGCGATGGCGTGACGCGCTGGCTCTACTTTCTTGTCAGCCTGGCCGGCACCGCCATGGTGGGCACGGGCCTGGTCATGTGGACCGTCAAGCGGCGGGCCAAGCTGCCCGACCCGGCGCGACCCTATCTCGGCTTCTGGCTGGTGGAGCGGCTGAACATCGCCGCCATCGCCGGCCTGTCCATCGCCATGGCCGGCATGCTGTGGGCCAACCGGCTGCTGCCCGTGGGCATGGCGCAGCGCGCCGAA
>NZ_CAJYES010000180.1 GCF_913773995.1 uncultured Pseudacidovorax sp.
CAGTTGGGCGCACAGGTCACCAAGGTCGAGAGCCTGGACGGCGACGTGATGCGCCGGGCCGGCCAGGGCGGCGACAAGTTCCTGGCCCTCAACGCCGGCAAGCACCACCTTCGGCTGGACCTGCGCAGCGAGGAAGGTCGGCACCAGGCCGAGGCGCTGGCGCTGGCCAGCGACGTGGTGGTCGACAACCTGCGGCCCGGCGTGCTCGAAGGCTTCGGGCTGGGCTATGCGGCGCTGCAGGCGCGGCATCCGGGGCTGCTGTACTGCACGATCTCAGGCTACGGCCGGGGTGCGGAGGAATGGCACGCCCGCCCGGCCTACGACCACGTCATCCAGGCGGCAAGCGGCATGGCCTGGATGGCCGGCGCCGAGGGCGATCCGCCCGTCAAGACCGGCTTTCCCGTCGTCGACTCGGCCACCGGGCTGCTGGCCGCGCTGGCCATCCTGAGTGCGCTGCGGGAGCGCGAGCGCAGCGGCCGCGGCGCGCTGGTCGACGTCTCCATGGCCGGCGCGGCGCTGCAGCTCATGTATCCGCTGGCCTGCGACGCGCTCACCACGGGCAGCGTGCCGCCGCGCGTGGGCAACCAGGGCTACTCGGGCAGCCCCGCGGCCGACTTCTTCCAGGCCGAGGACGGATGGCTCGCCATCGGCGCGAACACGCCGCGCCAGTTGCTGGCCGTGCTGCAGGTGCTGGGCCTGGGCCACTTGGCCAGCGATCCCGCCGTGTTCGCGCAGCCGCTGGATGCAGGCGGCCCCGTGAGCTTCGTGCGGGCGCTCGACCCTGCCGCGCTCAAAGCGGCGCTGGCCCGTGCGATTGCAGCGCGCGGTGCCGCCGAACTCGAAGCCGCGATCAGCCAGGCCGGCGCCCCCGCCGCGCGACTGCGCACCATCGCCGAATTCAGCCGCGAGGCGGCCGACAACGGCTGCATCGGCACAGTAGCGCTGACCGAGGGAGAGACCACGGTGCTCTCGACGGGGCTGGGCTTCCAGGTGTATCGGCCGCAGGACGGCTGAGCGCCACCCGCGCCTGCGCGGCGCGTGCCGAGCTTGAACACGCTCATCGCACGCCGATGGCCTTGTCCGTGGCCGTGGCGTCGAAGACCAGTCGCCCCGGCCACTGCGGCCAGGCTTTGCCCAGCGACGGATCGTTGGGATTGCCGCTGCGCGCGAAGGCGCCCAGGCTGGCCATCATGGCCTGCGACAGCGCCAGCCGCCCTGGCGCGTTGGCGCGGCTGAACGAGATGTTGGCGAACAGCGAAGGGCCAAAGTTGCCGAAGACGAAAGGCAGGTCGAAGGCATGGGCCGCACCGAAGATGCGGTCGAAGGGCGCGGGCAGCTCGTCCCATTCGAACTCGTAGGCCCAGAGGTCGCGCTGTCGGCTGTCCAGCGCATTCATCATGTCGTCACGGATGGCCGTGAACCACAGGCGGTCGAGCTCGGCTGCGCGGGCGTCGAAGCCGGTGCGCGGTGCCTCGGTGGGCAGGTACGCGGGCGGGATCCATTGCGCGATGCGGGTCTGCGGCGGCCCGTCGGGGTCGTAGCGGTGGGCCAGCGCAAAGACGGTCGCATCGTCCAGCAGCCGGCCGCTGGTGCCGCCCAGCTCCGGCCGCAGCGCGAAGAGCTGGGGAAAGAGCTTGGTCTCATCGCGCGCATGGCCCGCCAGCACCGGCACCTTCACATAGCGGCCGGCGCGCACCGCGGCGATCGGGTCCGGAGGCAGCACCCAGCCGTCCGGAATGGGATTGGAGGCCGCCATGCCGTGGGCGGCGAGTCGCGTGCGGACCAGATCGAGCAGCGTGTCGGCCGGCATGGCGCGCAGCCAGGCGGCCAACTGGGCCGGAGCGGCGTCGCGTGCGAGCTGACGGGCCTGCGCTTCGTTCGCCGCATGGCCGCCCGCCACCTGACCTTCGAGCATCAAGGCCTCTGCGCGCGCTGCCCAGACGGTCCGGGGCAGCACGCCGGCGATGGCACCGCGCGGCAGCGTAGCCGCCGTGGACAGCCCGCCGCTCAGCGCGGCCACGCGGTGGAACAGCGGCCGCTCGCGCGCCACCAGCATCGGCGAGACCAGCAGCGCATCCACATTGACCGCGCCCGCGGATTGGCCCATCAGCGTCACGCGGCCCGGATCGCCGCCGAAGACCGCGATGTTGCCGGCCACGAACTCCAGCGCGCGGATGATGTCCAGCAGGGCGAAGTTGCCCGAGTCCTCCTCGCGCTGGCCGGTCTTGAGCGGCGCCGCATCGAGGAAGCCGAAGATGCCGAGCCGGTAGTTGACGCTGACGACCACGGCGTCTTGCGAGCGCGCCAGCGCCGCCCCGTCATAGACCGGGTCGGCGGTGTAGCCGCTGATGTTGCTGCCGCCGTGGACGAAGACGATCACCGGCCGCGGCGCTACCGGACGGGAGGCAGGCGTCCAGATGTTGAGGTAGAGGCAGTCCTCCGACCCCACGGTGCGGCCGAGGGCGGTGCCCACGGTCTCGTCGTAGCGGTTGTTCAGACCGGGACCGTACAGCCGTTGCGTCTGGACGCAGGCCGGGGCGAAGTGGGTGGCGTCGCGCACCGCAGTCCACGGCTGCGGCGCCTGCGGCGCGCGCCAGCGCAGTGGGCCGATGGGCGGTTGCGCATAGGGCACGCCCGTCCAGCGCCACGTGCCGGTCTGCGTGGCGTCATCGCGCCCGGCGACCGGGCCGAAGGTGGTGTCGCGCCGTAGGGCGTTCGCGCCCGAGCCCGCGCCCGGGCCGGCACAGGCGGCCAGGCCGATGATGGTCGCCACGACGCTCGCCAGGCGCAGCACGCGGGCCAGCGGCCCGGTCCCAAGAATGACGCGGCTCATGATTCGGCCGTGATGTTGGCGGCCTTGATGATCTGCGCCCACTTGCGCGTCTCGGTGCCGATGAAGGCGCTGAAGGCCTCGGCCGTGCCGCCACGCAGTTCCAGCCCCGCGGCCTCGGCCTTGCGCCGCACCTCGGCGTCCGCGATGGCGGCATTGATCTCGGCATTGAGCCGCTCGACCACCGGCGCCGGCGTGCCCGCCGGGGCCATCAGGCCGTACCAGCCGTAGCCCACCACCTGCGCCAGGCCCTGCTCGCGCAGCGTGGGTGCGTCGGGGTAGAGCGGCGTGCGCGTCTCGTTGGCCACGCCCAGCACGCGCAGCTTGCCGGCCTGGATGTGCGGCACTGCGGTGGAGATGGCGGTGAGCGTCGCATCGATGCGCCCGGCCAGCAGTTCGGTATAGGCCGGCGCGTCGCCGCGGTACTGCACCACGATGCCTTTGGCGCCGGCGGCGCGCAGCAGCAGTTCGGCCGTCAGATGCGGCGCCGAGCCCGCGCCGGGCGAGCCGAAGGTTGCGCCCTTGGGATTCGACTTGGCGTACTGCACGAACTCCGCCAGCGTCTTGTACGGCGCCTGCGCATTCACCACCAGGAAGAGCGGCGCGATGGCCGTGCTGCCGATGGCGGCGAAGCTCTTGTGCACGTCGTAGGGCAGGTCCTTGTAGAGCGCCTCGCCGATGGCGATGGGCGCGGCGGCATGCAGCAGCGTGTAGCCGTCGGGCGCGGCCTTGGCCACGTAGTCGTTGGCGATGCGCGTGCCGGCGCCGGCCTTGTTCTCGACCACCACGCTCTGTCCGAGGCGGCGGCCGAGAAAGTCGGCCAGCACGCGCGTGAGGATGTCGTTGGACCCGCCCGCGCCGTACGGCGAGACGAGGCGGATGGCACGGGCTGGCCACGCGTCGGCCGCGGCGGCGCCGATGGACCAGGGCAGCGCGAGGCCGGCAGCGGCCGTGGCCAGGAAATGGCGGCGGGGAAGGGTCTTGGTCATGTCTTTGTCTCCGTTCTTGCTTTGTCGTCGAGTGGCTTGCTCAGAGCCGCCGGATCGGCGGGTAGTCGAAGCGCAGCGCCAGGTGCGCCTCCTGCGGCTGGTAGAGGCGCAGCACCACGTAGAAGGGCTCGCCGGCCGGCGCCGGTAGCCAATTGAACCCCGGGCCGGGGTCCTCGGCCTGAAGGCGGATCGCCAGGCCGCCGTCGGGGTCGCGCACCAGGCCCGGCGTGCGGTCGCCGATGGAGTAGCGGTCGATGGGGTTGGCCACGAAGAGGCAGTCGCTGCGGCGGTACATCGTGAGCGACCAGAAGGCGCCCACCTGCGGCCCGCAGCCAGGGGCAAAGCCCAACTCGTAGCGGTGGGCGCCATCGAGCACCACGCCGTCGGCGTCCACCTCGGCGGTCGGGTACATCGCCTCGTCCATGCCCAGCGCGCCGATGAAGTTGCGCGCGATGCGGGCGCGGGTGAGCAGGTCGTCGCCCCAGTGCGTGCGCACCAGCACCGGGATGGCCCAGCCACCGCCCAGGTCGTGCGGCTGGCCGGCGCTGCGCAGGTGCTCGTACACCGTCGGCAGCGCGGCGGCCAGGGCCTCGGACGCGGGTGGCCAGTGCAATGCCTCGCCATCGGGCGGCGGGTTGCCGGCCAGTGCGGCATCCACCACGCGCCTGTAGGTCGCGGCATCGGGTATGCGGGTGTCCCGGCCGTCGATGCCCGTGTCGACACGCATCGCGGCGTCGCTGCCGTCCAGCCGATGCATGCGCAGTGCGGTCTGCAGACGCCGCACCTGTTGCGCATCCGGCCCGTCGTCCTCGACCAGGATGCGGCCGATGAGCCACACGTCGTGGCCGGGCGCGGCGATGACCTGCGTCACCGCCGGCGGCACCCTGCCCTGCCAGCCCGGACCATGGACCAGCGTGCGCTGCGGCCGGCTGCCGGTGGTGCGGCGGCCCACGTAAGCGAAGGGATTGGTCCAGGCATCGAGCAGGCCCAGCGTCCAGTAGCGATCGCCCATGTCCGGCGACTCGATCAACACCGGCCCCCCGGACAGGTCGAGCCAGGCATTGCTGTAGACGGTGTCGTTGTTGGGGCTGACCACCTCCCTGTCCTGCGGGCCAAGCCGGCGGTGGGTGTGGGTGAACTGGTTGACCCAGCGCCAGTGCGAGTCGCGCTCGGGCGCCGCGAATCCATGCTGCGGATGACGCCGGGCGGTGGTGGCGGCACGCATGCGCATCATCTCGAACAGCGGCAGGGTCTGGATCACCGCCTGCTCGGCGGCATCCGGATGGACAAGGTGGGTGTCAGGGCTCATCGGGTCGTCTCCGTCTCGTTGTTCTTGCGGCACCCACCGACGACGCCGTCGCGGCGCAGGGCGTCGATCTGCTCGGGCGAGAAGCCGAGGTCGGCCAGCACGGCATCGGTGTCGGCGCCCACGGCCGGCGCCGCGGGCGGCGCGGCGCGCGGGGCGTCGTCGAGCGTGTAGGGCAAGGCCAGCGTGGTGTAGCGGCTGCCGTCGGCGGCCACCGCCTCGACCAGCATGCCGCTGGCCTGCACGTCGGCGCTCTGCAGCACCTGGCCGTAGCTGCGCACGGCACCCACCACGATCTGGTTGCGGCTGAGCAGGGCCACGCATTCCTCGCTGCTGAAGGCGGACAGGCACTCGCGCAGCACGGTTCGCAGTTCGGCGCGATGGCGCACCCTCTGCGCATTGCTGCAGAAGCGCGGGTCGTCGACGAGCGCCTCGCGACCCACGACGCGGCAGAAGCGGGCCCAGTGCTCGTCCACATAGGCCGAGAGCACGATGTGGCCGTCGCGCGTGGGCACCACCTCGGCGGCCGGCGCGTTGTGGGGCTGGCCGTCGCCGATGCGCGTGGGCTCGGGCGCCCCGCCGAGATAGTCGCTCCAGCTGGTGGCCTGCAGGTGCAGGGCCACCTCCAGGAGCGAGGTGCGCACCGTGGCGCCCTGCCCGCTGCGCTCCCGCCCATAGAGCGCGGCCAGCACGGCCTGCGCGCCCAGATGCGCCGCCGCCGCATCGACGATGGGTACGCCCACCTTCTGCGGCAACCGGTCGGGCTCGCCGGTGACGGACATCAGCCCGCTCTCCGCCTGGGCCGCGATGTCGTAGCCGGGCCGTCCGCGCGACGGGCCCTGCATGCCGAAGCCCGAAATCGACAGGTACACCAGCCGCGGATGGCGTGCGCGCACCGCATCGGGGCCGAAGCCCAGCGCCTCCACCGCGCCTGGGCGCAGGTTCTGCACCAGCACGTCGCTGGCGCCGATCAGCCGCCAGGCCACGGCGCGGCCCTCCTCGCGCTTGAGGTCCAGCGCGATGGACTGCTTGCCGCGGCTGTAGGCGCGCAGCATCGATTCGCCGTAGCGCCCGATGTGGCGCGCCTGGTCGCCGGCCAGCGGCTCGATCTTGATGACCTGGGCGCCCAGTTCCGCCAGCACCATGGCGGCACCGGGTCCGGCGATGTACTGGCCCATGTCGATCACGCGCACGCCCTCGAGCGGAGCGGCGGCGTGGACTGTCTCGGTCTCTTGGAAGCTCATGGACCGCGAAGTTACCGACGGCGGCCATTCTTGAAAATTCAATAATCGTGAGGTCGTGATCACCAGGCGCTATCGCCGACCACCCCCATGGACAGCCGGACCGACCACCTCGTGCGCAAGCTGCGCCTGCGCCACCTCGAACTGCTGGTCGCGCTGAGCGAGACCGCCACCATGCGCGGGGCGGCCGCCCGCCTGCACCTGAGCCAGCCGGCGCTGAGCAAGATGCTGGGCGAGATCGAAGCCTGCTTCGACGCCCGCCTCTTCGAGCGAAGCCACCAGGGCATGCAGCCCAATGCGCTGGGCGCGAGCGCCGCCCACCGCGCGCGGGCGGTGCTCCATGAACTGGAACGCGCAACCGAGGAGGTGGCCGCACTGAAAAGTGGCGCTGTGGCTCTGCTGCGCGTCGGCGCGCCGTCGGTGACGGCTGCCGTGCCCGCCGCGGTGGCCGAGCTGCGCCAAGGGATGCCCGGCGCCATCGTGCAGATCCGCGAAGGGCGGGTGCACGAGCTCATCCAGCGCCTGCTGGCGGGCGAACTGGACTGCGTGTTCGGTGCGGTCACGCCCGAGTTGCTGGCCAGCGACGTCGCGCCCCGACTGGAGCCGGTGCTGATG
>NZ_CAJYES010000181.1 GCF_913773995.1 uncultured Pseudacidovorax sp.
TGGAGCCGGTGCTGATGCTGGAGGACGAGCTGTGCGTGCTGACGGCAGGCCCAGCCCCGCGCGCCGGCAAGGGGCCGTTGCGCTGGGCCGACCTGCGCGATGCCGCATGGATGGCGCCGCCGCGCGACACGCTGGTGCGGCAGGCGTTCATGACGGCCTTTCTGAACGATGCCGTCGCGCCGCCAGCGCCGGTGATCGAAGTCATGTCCTCCGTGACCATGGGAGCGCTGCTGCGCGCGGATCCCGCCCTGATGTGCGCCGTGCGGCGCGAGCACGCCGCGGACGAACTGGCGCGTGGCGGCGTGCGCCGGGTGGAGGTCGAGCCCCGCGTTCCGTTGCCATCCTTCGGCCTGTTCCTGCGGCGGGACGCGCTGCCGCATCCGCCGATTCTCACGGCCTTCGCCGACGCCCTGCGCCGCGTGGCGAGTCCGCCGCCGGTCCGCTCTCGAATCTCACGCCGACAAAGAATTTCGCCGAAGTGACAAACGGTAGCTTTTAGAATCCTTGCGCCTTTCGGCAGGTCGAACGCCCGAGCGCCCGACGCGCTGTGACGCCAATGCGGCCTCGGCGGGCACGAAGATCGCTTGGGCGCGGACTTGGGCGTCCGCATACACAGGCCCGGCGCCCGCGAACTTCCCACATTGCGTCAGGCCCCCGTCACATCGTGAGAGGACATTTGAGTCATGGACCACAAGCAGTACACGGCTCGGCGGAGGGCAGACCGCATCGGCAAGACCATCCTGGCCGTGCTTGCCGTCTGTTTGGTGCTGGTGATCGTCGTGCGGATGGCGTGACCGCGCGCCCGGCAACGAGGCCGACCAAACGCGCCCGGCGGCCCCCCTCACTGCCCTAGAATGCCCGGCTGCGCAGGCAGCCATGCCGCCGCTCTTCATGGGGTTTGCGGCAGACGCGCTGTCCTTCTTCACTGCCCGTAGCTCAACTGGATAGAGCAGCTGCCTTCTAAGCAGCAGGTCGGGGGTTCGAGCCCCTCCGGGCAGGCCATCCAACAAAGTCAGGATGTGGCCCGTCAGGGCCCGCGTCCATGGATTTCCCACCCCAGGACCTCCCCGCAGACCCCACGTCGATGCCGGCGGGCCCGCCGTTGAAGTGGCCGTCCGGAACTGGACCGAGCGCTGATCCAACCCGTGCGCAACGACCGAAAAATAACTCCCCTACATCCCTTGCAACAAATAATCAGGAATTTCTTCTCCTGTTCCGCAAGATATTGAGGTAATTTCAAAGATATCACCTGATCCGAGAATCAATCGGCGATTTTCGACCTCTCTTTCTCTCCCGCATTGACCCTGCGCGTCGCTGCTCTTACTCTTGCGCGGCTTATTAAAAAAGAGAGGTTGAATGTCTGGTCGATGCTTGCGCCCAGTTCTTTTGGGCTTTGCGGTGCTCCTGGTTTCCTGTGGCGGCGGCGGCGGCGGGGGCGGCAGTGGCGCCGTCCTTCCAATTTCAGGTTCGGGAAACAGCGCCAGCAGTGGCACCGCGAGCGGCAGTTCCGCCTCGACAGCGACCACTGCGATGCTCACGGGACGCATCACCTTCGACTCGGTTCCCAGTACGGGCGGCGCGCTCAACTATGCGGCAACGGTGATCAAGCCGGTACGTGGCGCCGCACTCGACGTCGTCGACGCTGTCGGAACGGTCAAAGCCTCCACCGTCACGGACGCGGATGGCCGGTATTCCGTGTCGATTCCTACAGGGACCACGCTTGCCGTCCGTGTGAGGGCGCAGCTTCTTCATAGCGGCGCCGATGGCGCCTGGGATGTCACCGTGCGGGACAATACGCAATCGAATGGCCTCTATGGCATGCAGGGCGGCTATTTTGTGGCGACGACCTCTGCGGTCACCCAGGATCTTCGTGCGCCAACCGGTTGGACGAATACCTCGTATGGCGCAGAACGGGTGGCAGCACCGTTTGCATTGCTGGACGCTGTCTACACGGCGCAAACCAAAATTCTGTCGGTGGCCCCGGGCGCTTCTTTTCCCGCTTTGAGGGTTTTTTGGAGCCCGAATAATCGGCCCGCGGCGGGCAGCGTCTCGCTCGGTCAGATCGGAACCTCCTATTTCACCGATGAAACTTCCTCTGGGGGCACCAAGAGCATTTATATTCTGGGCAGCGAGAACGTCGACACCGACGAATACGACAGCACTGTCGTCACGCACGAGTGGGGTCATTACTACCAGTCCGCGTTCTCGCGCGACGATTCCCCTGGTGGCGCGCACAGCCTGGGCAAGCTGCTCGACCGGCGGCTTGCCTTTTCGGAAGGCTGGGGCAACGCATGGTCCGGCATTGCGCACAAAAATCTATTCGGATTCCGCAGGCGTGCAACAGGCACAGGGTTTCGCATTCGACGTGAGCACGCCAGCGTCAAGCGCCGCGGGCTGGATCAGCGAAACAACCGTTCAGTCCGTCCTGTGGAATCTCAACGCAAGCACAGGGTTCGCGCCGATCCACAAGGCCATGACGGGTCTGGCGAGCACGCCAGCCGTCACATCGATTCACGCCTTCGCTGCGGCCTTTCAGGCCGTGGCGTCAGCGACGGACATCTCGGCATTGAACAGCCTGCTGGCGGCACAGGGCATCACGCCGCCCAGCGACGCCTTCGCTGCCAACGAGGTCAACGACGGCGGACTCGGCGCCTTTGCCTTGCCGCTCTACACAACGGTCAGCGTCGGAACGCCGCAGCAGGTGTGCGTGACCAATCAGGCCGACCCGAACCGAAACAACAACAAACTGGGCACCCATGCCTATCTGAAGCTTGCCGTTTCCCAGGCGCGCAACTACACCGTTTCCATCAGCGGACCGGCGACATCGGATCCGGATGTGGCCGTCTATCAGCGACGGATCGTGGGTGGCGCCTGGAACGCCAAGCAAGGCACCGAGTCGGCAACGTTCCCGCTGGCAGTGGGGCCGGCCGTGTTGGTGATCAACGACTACGAAGAATCCTCCGCCAACACCTGCTTCACGGTCACCGTCAACTGAAAAGAATATTCGTATGCGCAAGCCTTTTGAATTCGGCCATCTGCCCGTTTTGGTCACCGCATTGATGCTCGCCAATAACGCGGGCGCCGAGCCGCCGGCACCTGTTCCCGCACGCCAGTGGATTACAGCGCCGAGCAAACCGAACGGCTCCGGAATTCGTCTGCAATACAGCGTCGACGCCACACCTTCGCCCAATCAGGCAATTCCCGTGATCCTGGTCTTCGCCGGTTTACAGGAACCGGGCGCCACCGTAGAACTGCAGGCCGAATCAGGCTTGGCAGTCAGTACTTCGGCGATGGCCTGGACGCTTCCGTTGGGAGAGTCTTCATGGCCCGTGACCGTCACTCCGGGAGCACAGGGAACCTTCTACCTTAACGTATTCACCAGGCAACGAGGCGCCAGTTCGGCAACGTCCATTCCTATTCAGGTCGGGCCGGTCAAGGCCTTGCCTTCGGCCGCCAACCTCAAAGAACTCCCGAGCCGGGAGAAATTGATCCTGATGCCCGCCAAATAGCGGCGCATCGCGCTAGCCAATTCCCGTCCGCAAGTGATAGACCCAAAAACAGACGGTAAGGATCAGCACAAGCTTGACCAGCATGCCCCATGAGGCCGGGCGGTCGAGCGAGTAGCGACAGGCCGATCGCCAGGCGCCGACCGCGCACCACAGGCAGATCGCCATGTTCACGAAGACCAGGAGGTAGAGCCCACGCAGGTGCGCAAAGAGAGGCCCCACTCCTGATCGAGGCTGCCAGGCGCTCGCCCAGCGGAACACCACCAGTCCGCCCAGCGCGGCGAGCACACCCACCAGTGCGCCATTGATACCGCCGGCCATCCATAGCGGCAGGCGACCTGCCCAATGGAGCCTCGCATAAGAATTCAGCGCTTCCATGGCGCACTCCCTGACCCAGCCGTTTTGGCTCTGGAGACCAGTGTGTTCGCTCCCTTGCCGCAATGTCAATGAAGTTCTGGTTTAGGGGATTTGAAGCAAAAAAGCTGCAATTGTTGATGGGTGCTTTTTTCTCGTTGCGACTGCCTCGTTCGGCACTGCGGCAAATTCAATACCCGTCACACTGCGGCCGCGTCCGCATCCCAGCGATTGACGCGCGAGTCACTCGACAAGGCGCCAGACAGTCAAAATTGAAAAAACTTTCTTTCTCTTTGGCACGAATAAATCCACAATCGACGTGACGATTTTTACGTATTGAACTCACCATCCTTCAAAAATGGGATTTCTCCTGCGTCCTTCTCCGTCGACCATGCCGGCTCCGCGCATGTGCGCATAAAAACTTGAAAAGGACGAAATGAATATGGTCTGGAATCGTTGCTGGCTGCCTGTGCTCGTGGGAACAAGCCTGGGACTGGGCGCCTGTGGCGGGGGGGGGGGAGCGGTGGCGCATTCTTCCCGCTCGCCGCTTCGAGCACACCCGCGGCCAGCCCGGCGCCGGCACCGGCCCCTTCGCCAGCGACCGGCAGCCTGGCAGGCGTTGCCGCGACCGGTGCACCGCTGGCCAATGCCACCATCACCGTGATCGACCAGCGCGGCGTCGCAGTCTGCGCCACCACCACGGACAGCCTGGGCCGCTATGCCTGCTCGCTGCCCACGGACACGAAGGCGCCGCTGGTAGTGAAGGCCACCAGCGACGATGCCGTCTACTACAGCGCCATCGGCACGGCCGGCGGCACGGCCAATGTGAGCCCCCTCACCACCGTGGTGGTCTCCCGCCTCACCCCGGACGGCAACCCGGCGAGCATCGAGGGGCTGATCCAGACTTCGCCGAACGCCGCTTCGGCGGATGCCATCTCGAAGCAGGTCAGTGCGCTCAACACAGCCCTGGCGCCGGTGCTCGCCGCGCTCGGCGTGCCCGCGTCGGACTTCCTCACCGGCACGTTCGCGGCCGATGGGTCGGGGCAGGACAAGCTGCTGGACACGCTCAACGTCACCGTGCGGCCCGATGGCAGCCAGGCCAACATCGACATCGCCATCAAGACGGCCGACGGCTCGACCGCCACGCTGCACTTCAGCAGCGCGGACACGGCGATCCCGTCCGCACCTTCGAACGTGGTCGTCGCCGCGGTTCCCGGCCCCACGGTCGTCGCGGACCTGATGGCGCGGTTCACGAGCTGCTACGCCATGCCCCTGACCCAGCGCGTCTCCACGGCCGCCAGCGACACCAAGGATGCGACGGGCACGGCGACCGACGTGAGCGCGGCCCTGTGCAAGGCGCTGTTCCTCAACGACGACCCCTCGACCTTCTACAGCAACGGCAACTACGTCGGCCGCAACGCCAGCAACGCCGGTGCCTTCGCCAGCCTCTTCCGCGCGGGTGCCACGGGCGTGGTGTGGGACGCCGCCAACGTGGAGTTCTTCCGCGCCAACGGTGACATGGTGCTCAGCTACCGGAGCACCGACACCAAGGGCAACGTCGCCTTCGACACCCTGCTTGCGCGCAACGTGTCCGGCGTGCTCAAGGTGGTGGGCAACGGCAACGCCTACAAGGCCACCGTCCAGCCCTACGAACAGTTCCGTGAGCTGGTCAACACGCCCGCCTACAGCCACTACGGGTCGGGCTACGACATCTCCATCCCGAACATCACGGACAGCAATGGCGATCCCATCTTCACCAAGGCCGTGGTGACCGCGCCGTGGGGAGAGGCACTCACGCTGTATGCCAGCGCCGGCTATTCGTCCCTGCGCTTCAAGCTGACCGACGGCACCATCAGCGGCACCTCGGCCTACCGGCTTCAGGGTGGCTACGACAACACGGCCACCGCGGGCAATCCGTCCGACAAGGAAAGCGGGCTGGTGTACGCCCCCACCCAGATGACCGACGCCCAGATGGCAGCCCTCGACAACCTGGGCGTGTGGACCATCGAGTTCTTCCATACCGACAAGGCGAAGTCGAACGTCATTCAAACCACCCGGACGCTGACCCGGCCGCGCAGCATCAAGGAGCTGCGGCAACAGGCGCGCGTGTCGCTCACGAGCGGTATGCGCAGCGCGCTCGTCGGCGCCTCCGCCAAGGGCTACTTCACGTTCAGCGCGCCGGACTGGGTCGACTTCAGCACGGACGGCGGCGGCGCTGGCTGGAGCGTGCCCGACGGCGTGCTGCCGCCCACACAGCTGTCCGTCTTCGGCAAGGCCCCCTTCGGCAGCACCACCGCAGGCCAGTCGGGCGCGGGCTTCAACGACACGGCCAACATGCGCAGCACGGCGCGCAGTGTCGTCGTCTACTGCTCGGCGCAGACGCAGTCGGACAAGCACTGCGACAGCACGGACACGACCAAGTACGCCGCCAACGTCACGCTGAACACCTTCCTGCTCCAGTCGACCAACCGGAAGCAATCGGAAAGCAGCTACGCCGTGGGGCTCTACAAGCTCCAGTGACCGCATGAGCGGGGCCGGCCATCGAAGCGGGCCGGCCCGCACGCTCGGCGACGTGCGCGGCGTCGGCGTCAGTGTCGGCAAAAAAAGACCTGCGCGAAGCAGGTCGAAGAGGTTGCCAGGGAAAGGAGGGAGGATTTCCAACGATCGGATGGCCAGAACCTCAGAAACCGCCACCCGAACAGCACAACCTCGGTCGGCATTTTCTCCACTAACCCGGCCGCCGGCATGGATTCGACCACACGCGACCTTGAAGTATGAAATTCTTCACATCGAGGCTCGGGTTTGGTGCATCCGTGCGCGAATTTCGATTAACCGCCACTGTCTTTTTCTGAAGATTCCGCCGAAATAGCCAGATTAGGTAAAACAGCCATTGCGCATGCTTTGTGCTTGCCGCCTGCATTGGTGCGTGCACCCGCAACTGGGCGGATGCACGCCGAGCGCCGGCGCGGATCAACCGCGTCGTGTGAACGACATCCCTGCAGCAAAGAGAAAGATCATGCGACCAGACGAGGCTATGGTGAGTTTCTTCCGCGGCACACCGCTGCGCTATCCGGAAATCTTTTCGCGGGCCATGGGCAGCCTGCTCGACTATGCGGGATCGCTCGCCGGGCGCGATTCGCTGTGCGTGGCCAAGATCGGGAATGCGCCGCTCGAGGCGCGGATGCGCAAATTCATCTTCCTGCGATTGGGCGTGGCGGCCGCATTGGCACTCGCCGCGCAATGCTGCCGTCCCCTGGACGAGGAAACGGCGCTCCAGGTCGTGCTCAACGGCGCCTTCGCGCAGGAGGCGGCTTCGTTCGTGAGCGCCTTCGACGATCAGTACTACTTCCTGCTGTCCCGTCTGTCGGAGCTTGAGAAGGACTACCTGCGGCAACTGCTGGCCTGAACGCGCTCGCGTCGCCGCCGCGCAATGCATGGCGGCGGCGCGCCGGTCCTCTCGGTGCTGTCCTGTGGCCTCACCCCGGCGAGTTGCCCACGACTTTTGTGGATATCTCTGGGAAAAACAACGGCGCAGCCAGAAAAAGTCCTTCTGCGTCATTGGTTTGCTTACGCTGCCCATCAAATGAGCAGAATCACCTTCTCGGAAAACGATTCCCACCGACAGAATAAAGAGCAAATATCTTCGACGCTGTCAAATCACAAAAAATAAAACCGACATATACAAAAATGCTTTCAATGACGAATCAAGCATCAAAGCATTCCTGATTCACCTTCATTGGATAAAAAAAACAGAGAGCGCGCGGGGGAAAGTCCTCATGACTGTCGTCAATTACGCAGCAACCGATGAACAATTCTCTTGTTGTTCAGTAGGTCAGGGCTGTACAAGCGTTGTCGGCGCTTAAACTGCGAGTGCGGGCCCTGCCCCGCTCGGTTCGAAATAGATTGTTCAGGCAGATGTGCCAAATGAGATTGATCAACTGTCACCGCTGCAGCACCCTCATGGCGGCCAATGCGCCGCGGTGCCCTCTTTGCGGCTGCCGCAACGAGGAACTGGAACAGGGTCGCCAGGAAAGGCGGCGCCTGTTCGTCATGTTGACGCTTCTTCTTCTGACCTACGCCCTCTTCCTTGCTTTCAAGCTCGAACTGATTTCCGCACAGGGAGTTCTAGACCTCGTGTCCATCCTGCGCCAAGGCTAGTCTCGACCACCACCGCCGGCCCTGGCCTCCAGAGTTCGGATCCAAGCGTCTTTCCTCCCTGTATGTCTTAGCTTGGAATCCTTGCGGCCCCTTCGGGGGCCGTTTTTTTGCCGGCTACACGGCGTCGGTCAGCTTGCGCTTGATGATCTGCAGCGCGGCCGGCTCCATGGCTGCGATCTGCCGCGCCAGCGTGCCCACGTAGGACTCGAACAATTCGGGCCGCGGAACGGCCTCGAACAGGCCTCGCACCGCCGGGTCCTCCGCCCCCATCGGCCGGCCCGCAAGGAACAGGCGCTTCGCGCCGTTCATGCCCAGCTGCTTGACGGCGCGCACGAAGGTGTGGCGGTTGTTGAAGCCGCTCATGCCCAGGGGCATGGCGAGTTGGGCGCCCGCGCCCGCCACGCGCAGATCGCAGGCCAGCACCAGGTCCAGCGCCGGCCCGATGCAGCTGCCATTCATGGCGCACAGCGTGATCGGCCGCAGTCCTTCCAGCGCGCGGGCCACCTTGTCGAGCAAGGTGGGATCGTAACGCTCCTTGGCCGCCTCGATGTACTCGTAGCCCCCGCAGAACACCGGCCGCCCTTGGCCGCCCGTCTGGGCCGTCAGCACGACCACGCGAACCATCGGGTTGGCGTGCAATTCGGCCAGCGTGGCCAGCAGCCAGCGCAGATCCTGATCGCGCAGCCAGTTGCTGCTGCCCGGCCGGTTGAGCCGGATGGTGCTGATGCCACCGGCATGGCTCAGCTGTGGAAGGTCGGTCGCGGGTTCGGGGTTGGCCGCATGGGTTGCTGCAGTGGCAACGGCTGCGACGGATTCAAAAGTGCTCATCGATATCGGTCCCTGATGTGGTGAGAAGGCACGGTTGCGCCGACCGGCCATCACCCACCTCGAGACCTCGGCCCCTGCGTTGCGCGACCGCCGGCCGACCCCGCAGGCAAGCAGGAAGCCTGCCATTGAACACTTTGTTCTTCATGGCTACACCGTGCACGCGCACAGCCGAAACGCACAGCGCTTGTCAATGGCAAGGCGGCAGCCGTTCAACGCAGCGACCGCTCGCCCTCCCCGCTTCGGTGCACGCGCCATGCCCCGCGGCACCGCGCTTGCCCCTGCGGCATGCCGCCCTCAGTTGACCTTCACGCGGTAAAGCACCGCGCCCGAGCCGCCCGACGGCAGCGAGCCGGAGAAGGTCCATGTGATCGAGCCGGTACCGCCCGCCGTCTGCGTGACGCTGCATTCCTTGGGGCTGTCCGGTGAAAGATTGGCCGGCGTCACCTTGGAGCAGGTGCCCAGGCTGGCCGGTCGCCGGAACCGTCAGCCTGAAAGCGCAGGTGCTGCAAGCGCTCAGCAGCGGCACCGTGACACTGCCGATAAGCGATGTCGCCATCAGCTCCAGCAATGCCGGCCTGCCGCCGCCGCCCGTACCAGCCTCGGGCACCGGGCTCACGATCACCGTCACGCCGACCGGCTTCACCAACAAAGTGACGCAGCAGACCGCCACCTGGACCTTTAGCTATTCGCCGACCACGGCGCTAACGGCTGGCACCTACACCGGTCAATTGGGCTTCACGGCGACTTCACCGTGAGTGGCACGCGGGGCCGAGGATCGGGAGGGCGAAGCGTCCGGACAAGAAAAAAGCCCGTGGAATCACGGGCTTCAATCAAGAACGTTTGGGGTGGCTGATGGGACTCGAACCCACGACGACCAGAATCACAATCTGGGACTCTACCAACTGAGCTACAGCCACCGAGAGAACTGCGAAGTATAGCGGAAAATTTCTGCCCTACCTCCAATTATTGGATCACGACCGCCGGATTGCCCGAGGGACGCGGCACCTTGATGGTGGCCTTGAAGCGATCCTTGAGCATGGCGTAGTAGGCCTCGGCCTCAGCGCTCGACATGGCCTGCGACAGCTGCGTGCGCTCCTGTTGGCGCTGCTCCGCAGGCACGTCGGCCGGCGGCAGCGTTTTGTTGACGCGCAGCACGGCATACCCCTGGGCGCCAAGATCCACACCCACCCAGGCCGGTAGCTTGGACGGATCGGCACGCAACGCTGCCTCGACGACGGCCGCCGGCTGCCCGCTGGCGGCGTCGGTGCGAGAGACAGTCACGGGCTGGCCCAGGCCTGCCGGCAGCGAGGTACCCGAAGTACCCTCCCACGCCTTGAGCTTGGCTTCGCCCTCTGTCTTGGCTGCCGCGGCAGCACGCTCGGCCACCAGTTGCTCACGCACGCGGGCCTTCACTTCATCGAAGGTCTGAGTGCGCGCGGGCACGTGACGCGTCACGCGGCCCACCGCCAGCTGATTGCCGCCGAGGTCGACCGCCTCGGTGTTGTGCTTGCGCTCCAACGTGTCGGCCGAGAACAGCGCATTGATGAAGGCGCGATTGCCCAGCGGGCCCTGCGCCCCCTGCACCGGCGTGCGACCCACGCCTTGCGCCTTCTGGATCGGCAGCTTGAGTGCATCCGCCGCAGGTTGCAGGCTGTCGGCCTGCTGATAGACCAGGTCGGACAGCGCGTCGGCCTGCTTGGCAAAGGCCTGCGAGGCCTGCTGGCCGCGGATCTCGTCCTCGATGCGCGCACGCACCTGCTCGAAGGGAGGCACCACGCCCGGCTTGATGTCGTCCAGGCGAATGATGTGATAGCCGTAGTCGGTTTCCACCACGTTGCTGATCTCGCCCTTTTTGAGCGCGAACATCGCGTCTTCGAAGGGCTTGACCATGGCGCCGCGCGTCACGAAGTCGAGCGCGCCCCCTTGTGCGGCAGAGCCCGGGTCCTGCGAGTTCTTCTTGGCGAGCTCGCCGAAGCTCGCGGGGTTCTTGCGAACCTCGTCCAGCAGTTCTTCGGCACGGGCCTTGGCCTTGGCGCGTTCGGCAGCGGGAGCGTCCTTGCCCGCGGCGATGAGGATGTGCGCGGCCTTGCGTTCTTCCTTGGTGCCGAAGCGGTCCTTGTTCTGCTCGTAGTAGGCCTTGAGGTCCGCCTCCGGCACGGTGATCGTCTTCTTGACCGCGTCCATGTTGAGCACGATGTACTCGACATCGGCCTGCTCCGGCAGCTGATAGCTGGCGGTATGGCTCTTGTAATAGGCCTCGAGATCGGCATCGGACACCGAGACCTTGGCGCTGAACTCGGCTGGCGAGAATCGCGCCACCTGAACCTCGCGGCGCTCGCGCATCGCATTGCTCAGCACATCGAGCAGCGCAGGGTTCGGTGCGGCCGAGCCCGTCACGCCACCGAGCAGTTGCTGCGTCGCGAGATCGGCGCGCACGGCCGCCTCGACCTGCTCGGGCGTACGACCGGTCGCCATGATGAAGCGCTGTCGGTCGAAGTTGCCCTTGTCGTCACGGAAGCTCGCCAGTCCCGCGTCCTCTGAAAAGACACGGGTCAGCCGGTCGTCCGACACGGTCATGTTGGTCTTGAGCGCCGCTGCGCTGAGCACGCGATTGCGCACCATGCGCTCCAGCGTGGCGTAGCGCGCAGCGTCGGTATCGAAGACCGACGCGTCGAGACTGGGCATCTGCTGACGCAGCCGGTCGGTTTCGTTGCGGTGTTGCTGCTCCCACTCGGTACGTGTGATCGACTGCCCGTCGACGGACGCCACCACATCGCCACGGTCGCCGTTGTTGGTGTAGTTCTGCACGCCGAACAACACGAAGGAAGGAATGATCAGCAAGAACAGGGCGATCATCACGATCTTGTTGTACTTGCGGAAGAAATCAAACATGCCTGCACACCTCTAGGATCGGACGTCAAAGCGCCCGCGGAGACGACGAGAAACAAAGGCGAACATGAGGTCCGCCACCGGTCACGGAGGGGGTGAATGCTCGGGGACGATCCCTGACCTTGGCTGGCAAGAGATGTTGTTGTACGACTGCTTGCAGCACCTGCCCTGACGCCGGCTGGTCGAACCGGCGCGCGGATTCTAGCTGCGCCGCATGCCCGCCTTGCCGCCGACGGACGCTGATTCGACGGGGCCACTCACAGGCGCTGTGCCACGCGAACCCAAGTGGGAGTGCGGTCCCCGTCGACAATGCAAAAGGCCCGGATCGCTCCGGGCCTTCGCATCAATCGGGGTGGTGGGTGCTGACGGGCTCGAACCGCCGACCTACGCCTTGTAAGGGCGCCGCTCTACCAGCTGAGCTAAGCACCCCCGATGGTTCGCTTCAGTTCAGTGCGTCCTTGAGCGCCTTGCCGGGACGGAACTTGGGAACCTTCGCAGCCTTGATCTTAATCGCAGTTCCGGTGCGCGGATTGCGCCCCGTTCGCGCTGCGCGCTTGCCCACTGCAAAGGTACCGAAACCAACCAGGGACACCGAGCCGCCCTTCTTGAGCGTGGTGCGAATGGCACCCAACGTGGACTCCAGGGCTCGCGTGGCCGCGGCCTTGGAGAGGTCGGCGTTCTTGGCGATGTGTTCGATCAGTTCGGTCTTGTTCACAAGGGCCTCATGGCGGAAGGTTGAGCAGCGGTCGGAAGCGCGAGCAGACCCTCCGTGGGCATGCGGCATGGACATTGGGGGGAAGGGAGGCGATTCCGTAAAACGTCGACCCTGGCGGCCGAGCGGCAGATTACAACCATGCGACCCAGGAGTGTCAATAAGGCAGAAGCACAACGCACTCAACTGCAAACAGTTTGACCAACAAGTTCACAAAGTGAATCACCCACGCGCTTCGGTACGGGCCCGAATCTCGGGTATGGCCTTGCGCAGGTAGTACACCATCGACCACACCGTGAGCACACCTGCGGCCCAGATGAGCCAGCGCCCCCAGAGGCCGGTGTCGATCGTGTCGAAGAGCACCCCTTGATAGAGCAGGAAGGGAATCGCCACCATCTGCACGGTGGTCTTGACCTTGCCGATCATGTGTACGGCCACGCTCTTGCCGGCACCCAACTGGGCCATCCACTCCCGCAAGGCAGAGATCGCAATCTCGCGGCCGATGATGATCAGGGCCACGAACACATCGGCGCGATTGAGGTGCACCAGCACCAGCAGCGAGGCGCACACGAGGAACTTGTCCGCAACCGGATCGAGGAAGGCGCCGAACGCCGAGGTCTGGTTGAGACGCCGGGCGAGGAAGCCGTCGAGCCAGTCGGTGGCCGCGAACACGACGAACATGACCGTCGCGATGAGGTTCCTCATGCCCTCGGGCAACGGCAGGTAGAAGACACCCACGATCAGGGGAATCGCGACGATGCGCGTCCAGGTCATGATGGTGGGCAGGGTCCAGAACATCGGCGGATTGTGGCATGAGGCCACCGCCGCCTCGGTCTCGCCGATGCCGTTGATCGATGCCGCGTTCGCGCGCTGATCAATGCAACGCGCGGTAGATCTCTTCGGCGAGGTCGCGTGCAATGCCATCGACCGAGGCCAGGTCCTCTACGCTGGCTGCCGCCACGCCGCGAATGCCGCCGAAGCGTTGCAGCAACCTTGCACGCCGCTTGGGACCGACGCCCGGGATGTCCTCCAGTTGGCTGCCGCCCACGCGCACCTTGGCGCGCTTGGCGCGCATGCCGGTGATGGCGAAGCGGTGGGCCTCGTCTCGGATCTGGGCGATGAGCATCAGGGCCGCCGAATCCCGTCCCAGGTAGACCTTCTCTCGGCCATCGGCAAAGACCAGTTCCTCCAGCCCCACCTTGCGGCCTTCGCCTTTCTCGACGCCGACGACCAACGACAGCGGCAGGCCCAGTTCGACGAAGACTTCGCGGGCCATCGACACCTGGCCCTTGCCGCCGTCGACCAGCACGAGGTCGGGCATGCGCGCACCCACGGTGCCGGGTGGCGCATCCGCACCGCCGCCATCGCCCGGCGTAGGCGCCTGCGCTTCGGCGGCCATGGCCTCGGCGATCTTGCCGTAGCGTCGCATGAGCACCTGCCGCATGGCGGCATAGTCGTCGCCCGGTGTGATGCCTTCGATGTTGTAGCGGCGGTACTCGCGGTTCTGCATCGCATGGTCTTCGAAGACCACGCACGAGGCCTGCGTCGCCTCGCCCGCCGTGTGCGAGATGTCGAAGCACTCGATGCGGAACTGCCCAAGGTCGTCCGGCGCGAGTTCCAGCGCATCGACCAATGCGCGCGTCCGGGCCTGCTGCGAACCTTCCTCGGCCAGCAGGCGGGCGAGCTGGATGTCGGCATTCTTCTGGGCCATCTCCAGCCACAGCCGTCTTTGCGAACGGGGCTGGAAGACGGCGGTCACCCGCTGGCCGGCCTGCTGGGCGATGGCTTCGATCAGTTCCCGGCCGACCACCTCGCCCAGCACAAGCGTGGCCGGCGCCGGGGCTTCGATGTAGTGCTGGGCGATGAAGGCTTCGAGCACCTGGCGTTCGACCGACGGCGCCAGCGTGCCCTCGTCCGCGCGCTCTTCTCCGCGCTCCTCCATGCCATCGGCCGGACCGCCGTCGTCGTCGGCGGTGGCCGCATCCTGCTGCAGCAGCACCGAGGCGTCCTCCACATGCGCGGGAAAGTAGGCCCGGTCGCCCAGATGTCTTCCACCGCGCACCATGGCCAGATTGACGCAGGCCTTGCCACCCTGCACCTTGACGGCCAGGATGTCCACGTCCTTGTCGTCCACGATCTCCACCGACTGCTGGTGCAACACGCGCGACAGCGCCGACATGCGGTTGCGCAGTTCGGCGGCCTGCTCGAACTCCAGCCGCTCGGCGTGCTGCATCATGCGGCCCTCCAGCTCGGCCAGCACCTGCTGCGTCTCGCCACGCAGAAAGGCCTCGGCGTTGGCCACGTCATGCGCATAGTCGGCCGGCGCCACATGGCCCACGCACGGGCCGCTGCAGCGCTTGATCTGATAGAGCAGACAGGGCCGGGTACGGTTGCCGTAGACCGTGTCCTCGCAGGTGCGCAGCTTGAAGACCTTCTGCAGCAGCTGGATGGATTCCTTCACCGCCCAGGCGCTGGGGTAAGGGCCGTAGTAACGGTGCCGCCGGTCCGTCGCGCCACGGTAGTAGGCCAGGCGCGGAATGCTGCCAGGCGCGAGGCCATCGCTGCCATCGCGGTCGCGCACTCCGGTGATCTTGAGGTACGGGTAGCTCTTGTCGTCGCGGAACAGGATGTTGTAGCGCGGCTTGAGCGTCTTGATGAGGTTGTTTTCGAGCAGCAGCGCCTCGGCCTCGGAGCGCACCACCGTGGTCTCCATCCGGGCGATCTTGCCGATCATGTGGCCGATACGCGTGCCGGCGTGGTTCTTCTGGAAGTAGCTGGAGACGCGGCGCTTGAGGTTGCGTGCCTTGCCCACATACAGCACGCCGCCGCTCGCGTCGAAGTAACGGTAGACACCCGGCAGAGAAGGAAGCGCGGCGACCTCGGCCAGCAGTTGTTCGGAATGCACCTCGGACATGAGGCACATTGTGGCGCGCCATCCCGGAATGAATCCTGCTACACAAAATTGCAATATCAAGCATGATTTGCTTTCCGTTTAACTACAAGAGTCGGAACCCCGTGAAAACCTCTGAGAACCAGCGGCGGCTGATTGCCGTCGCACCCCTTGCCCTGGCCGTGTCGGTCGCCGCCTGCGGTGGCGGCTCCGACAACAATAACCAGCAGGCCGTCGCCGCGGCCCTGATCGCGGCCAACCTCAACCGCCCCGCGCCTGCCCCCGCGCCGGCGCCTGCGCCCGCCCCCGCAGCGCCGGACTACAGCTGCCAGAGCGCCAGCAACGGCTCCCCGGTGGTGGTCGGGTCCGGCCTGCAAGGCGACCCGGCCGCACCCGAGCCTGCGTCTGGCTATGTGCCCGGCAAGAAGGTCATCTATTCGAAGACCTACATGGTGGTGGCCAACCACCCCCTGGCCACCAAGGCCGGCTGCGACATCCTCAAGGCCGGCGGCAGCGCCGTCGACGCGGCCGTCGCCGTCCAGGCCGTTCTGGCGCTGGTCGAGCCCCAGTCCAGCAGCCTGGCGGGCGGCGCCTTTCTGCTGCACTTCGATGCCAAGACGAAGAAGGTCGAGGCCTATGACGGCCGCGAGACGGCCCCGGCTGCTGCCACGGCCGACTACCTGCGCTACATCAGCGACGCCGACAAGACCACGCCCAAGCCCAGCGCCCGCGCCAGTGGCCGCTCCATCGGCACGCCCGGCGTGATGCGGATGCTCGAGATGGCCCAGGCCGACCACGGCAAGCTGGCCTGGAAGGACCTGTTCGGCGAGGGCACCAACCTGGCGACCAACGGCTTCAAGATCGGCGGACGCATGGCGCAGGCCATCGCGGGTTCGGCCACCAACCTCAAGCGTGACGACGAGGCGGCGGCGTATTTCCTGGATGCCTCCGGCAATCCCAAGCCGCTGGGCACCACGCTGACCAACCCGGCCTATGCCGGCGTGCTCAAGGCCATGGCGGCACAAGGTGCCGACGCCATGTACACCGGCCCCATTGCCCAGGACATCGTCGCCAAGATCCGGATCACAAAGGGCACCGACGGCTCGGACATCACGCCCGGCGTGACCACGCTGGACGACCTGAAGAACTACCGGGCCAAGCGCCGTGACCCGGTGTGCACGACCTACCGCACCTACTACGTCTGCAGCATGTCGCCGCCCTCCTCCGGCGGCATCGGCGTGCTCTCCACGCTGGGCATCCTCGAGAACTTCAACATGGCGCTGCATGCGCCTACCGCCGTCGACCTCGAGGGCGGCAAGCCGACCGTGATGGGCGTGCACTTGGTCTCCGAGGCCGAGCGCCTGGCCTATGCCGACCGCGACAAGTACGTGGCCGACACCGACTTCGTGCCGCTGCCCGGCAACAGCCCGGACACGCTGCTCAACAAGACCTACATGCGCGCCCGCGCCAACCTTATCGACTTCAGCAAGAGCATGGGCACGGCCGTGGCGGGCGACCTCGGCCCGGTCCCGCTGGGCATCGACAAGACACCCGAAAACGGCACCACGCACCTGACGATCGTCGACAAGGACGGCAACGTCGTCACGATGACGACCACGGTGGAGTCGTCCATGGGCTCCTACCACATGGCACGCGGCATCCTGCTGAACAACCAGCTCACGGACTTCTCCGCGTCGCCCACCGACAGCAACGGCCTGCCCGTGGCCAACCGCGTCGCACCGGGCAAGCGTCCCCGCAGCACGATGGCGCCCACCATGGTGTTCAACGGCAGCGCGCCCGGCGACTTCGCGATGGCCACCGGTTCGCCCGGCGGCGGCACCATCATCCAGTACGTGGCCAAGACGCTGGTCGGCGCGCTGGACTGGAAGCTGGACGCGCAGCAGGCAACGTCGATGGTGGACTTCGGCGCCTCCAATTCGGCCACCACCAACGTGGGTGGCGAGCATCCCAACATCGATGCGAGCAACAACGGCGCCAACGATCCACTCGTGACCGGCCTGCGCGCCCTGGGTCACACGGTCTCGGTCGGCGCCCAGTCCAGCGGCATCAGCACGGTGATCCGCACCCAGGTGAACGGCAAGACGGTGCTCAGCGGCGGATCCGATCCGCGCCGCGAAGGCATCGTGCTGGGCGACACCTTCACGCCCTGACGCGCGGGATGCGCACGAGGCCGCGGCGCCAGCCGGGCCTCGCCTCGAAGGGCGGCGCCGATGGCGCCGCCTTTTGTTCTTTCAGCGGCGACTGCTCGCCTCCATCAACCTTCAATCCACCTCGATTCGCGCAGACTTCGCCAGTTGGGACCAGCGCGCCAAGTCGGCCGTCACCCGCGCGGCCAGTTGCGCCGGGTCCTGGAAATCGGCCGTGGCGCCCTGGTCCTGCGCCAGCTTTCTGAAGGTGGGCGTGTTCACCACCCGCCCGATCTCGCCCGCGAGCTTCTGCACCACCGCATCTGGCGTGGCCGCCGGCGCAAAGACCGCGAACCATGAGCTGGCATCCAGCTTCGGAAAGCCCGCTTCCGCGGTGCTGGGCACGTCCGGCAGGCTGGGCAGGCGGCTGGCCCCGGTCACGGCCAGCACGCGCAGCTTGCCCGACTGAATGTGCGGCATAAAGGGCGGCGCGGTGCCGAAGGTCAGGTCCACCTGCCCGCCCAGCAAGTCCTGCAGCGCAGGCCCAGTGCCCTTGTAGGGAACATGCACCATCTGCACACCTGCCTGCTGCTCCAGCATGGCGCCGGTCACGTGCTGCAGAGAGCCGTTGCCCGACGAGGCGTAGTTCAGCTGGCCCGGATGCGCCTTGGCATAGGCGACGAGTTCGGCCAGTGTCTTCACGGGCAGGTCGGCGCGAACGACGATGATCTGCGGCGCCGACAGCACATTGGCCACCGGCCGCAAATCCTTCTGCGCCCAGGCCAAGGCCGTCTTGCTCACCACTGGCGTGATGACGTGGTAGCCCGAGTACTGCATCAGCAGCGTGTAGCCGTCCGGCTCGGCACGCTTGACGAAGCCGGCGGCGATGGCGCCGTTGCCGCCGCCCTTGTTCTCCACCACCAGCGACTGGCCCAGTGCCAAGCCCAGCGGCTGCGCCAGCATGCGTGCCGACAGGTCGGTGGTGCCGCCGGTAGCGGTGGGCACCACGAGCGAGATCGGCCGCGACGGATAGGAACCCTGCGCCAGGCTGGCGAGCGGCAAGGGCAGCAGGCAGGCGGCTGCAGTGGCCACCAGGAAGCGTTGACGGGTGAGGGTCATGCGTGGCTCCATGTTCTTCATTGGCTAGTCGGAGGCCGGAACGCCCGGCCGCGGCATCAATCCACCGTCGCGCCCGTGTCCTTCACGATCTGCGCCCACTTGCGCAGGTCCGACTGCACCAGCGCGGCCAGTTGGGCCGAGCTGCCCTTGAAAGGCTCGCAGCCCACGCTGGCCAGTTTCTCCAGCACGTCCGGGCTTTCCAGTGCCTTGTTCACCTCGGCCTGCAGCCGGGTGACGATGGGCACGGGCGTGCCGGCCGGCGCGAAAAGCGCGTACCACGGTGCCTGGCCGAAGCCCGGCAGCGTCTCGCCGATGGTGGGCGAATCGGGCAGCGCCTTGATGCGCTGCGGGTTGACCACGCCCAGCACCTTGAGCTTGCCCGACTTGATGAAGGCGATGACCGAGGGCAGGCTCTGAACCGACAGCGGCACCTGGCCGCCCACCACATCGGTCGCGGCCGCGGCCGAGCCCTTGTACGGCACATGCTGGAGCTTGATGCCGGCGGCCTTCTGCACCATCTCGCCGATCAGGTGGTTGAGCGTGCCGTTGCCGGCCGAGGCGTAGGAATAGGCGCCCGGCTGTGCCTTGGCCAGCCGGATCAGGTCGGCCATGTTCTGGCCCGGGAAGGACGGATTGGCGACCAGCACATAGCCGGCGGTGGCGATGGGCGCGATGGGCTCGAAGTCCTTCACCGGGTCGAAGCCCGGGTTGCGGTAGAGCGCCGGGCTGGTCACCTGGGCGCTATCCGCTGTCAGCAGCAACGTGTAGCCGTCGCGCTTGGCGCGGGCCGTGGCGGCCGTGGCCACGGTGCCGCCGGCGCCGGGCTTGTTGTCCACCAGCACCGTCTGGCCCAACTGCTGCGAAAGACGCTGCGCCACCACCCGGGCGATGACGTCGTTGGCGCCGCCTGCTGCCTGGGGCACGACCACGGTGATGGGCTTGCTGGGGTAGGCGTCCTCGGCCCAGGCGGCCGGGACGGCAACGCCGCAGAGCAGCGCGGCGCCGATGCCGACGGTGATGCGGCGGCGGGCGGTGGCGGGGAAGGGGGTTGTCGTCATGGTCTTGTCTCCGTTGTCGTTGGGGGTCGTCCAGGTCGTCAGGCGCGGGCCAGGGCGCGCTCGCGCACGGCCGCGAAATCGGCCGGCGGCGGATGCAGTTGCAGCCGCGGGCCGGCTTTCAGCAGCTGGCTGGGCACCTCGTGGCCGATCAGGGCGGGCAGGCGGGCTGCGGCATGCATCACCCTCGCAAGATCCACCGCCACATGGAAGTCCATGCACTGCAGCGCGTGCACGATCTCCTCGGTGCAGACATTGCCGGTAGCGCCCGGGGCGTAGGGGCAACCGCCGAGACCACCGATGGAGGCGTCGAAGCGATCGGCGCCGGCGTCGATGGCGGCCAGCACATTGGCCAGGCCCATGCCGCGTGTGTTGTGGAAATGCAGCGTGAAGATCTGGCGGGGCCAGCGGAGCCGCGCTATCGCGACCACGCGTGCCACCTGCGCCGGATGAGCCATCCCTGTGGTGTCGCACAGCGTGAGGCCGTGCGCGCCCAGCTGGTCGAAGCGCTCGACGAGGTCGAACACCTCGTCAAGCGCCACCTCGCCCTCCATGGGGCAGCCGAACACGCAGGACAGCGACACGTTCACCGCAACGCCCGCCGAGCGGCCCAGCGCCACCACCTCGGCCAGCGCGCGGAACGACTGCGCCCGCGTCATGCGCAGGTTGGCCAGGTTGTGGGTCTCGCTGGCGGACATCACCAGGTTCAGCTCGTCCACCTTCGACTCGATGGCACGCTCGGCGCCCCGCACATTGGGCACCAGCGCGGCATAGACGATGCCGGGGTGACGCTCGATCTCGCGCAGCACGACCTCGGCGTCGCGCAGCGCCGGCACCGCCGCAGGCGAGACGAAGGCGCTGACCTCGATCTTGTCCAGCCCCGCGGCCGACAGCTGGTTCACCAGCGCGATCTTGTCCGCGGTGGGCACGAAAGCGGCCTCCATCTGCAGGCCGTCGCGGGGGCCGACCTCCTGCATGTGGATGCGGCGCCCGGCGCCCTGCCAGGCACTGCGCACGGTCGTCATTGGATGATTCCCTTCTCGCGAAGCTGTGCGATCTGGCTGGCGCTCAGGCCCGCCTCGGCCAGCACGGCGTCGGTGTCGTCGCCCAGGC
Organism: uncultured Pseudacidovorax sp.; assembly: GCF_913773995.1. GTDB lineage: Bacteria > Pseudomonadota > Gammaproteobacteria > Burkholderiales > Burkholderiaceae_C > Xenophilus. The sequence goes on from NZ_CAJYES010000181.1 coordinate 20,772, forward strand.
GCGGCGCGCTACTGCGCACGCGGCCCGGCGTGGCCGAAAGCTTGGGCACGATGCCCGGCACCGTGAGCGTGTCGCCATCGCGCGTCTGCTGGGTCAGCAGCATGTCGCGGGCGCGGTAGTGCGGGTCTTCGGCAATGTCGCGGGCGGTGTAGACCTTGCCGGCCGGTACGCGGGCGGCGGACAGGCTTTGCTGCACCTCGCGCACCGTGCGGCCCGTGGTCCAGCGTGCGATGGCTGCGTCGATCTCCTGCACGCGGGCCACGCGACCGGCGTTGTTGGCGAGGTCTGGCGCGGCGGCCAGGTCCGGGCGGCCGATGGCCTGCATCAGCCGCTTGAAGATGCTGTCGCCATTACCGGCCACCAGCACCCAGCCGTCGGTACACGGATAGGCATTGCTGGGCGCGATGCCGGGCAGCGCGCTGCCCGCAGCCTCGCGCACCACGCCGAAGGCGCTGTATTCGGGAATCAGGCTTTCCATCACGTTGTAGACCGCCTCGTGCAGCGCCACGTCGATCACCTGGCCGCGCCCGCCGTGAGCCTGCCGGTGGTAGAGCGCCGCCAGCACGCCAATGGCGCCATGCAGCGCCGCCAGCGTGTCGCCCAGCGAGACGCCCACGCGCACGGGCACCCGGCCCGGCTCGCCCGTGAGATGGCGCAGACCGCCCATGGCCTCGCCGACGACGCCGAAGCCCGGCTGGTCGCGATAGGGCCCGGTCTGCCCGAAGCCGGAGATGCGCAGCACGATCAGCCCCGGGTTGGCGGCCTGCAGCGACTCGGGGTCGAGGCCCCACTCCTCCAGCATGCCGGGGCGGAAGTTCTCGATCAGCACGTCGGCCTCGGCGATCAGGCGCCTGGCCACCTCCTGGCCCTCGGGTGCGCGCAGGTCCAGCGCCACCGAGCGCTTGTTGCGCGACTGCACCTGCCACCAGACCGAGGTGCCGTTCTGCAGCAGCCGCCAGTTGCGCAGCGGGTCGCCGGTGACGGGCGGCTCGATCTTGATGACCTCGGCGCCGAACTCGCCCAGCGTCTTGCCGCAGAAGGGGCCGGCGATGAGTTGGCCCATCTCCACGATGCGCACGCCCTGCAGTGCATCCTGGCCGATGGGGGATGAGGATGGGTGCCCGCTGTCCACGCGATGTCTCCTGGCAAGGCCCGGCGGGCCGATCGGGTGCGGATCATCGCGGCTGAACATCCGCCCGCAAAGCGCCGGTGCGCGAGGCCACCATCGCAATCCGGCATGGCAGGTAGCATCGCCCCTCTCATGAACCTGGACCCCGTCTCCCTGCGCGTGTTCGTGGCCGTGATGGAGCACGGGACCATCGCCGCCGCCGGCGCGCAGCACCACATCGCGCCCTCGGCCGTGAGCCGCCGCCTGGCCGAGCTGGAAGACGTGCTGCGCGTGCCACTGTTCGCCCGCAGCAACAAGGGCATGGCGCCCACGCCCGCCGCCTTTGCCCTGCGCGACCTGGCGCGCGGGCTGATCAACGAGATGGAAGGCATCGCCCAGCAGATGCGCGACTACGGTCGCGGCACGCGCGGCCAGGTACGGGTGGTGGCCAACATCTCGGCCATCACCCAGTTTCTGCCGCGCGAGTTGCAGACCTTCCTCGCGCGGCATCCGCAGGTGGACGTGCGGCTGCAGGAGCAGATCAGCAGCGCCGTCGCGCGCAGCGTGGCCGAGAACGCGGCCGATCTGGGCATCCTGAACGAAGGGGACTACGGCGATGCGGTCCGCCTGCTGCCCTACCGGGAGGACGAGCTGGTGCTGGCCGTGCCGCAGGGCCATGCGCTGGCGCGACGCCGCCAGGTGGACATCGGCGCCGTGCTGGACCACGACGTCGTCGGCATGCATCCGGGCAGCGCAATCAACCAGCAGCTCACCCGGGCCGCCGCCGAGCGCGGACGGGCGCTGCGGCTGCGCATGCAGGTCAGCAGCTACGACGCACTGTGTCAGATGGTGGCCGCAGGCTTGGGCGTGGGCGTGCTGCCCCGCGGCAGTGCCGCCCTCTTCCGCGGCGCGCTGCCGCTGCGCATCGTGGGCCTCACCGTGCCCTGGGCGCGACGCCGGCTGGCGCTGTGCGTGCGGGCGGACGAGGGGCTGTCCAGCGTGGCGCAACTGTTGGTCGATCACCTGCGCGCGGAGGCACAGGCATGAACTGGGACATCTTCTGCCGGGTGATCGACAACCACGGCGACCTCGGCGTGACCTGGCGTCTTGCCCGGCAGATCGCCGTGGAGCGCGCCGAGCCGGTGCGTCTATGGGTGGATGACGCCAGTGCCCTGGCCTGGATGGCTCCGCAAGGCGAGCCGGGCGTGCAGCTCATCGACTGGTCCGATCCTGCCGCCGTACGCGAGGCAGCCACCGGCCCGGTGCCCGACGTGCTGATCGAGGCCTTCGGCTGCGACCCTGCCCTCGAACTCGTCGCCCGCTTCGCCGCCCGGCCCGGCGGCATCTGGCTCAACCTCGAGTACCTGTCGGCCGAGGACTTCGTCGAAGGCCTGCATGGCCTGCCTTCGCCCGTGATGAGCGGACCGGGCCGCGGCTGTACCAAGTACTTCTTCTACCCCGGCTTCAGCGATCGCACGGGCGGCCTGCTGCGTGAGGCGGGCCTCGTGCAGCGGCAAACGCGCTTCGACCGCAGCGCCTGGCTGGCCGCGCAAGGCGTCGGCTGGCAGGGCGAGCGACTTGCCACCCTGTTCTGCTACGAGCCGCCAGCGCTGGCCGGCTGGCTGGCGGACTTGTGCAGGGCCGACCGCCCGACGCGCGTGCTGGTGGCTGCCGGCCGCACGGCCGAAGCCGTCCGCGCGGTGCTGCCGCAGCTGCCTACCGACCGCGGCGCCTTGCAGATCCAATGGTTGCCGCATCTCGCGCAACCCGACTTCGACCACATGCTGTGGGCCGGCGACTTCAACGCCGTGCGCGGCGAGGATTCGCTGGTGCGCGCCCTGTGGGCCGGCAAACCGATGGTCTGGCACATCTATCCGCAGGACGATGGCGTGCACCACGACAAGCTCGACGCCTGGCTCGACGCGATGGCGGCGCCCCCCTCCGTGCGGGCCTTCCACGCCGGCTGGAACGGACGTCCCGGGGCGCCGGCCCTGGCGCCTTTCGACGATGCGATGCTGGCCGATGCCGCGCGCATGGCGCGGGCGGCGCGCACACGGCTGTTCGATCAGGACGATTTGCTGACCCGCCTCGTCCGTTTCATTGCGCAAAAAAGCTAAAATCGCGGGCTTTGCGGAAATCTCCGCCGCGGCGCGTGCACCAGCCGGTGCGCCCCCACGGAGCCGCCAACCCGCCGCGGGAACCTGCTTTTGCCGCCGCCACGACCACCCTCTGGGGCGGCAGTGACGGTCCGGGGCACGCCGAGCGGCCTCAACTCCAGCACCTATGAAAATCGCTCAAGAAATCCGCGCCGGCAACGTCATCATGCACGGCAAGGACCCGATGGTCGTCCTCAAGACCGAATACAGCCGCGGCGGCCGCAACAGCGCCACCGTGCGCATGAAGATGAAGAGCCTGATCGCCAACTTCAACACCGAAGTGGTCTTCAAGGCCGACGACAAGATCGACCAGATCGTCCTGGACAAGAAGGAGTGCACCTACTCCTACTTCGCCGACCCCATGTACGTCTGCATGGACAGCGAATACAACCAGTACGAAGTCGAAGCCGAGAACATGGGCGACGCCCTCAACTACCTCGAAGACGGCATGCCGGTCGAAGTGGTGTTCTACGAAGGCAAGGCCATCTCGGTCGAACTGCCCACCAGCGTCGAGCGCGAGATCACCTGGACCGAGCCCGCCGTCAAGGGCGACACCTCCGGCAAGGTGCTCAAGCCTGCCAAGCTGTCGACCGGCTTCGAAGTGGCCGTGCCCCTGTTCGTGAACCAGGGCGACAAGATCGAAATCGACACCCGCACGGGCGAATACCGCAAGCGCGTCTGAGTCTGCCGAGGGCAGACTCCCGCAGCGCTCCTGCAGCACGAGGCCCCATCCGGGGCCTTTTTCTTTGGCCGCTGGCCCGAGGATTGCAGCGAGCAGAATCCCCTGGCCACTTTCCACAGCGCCGAATGAGCCCCAAAGACAGCACGCACGACCTTCACGACAAGCGCCTGGCCGACGCCTGGGCCACCCTCCAGGCCCATTCCGACCGCGGACTGCCCCTGGACCCGGACCCCTCCCGCCTCGCCTTCGCCGACCCTGAATTCCTGCTGCGCCGCGAAACCCGCGGCCTGCGCATGCAGCTCGAGCTGATGAAGCCCGACATCGAGATGCGCGCCCACGGCATCGAGAACACGGTGGTCGTCTTCGGCAGCGCGCGCTTCCGCAGCGAAGAAGAGATGACCGCCCTGATCGCCCAGGCCGAAGCCGCCGGCGACGAGAAGGCCGCCGCGCGCTGGAAGCGCCTGGCCCGCGGCAGCCACTACTACGAGCAGGCCCGCGCCTTCGGCAAGCTGGTCGCGCACTACAGCAACGACAAGGAGCCCGAAGACAAGCTCTTCGTCTGCACCGGTGGCGGCCCCGGCATCATGCAGGCCGCCAACCGCGGTGCCTACGAGGGCGGCGGCCTGTCGGTCGGCCTGGCCATCGCGCTGCCGATGGAAGAGGCGGCCAACATCTACGTCACGCCCGCGCTGAGCTTCAAGTTCCACTACTTCGCCATCCGCAAGATGCACTTCATGATGCGGGCGAAGGCGCTGGTGGCCTTTCCGGGCGGCTTCGGCACGCTGGACGAGCTGTTCGAAGTGGTCACGCTGGTGCAGACCCGCAAGGCCAAGCCGGTACCGATCGTCCTGTTCGGTTCGGAGTACTGGAAGCGGCTGATCGACTTCGAGTTCCTGGTGGACGAAGGCGTGATCTCGCCGGAGGACATCGACCTGTTCCGGTACGTCGACACGCCGGAAGACGCGTGGACCGAGATCAAGCGCTTCTACGAGTTGTGAAATAGGAGCGCTGCCGGCCGCACACCCACCAGGGCAAGGGCGCAGCGCTCGGGCGCAACGTCGAGGCAAAGGATGCCGGTATGCGTGCGGAGGTGCCATTCGCGGCGCCGTGCAGTGCCCCAGGCACATCGGTGGAGGGCGAGCACCCGTCTCGTGCAGCAAGCCGGTCAGCGCGAGCGTGCACCGGGAGCGCGCATGCCGGCGTCCTCGTCCGGGTTAGCGGCCGGACCACTCGTGCGGGCCAGAACATGCGCGCCGCACGCGTCGAGAAGGGCCAATGAAACGCCTGCGCGACGATCTCAACCCAGCAACGCCTCCGCCAGATCGATCTCCGGCTCCTCCTCCTGATGCAGGTTGAGCGACTTCTCGATGTGATGCAGGTGCTCGGCCATCAGCGCCAGGGCCTCGTCGCTGCGGCCAGCCTCGATGGCATCGATCAGCAGCGTGTGCTCGTCGTTGGGGCAGGCGGCGCCCGTGGGCGCCTCGAAGGTCAGGATGGCCAGGCAGGTCAGCGGCGTCAGCTCGCGCATCATCCGCGTCAGCAGGCTGCTGCCCGACAACTCGGCCAGCAGCACATGGAACTCGCCCGACAGCCGCACCGCCGAGCGCCGGTCGCCGTTGTCATGGGCCTGCTGCTCGCGCTTGACCAGCGCCCGAAGCTGCTTGACCGCCTGCGGCGCCTTGCCGGCGACGATGCGGTCCATCACCCGGCGCACGATGGCGGGCTCCAGCGTGCGGCGCACCTCCAGCACGTCGTGCGCCTCGTCCACGCTGGGCGTCGTGACGAAGGCCCCGCGGTTGGGGATCAGCGTCACCAGCTGCTCCACAGCCAGGCGCTGCAGCACGCCCCGCACCTGCGTGCGGCTGACCGAGAACAGCTCGGCCACCCGCTCCTCCGACAGCTTGGTGCCCGGCATGAGGCGGTGCTCCACGATGGCGTCGTAGATGCGCTGGTAGATGTCGGCCTTGGAGGCCGACTTGCCGGTGGCCTTCAGGGCTTGGCGGGGCGTGGGGATGGGCATGGCGTCGGATCGGGCGTTCGGCGAGTGTATGCAAGGGCGCGCACCGAGGCGCACACCGTCACAGGCGCACTTCACAGCGCGAACAGGCTGCCCCAGCCCGTCACGCGGCGCGTGTCCACACCGGCGATGCGCAGCGACTTCCACACGGCCGTGGCCACGGTGTCGTAGACCGGCACGCCCAGCGCCGCCTCCAGCTGCGGCACCAGGTGGGCGGCGCGGAGGTTGGTGCAGAAGGTCGTCAGGCACTGCACGTCGCCGCTGACGAGGGCGGCGCGGGCCATGGCCTCGATCTGGTCCGGCGTGACCTCGGAGAAGGCAAAGTTGACCGACAGCCCCAGGTGCTGCTCGGCCACGCAGTCGAAGCCGCTCGCGCCGTAGTTGGCCACGATGCGCTGCTGCACCTCGGCCAGGTAGGGCGAGAGCAGACCGAAGCGCGTGCGCCCGGCCAAACGCATGGCCTCGTTGAGCGCCAGCACCGAGGTGCAGGCGGGAATGCCGGTTTCGGCCGTGATGCGCGCACACAGCGCCTCGTCGCGCTCGAAGCCCAGCCAGCCCGAGGACGTGCCGTTCCAGGCGATCACGTCCACCCGCGCATCGGCCAGCAGGCGCGCGGCCTCCAGGATCGGCGCCTCGTCGAACTGGCCCAGGGCCTGGTCGGAGAGCGAGATCTCGGTGACCCGGAAGCGCGCGAAATGCGCCGACACCTCGGGCAGGCCGGCCACCATGGCCGAGGTGATCGGTTCCAGTGCCGTGTTGGACGAGGGCGTGAGCATGCCCAGCAGCACGCGCCGGGGCGCGGCCTCGGGCGCTTGCGGGGTCGACGACGAAGCGATGTCGCTCACCGCGCTCAGACCTTGATCTCGCGGTTGAAGCGGTCGATGTACTCGCCGCGGCGCGGGTTGAGCTTGGCCCAGTCGACGCCGTTCATCTGCTCGATCTCGGCCATGTTCTTGGCGTAAGCCTGCAGGCCGGGGCTGAACTGGGCCTTGGTGCTGACCGGCGCCACGAAGTAGGGCTCGGCGGCCATCTTGGTCTGCACCTCGGGGCTGAGGGCGGCATTGATGTAGGCGGCGGCCAGGTCGGGGTTCTTGGTGTTCTTGACGATGTGCATCACGCTCTTGATGTGGATCCAGCCCGTGTCCGGCTTGGCCAGCGCCACCGGCACGCCCTTGGCCTGCAGGTCGCCCACGTTGTTGTTGTAGTGCACCGAGATGTCGATCTGGCCCTGCTGGAACAGCGTGGCCAGCGATCCTGGGTTGCTGGCCACGGCGCTCACGTTGGGCAGCAGCTTCTTCACGAACTGGAAGGCGGGCTCCATGTTCTCCTCGCTGCCGCCATTCAGGCGCGCCATCTCGACCATCCAGGCCGACATCAGCGTCGAGCCCATGCCGGCCAGGCCGACGCGGCCCTTGAACTCGGGCTTGAGCAGGTCGTTCCAGGACTTCGGGGGCGTCTTGATCTTCTCGGTGTTGTAGGCGATGCCGATGATCTGGCCCGACACGAACACACCCAGGCCGCGCGGGTCGACCAGCTTGGCCGGCACGTCCTTGAGGTAGGGCATCTTGTCGGCGGGAATCTTCTCGAAGATGTCCTGCGAGAGCGCGGCGAGGTAGGGGCCCTCGTCCAGGATGATGACGTCGTAGGGCGGGTTGGCCTTGGAGGCGGCGACCTTCGACACCGTGTCCACCGCCAGCGAGGGCACCAGGCTGACCGAGGCGCCCGTGGCCTTGGTGAAAGCCGGCAGCAGGATGCTGCGGTGCGCCGACTCCCAGGCGCCCGGATAGGTGGTGGCCGAGATCGACTTGCCCTGTGCCAGGGCCAGGCCGGCATGCCCGGCGAGTTGGACGGCGCCGGCGCCGGCGGCACCCTGCAGAAGACGGCGCCGGGACAGAAGCAGGCTCATGGATCTTTTCCTTTCAGTCGGAGCCGGCCACCTCGGCCGGATACGGCTGGCCTGCGCAAGCTCCGTGCCATGGCGGCTCACTTCCCAAGTCCGGCGTATCCAATGTCCGCGGCCCCATTTCGGGCGGCGATCTGCGCCAACTTGGTCAGCGGCGCACCAATCCGTGCACAGTCAATCTTGATTTTGTATCCAATCCATCGGTGTTTTGTGCTTCGGCCATTGGCATGGATCTTGAACAAGACGGCTGCGGCCCGTCGCCGCCACACAAGGACTTTCGCGCATGCCTTCTTCTCCCGCCGCCGCAGCCGCCGCCGTCGAGCTGGACCAGATCCATCACCGTTACGCGGGCTCGGTGGCGGTCGAATCGGTCTCGCTGCAGATCCGCCCCGGCGAGCTGGTGGCGCTGCTGGGCCCCAGCGGCTGCGGCAAGACCACGCTGCTGCGCATCGTGGCCGGCCTGATGCGCCAGAGCGGCGGTCAGGTGCGCATCGGCGGCGAGGTGGTCGACGCGCTGCCGACCAACGAACGCGGCGCGGGCATCGTGTTCCAGAACTACGCCCTCTTCCCCCACATGACGGTGCTGGCCAACGTCGCCTACGGCCTTCGGGCCCGCGGCGTGTCGTCGGCCGAGGCCCGCGCCACGGCCGAACGCATGCTGGAGATGGTGCAGATGTCGCGCTTCGCCCAGCGCCATCCGCGCGAGCTCTCGGGCGGCCAGCAGCAGCGCGTGGCCCTGGCCCGCACGCTGGCCGTGCAGCCGCGCGTGCTGCTGCTGGACGAACCCTTCGCCGCCCTGGACAAGAACCTGCGGCTGGACATGCAGATCGAGATCCGCCGCATCCAGCGCGAGCTGGGCATCACCACGATCCTGGTGACGCACGACCAGGAAGAAGCCATGTCCATGGCCGACCGCATCGCCGTCATGCATGCCGGCCGCGTGGAGCAGTTCGACACGCCCGAGGCCATCTACGACCGGCCCGCCTCGCTCTTCGTCGCCACCTTCATCGGCACGGCCAACCTGCTGACGGGGCGGCTGGCGCGCGAGGGCGAGGCCGGCTTCGCAGTCGACTGCGAGGGCGGCGGCCGGCTGCCGCTGGCCGAAGCGCAGCCCTGCTCCCGCGTGGGCGCCGTGGTGCTGGCCGCCCGGCCCGAGCACCTGGCACTGGGCGAGCCGGCCGCCGACGCCCTGCCCGCCACCGTCGAGATGGTGCTGCCCCTCGGGCCCTCGCTGGTCTACGAGCTGCGCCTGCCCGGCGGCACCACCGCCAAGGTGACGCAGCCGCGCACCGCCGAGCAGCCGCGCTTCGAGGCCGGCCAGGCGGTGGGCCTGCGGCTGCGCCAGGGCTCGCCCGCCAGCGTCTTCGCCGGGTGAGCACCATGGCTGCCGCTGCCAATCCCCGCCTCACGCCGCCGCTGGCCCTGGGCCTGCCGCTGGGCCTGTTCTTCGCCGTCTTCGTGCTGGCGCCCATGCTGCTGCTGGCCTGGGTGAGCCTGCACAACGACACGGCCATGACGCAGTTCGGCGTCGGCCAGTACATCAAGTTCCTCGGCGACGGCTTCAACCTGGGCATCCTGGGCAGCACGCTCTGGCTGGGGCTCAAGGTCACGCTGCTCGCGGCGGTGGTGGGCTTTCCGCTCGCCTACCTCTACACCCAGGCGCCGCCGCGCTGGCAGGGCGTGTTGCTGCTGCTGGTGCTGCTGCCGCTGCTCACCAGCTCGGTGGTGCGCACCTTCGCCTGGGTGGTGATCCTGGGGCGCCAGGGCATCGTCAACACGGTGCTGCTCGACCTGGGGCTCATCGCCGATCCGCTGAAGCTGCTCTACACGCCTGGCGCCGTGACGGTGGCGCTGGCGCAGATCGAGCTGCCGCTGATGGTGCTGCCGCTGATCACCGCGCTGGCCAACATCGACGGCAACCTGCGCCAGGCCTCGCTGGCACTGGGTGCGGGCCACTGGCGCACCTTCTGGCAGGTGACGCTGCCGCTGGCCATGCCGGGCCTGCTGGCGGGCAGCCTGCTGGTCTTTGCCAGCAGCGTCAGCGCCTTCGTCACGCAGACGCTGGTGGGCGGCGGGCAGCAGATGTTCATGCCCTTCTACATGTACCAGCAGGCCATCCAGGCCAACAACTATCCCTTCGCCGCCGCCGTCGCCATGCTGCTGCTGGTGTGCGTGCTGGGGGTGGTGGCCGTCATCAACGCGCTGGGCCGGCGCAGCAAGGGGTTTGTCCATGGCTGAGGCCTTCGTTTCGGGCACACCGGTGTCTGCCGCTGCATCGGCGCCCGCGGCCCGCGCCAACCTGCGTGGGCGCGCCGAGCGTCTGTCCTTCACGCTGGTGTTCGGACTGCTGGGCCTGATGGCGGCGGTGCTGCTGCTGGCGCCGACGGTGATCGTGGTCATCACCTCCTTCACCAGCGGCTATTCGCTCAAGTTCCCGCCGCCGGGCTATTCCACGCGCTGGTACGAGGCGCTGTGGGACCAGTCGCCCGAGCTGATCGAGGCCTTCGTGCTGTCGCTGGAGCTGGCGGCCACGGCGACGGCCATCTCCATCGTGCTGGCGGTGGCAGCGGCGCTGGCGCTCGCCCGCCGGCGCGAGGCCTGGGCGCGCGCGGCCGAGGCGCTGTTCCTGTCGCCGCTGATGCTGCCGGCGCTGGCCATCGGTCTGTCGCTGCTGATGCTGTTCAACCTGGCGGGCACGGGGCTGTCGTTCACGACGCTGGTGCTCGGCCACGTGGCCATCACCGCGCCCTACATCCTGCGCACCACCACAGCCAGCCTGGCACAACTGGACGGCGCGCTGCTGGAGAGCGCGCATTCGCTCGGTGCCTCGGGCGTGTTCGCCTTCCGCACCGTGACGCTGCCGCTGATCGCGCCCGGCGTGGCGGCGGGCGCCTTCATCGGCTTCATGTATTCCTTCGACAACGTGGCGGTCTCGCTCTTCCTGTCGGATGCGCGCAGCGAGGTGCTGCCGATCCGCATGTGGCACATCATCGAGTCGAGCCTGGATGTGCGCGCCGCGGCGGTGTCGGGCGTGCTGATCGCCGCGACCATCGTGCTGATGGTGGTGATGGAGCGCGTGGCCGGCATCTCGCGGCACATGCGATGAGCGGCACTCACGCGCGAATCAGGGCCACCCTCCCATCGGCGCGCGGTGCGCGGCATCGATCAGGGTGCCGGTGCCACCCGGTCACCGCCCCAGCGCAGGCGCAGGGCGAGGTAGTCGTCTTCCAGCACGCCGTCGCGCAGTTCCAGCGGGTAGTCGGTGAGATGGCAGAAGCGCTCGATGCTGTAGTCGCCCAGGTCCACGCGCCGCAGCCGTGCATGGCGCAAGGCCAGCACCAGTGTCTGCACGCCGGCGATGCGCAGCGCGCCCGCGCACATGGGGCACGGCTCCATCGTGCAGTAGAGCGTGGCGCCCTGCGCCGCCTGCGGGCCGTGCGCGCGGAAGGCCGACTGCAGCGCGTCGGTCTCGGCATGCGCCGTGGGGTCGCCGCGCGTGTTCTGGCGGTTCTGCCCATAGGCCAGCACGCGCCCCTGCTTGATCAGCACGGCACCGGTCGGCCAGTCGCCCCGGACATGGGCGTCCAGCGCCTCCGCCAGGGCGGCGCGCATCCAGTGGACATCGGCTGCTTCCTGGGTCATTGGCGAACTCGGCATGGTGACTGCAGGCATTTTCATTACTCCCCTTTCCCTTGATGGAGACATGCACGCATGAGCAAGAAGCGAACCCTGCTGCGCGGCGCCCAGGCCTTGCTGGGCGAGCAGCATCAGCATGAACCGCGCCCGCTGGATGTGCTGGTCGAGGATGGCCGCATCGCCGCCATCGAGCCGGCCGGCACGCTGGGCGGTGCCGACCGCGTGGTCGACCTGTCGCGGCACCTGCTGGTGCCCGGCCTGGTCAACGGCCACCAGCATTCACACGAGCACTTCCAGCGCGGCCGCACCGAGAACCTGCCGCTGGAACTCTGGATGCACCTGGTGCGCACCCGCATGCCGGTGCCGCTCACGCCCCGCCAGGCCTACCTGCGCACCATGATCGGCGCCATCGAGTCGCTGCGCACCGGCTGCACCACGCTGGTGGACGACATGGCCCTGGGCGCCGCCATCGACCGCCCGCGCATCGAGGCCTGCCTGCAGGCCTACGACGATGCCGGCATCCGCGCGCTGGTGGGCTTCGCGATGATGGACAAGCCCATCGTCGACAACTTCCCCTTCCTGGCGCAGCACATGCCGCCCGGCTTGGCGGAGGAGATGCGCGCCGGCCGGCGCCCCGATCCGCAGGACTGCCTGGCCCTGGTGCGCGAACTGGCCGCGAGCCGCCATCCGCACAGCCGGCGCGTCGGTGTGCTGGTCTCGGCCTCGGCGCCGCAGCGCTGCACCGAACCCTTCCTGATGCAGGTGCGCGCCCTGGCCGACGAGCTGGCGCTGCCGGTCATCACGCACGTGCAGGAGACCCGGCTGCAGGTTGTCACCGGCCAGCTGTTCTACGGCTGTCCGATGGTGGAATACCTCGACCGCATCGGCTTTCTCAAGCCGGCCACCAGCCTGATCCATGCCGTGTGGCTCAACCCGCGCGAGATCGAGGCGCTGGCCCGCACCGGCGCCACGGCCCAGCACAATCCCTGGAGCAACCTGCTGCTGGGCTCGGGCATCCAGCCGGTGCGCGAACTGCTGGACGCGGGCGTGAACGTGAGCCTGGGCTCGGACGGCTCCTGCTCCACGGTCACCGTGAACATGCTCAACGTGCTGGGCAGCGCGGCGGCCCTGTCGAAGATCCGCGGCGACGACCACGCCCGCTGGCTCAGTGCGCAGGAGGCGCTGCATGCCGGCACCGTGGCCGGCGCGCGCGCCCTGGGCTTCGGCGACCGCCTGGGCAGCCTGCGCGTGGGCGCCATGGCCGACCTGGTCGCCTACCGCACCGACACCGTCACCTTCACGCCGATGAGCGACCCGGTGCGCCAACTGGTCTATGCCGAGCGCGGCGCGGGACTGGACTTCTCGATGGTGGACGGCGAGATCGCCATCCAGAACGGTCGGCTGATGCGCGTGGACGAGGCCGCACTGCTGGCCGAGATCCAGCACGAGTTCGCCGAATTGATGCCGCAGTACGCCCGCGCCGAGGCCGACATGGCGCCGGTGCTGGCGGCCATGGAACGCATCCACCACGAAGGGCTGGCAACGCCCATCGCGCCCGATACCTTCGCCGCACGCCTGCCATGATCCCGTCACTGCCTCCCCGCGACTTTGCCGGCTACGGCGATGAGGCGCCCGCCCTACGCTGGCCCGGCGGTGCCGGCCTGGCCGTCTCTTTCGTGCTCAACATCGAGGAAGGCGCGGAGTTCGCCCTGTCGTCCGGCGACGAGCGCAACGAGGGCTGCCACGAGGTCAACAACGAGATCCGCGGCGTGCCCGACCTGTGCATGGAAAGCCACTTCGAATACGGCAGCCGCGTGGGCTACCGGCGCATCGTGCGGCTGCTGGCCGAGGCGGGCGTGCCGCTCACGCTCAACTGCTGCGCCCGCGCGCTGGAGGCCACGCCCTGGATCGCGGAAGACGCCGTGCGCCGCGGCTTCGAGCTGTGCTGCCACGGCTGGCGCTGGGAGTCGCATGCCCACCTGGCCGAGGACGAGGAGCGCGAGCGCATCGCCCGCACGGTGGCGACCATCACCCGCCTGACGGGCCGCGCGCCGGTGGGCTGGCACACCAAGTCGTCGCCCTCGGTGAGCACGCGCCGGCTGCTGGTCGAGCACGGCGGCTTCCTCTACGACAGCGATGCCTACAACGACGACCTGCCCTACTACCTCGAGGTGGCCGGCAAGGCGCACCTGGTGCTGCCCTATGCCTTCGACACCAACGACATGCGCTTCTTCGACAGCCATGCCTTCGTGGCCGGCGAGGACTTCGCACGCTACGCCATTGACGCCTTCGAATGGCTGCGGGCCGAATCGCAGGCGGCACCGCGCATGATGTCCATCGGCCTGCACACCCGCATCATCGGCCGTCCCGGGCGCATCGGCGGACTGAAGAAGCTGGTCGACCACATCCGCGGCGCCTCCGGCGTGTGGTTGGCCACACGCGAACAGATCGCCCGCCACTGGTTGGCCGAGGTGCCGCCGCCTGCAGCACAGGAACCCGCATGAGACTTCTGCTGATCAACCCCAACCGCACCCAGGCCGTGACCGACGCGGTGCTGGCTGCCGCCCGCAGCGCTGCACGGCCGGATACCGAACTGCTGGCCGTCACCGGCCGGCAAGGCCCGGCCATCATCGCCTCGCGCGCCGAGAACGCGCTGGCCCAGCAGGAGGTGCTGGAGCTGGCTGCCCAGCATGCGGCGGAGGTGGACGCCATCGTGCTCGGCGTCTCGCTCGACAGTGCGCTTTGGGCCTGCCGCGAGCTCTTC
>NZ_CAJYES010000182.1 GCF_913773995.1 uncultured Pseudacidovorax sp.
GCCATCCGCTTCGTCGACGACGGCAGCGGCCTGCGCGCCGACCGCATCCGCGACCGCGCCGAGGCCCAGGGCCTGATCGAGCCCGGTGCGGCGCTGGACGACAACGCACTGGCCGAGCTGGTGTTCCGACCCGGCTTCACCACCGCGGCCGAGGTGTCCGAGCTGGCAGGACGCGGCATCGGCATGGACGTGGTGCGCGCCGAGGTGACGGCGCTGGGCGGCCGCATCGAGACGCGCAGCACGGCTGGGCAGGGCACCGAGTTCCGCCTGGTGCTGCCGCTGACCACGGCGGTCACGCAGGTCCTGATGCTGCGGGCCGGAGACCTGATCTTCGGCGTGCCCGCCAGCCTGGTGGAGCTGGTGCAGCGGGCTGGCGCGGCGGAGCTGGCGCAGGCCTATGCCGACGCCCACAGCGGCTACGGTGGCGAGACGCTGCCCTTCTACTGGGCGGGCGCGCTGCTGCAGGCCACGGACGCCAGCGAGCAGCCCACCGGCCGCGCCAACACCGTCGTGGTGGTGCGCAGTGCCGCCCAGCGCGTGCTGCTGCATGTGGACGAGGTGCTAGGCAGCCAGGAAGTCGTGGTCAAGAACCTGGGGCCGCAGCTGTCGCGCGTGCCGGGCCTGGTCGGCATCACGGTGTTGGCCTCCGGCGCTGTGGTGATGATTCACAACCCCGTGGTGCTTGGCACCCTGCACGGGGGCCAGGCGCGCCGGCGGCAGCGCCTGCCCGTGGAGCGGCCTGCGCCGGACGCGACGAGCCAGGAGGGTCGCGTGTCGGCCCAGGTGCCGCTCGTGATGGTGGTGGACGATTCCATCACGGTGCGCCGCGTGACGCAGCGGCTGCTGCAGCGCGAAGGCTGGCGGGTGGCCCTGGCCGCCGATGGCCTGCAGGCGCTGGAGCTGCTGCAGGGCGAGCGTCCTGCGCTGGTGCTGTCGGATATCGAGATGCCGCGCATGGACGGCTTCGACCTCGTGCGCAACATCCGCGCCGATGCGCAGCTGGCCGACCTGCCGGTGGTGATGATCACCTCGCGCATCGCGGCCAAGCACCGCGCGCATGCGCAGTCGCTGGGCGTGGACCACTACCTCGGCAAGCCCTACGGCGAGGACGAGCTGCTGGCCCTGGTGCGCCGTTATGCCGCGCCGCTGGCGGCGGCCGAACCGGCTCTGGAAGACGCGGCAGGCTGAGGCGGCCCGCCCGCCATGGCGGGCCGGGTGGCATTCGTCCGCGACGCTTGCGGCATGCTTATTGCAGCCGTTGCCGGCATGTCAGTGATAACCCTTGCCGGCCCGCGCACGCTGCGCAGCGCAGCCGGCAAACTGTATACACTCGCGTCCACAACAAAACCGCCGCAGCGGAGCGATGAGGCGCATCGGCCCCCCGATGCCAAGCGTTCGCGGCACCTTCTGCTTACAGCGCCCGCGGTGGTGAGCAGGACAGAACTCTCATCACCTCAGGGTTGAGCGATGGAAAGCTACTACCTCGACTGGGCCAACCTGCTGCTGCGCTGGCTCCACGTCATCACCGCGATCGCCTGGATCGGTGCCTCCTTCTACTTCGTGATGCTGGACAACAGCCTCGAAAAGCCCAAGGACGCCGAGTCGCTGGACAAGGGCGTGGGCGGCGAGCAATGGGCCGTGCATGGCGGCGGCTTCTACAACATGCAGAAGTACGCGGTGGCGCCGCGCAAGATCCCCGAGCACCTGCACTGGTCCTTCTGGGAAAGCTACTCCACCTGGCTGAGCGGCTTCGCGCTCTTCACGGTGTCGTACCTGTGGAACGCCAGCACCTACCTCATCGACAAGAGCAAGATGGACTGGCAGCCCGGCGCCGCCATCGCGGTGGCCCTGGCCTTCTTCGTCGTGTTCTGGATGGTGTACGACGGCATCTGCCAGATCTTCGGCCGGCGCAAGAACGGCGACACCATCGTGGGCGTGCTCATCGCCGTCTTCATCGCTTTTGCGGCCTGGCTGGCCTGCCAGTGGTTCGCCGGCCGGGCGGCCTTCCTGCTGGTGGGCGCCATGATGGCCACGACCATGAGCGCCAACGTGTTCTTCTGGATCATCCCCGGCCAGCGCAAGAGCGTGGCGGCCCTGCGCGAGGGCAAGCCGGTCGACCCGATCCACGGCCAGCGCGGCAAGCAGCGCAGCGTGCACAACACGTATTTCACGCTGCCGGTGCTGTTCGCGATGCTGAGCAACCACTACAGCTTCACCTACACGCATCCGCAGAACTGGATCGTGCTGCTGCTGATCATGCTGGGCGGCGCCGCCATCCGCCAGTTCTTCGTGGTGCGCCACCGCTGGAAGCTGGGCAACGCGAAGAACCCGCTGCCCTACGCCATGCTCGGCATCGCCGTGCTAGGCCTGACCATCGTCTGGATGAAGCCCGCGCCGGTGGCGCCTCAGCCTGCTGCCGCGCAGGCTGCACCAGTGGCCTACGCCGAGGTGCAGAAGGTGTTCGAGCAGCGCTGCTACCTGTGCCACGGCGCCGCGGTGCAGATGAAGAACGTGCGCCTCGATTCGCCCGAGCAGGTGGCCGCGCACGCGCAGGCGGTCTACCAGCAGGTGGTGGTGACGAAGATCATGCCGATGAACAACGCCACCGGCATCACCGAGGCCGAGCGGGCGCTGATCGGGCGCTGGTTCCAGTCCGGCGGAAAGACGAACTGACCCCCAGGCTTCGCGCACTTCGTGTCGCTTCGCCCACCCCCTTGCAGGGGGCACATCCTGCGGCCCGGCCCTTCGACAGGCTCAGGACAAGCCAAAGCCGGTTCCGCGGATGTCCCCGCGTGGCCTGCTCCGCGGCCTGCCGACTACGTGGTGCGCGCTGCTTCCGCCAACTGGATCGCGAGCTTGTTGTGTCGCTCCACCAGCGGCTGCAATTCCACCGTCGCCAGCTGGCCCTCCCGCACCACCACCCGCCCGTTGACCACCGTGTACGCCGCCTGCGGGCTGGCGCACAGCAGCAGGCTGGCGACGGGGTCGTGCACCGCGCCGCCGGCGAAGCCCAGGGTGCGCAGGTCGAACAGGGCCAGGTCGGCGCACATGCCGGGCGCGAGGTGACCGATGTCGCTGCGGCCCAGTACCTGCGCGCCGCCGCGGGTGGCCATGGCCAGGGCGTCGCGCGCGGTCATCTCGGCCGGGCCATGGTCGCAGCCGAAGGCGTCGAGCGATCGCCGCACCCGCGCCAGCAGCAGCGCCTGCCGGGCCTCGCCCACCATGTGCGCGCCGTCGTTGCTGGCGCTGCCGTCCACGCCCAGGCCCACCGGTACGCCGTCGTCGAGCATGCGGCGGATGGGCGCCAGGCCCGAGGCGAGCCGCATGTTGCTGCAGGGGCAGTGGGCCACACCGGTGCGGCTGCGCGCGAACAGGCCGATGCCCGCCTCGTCCAGCTTGACGCAGTGGGCATGCCAGACGTCCTCGCCCAGCCAGCCGAGTTCCTGCGCATATTCGGCCGGCGTGCAGTTGAACTTTTCGCGGGTGAAGGCGATGTCGTGGTCGTTCTCGGCCAGGTGGGTGTGCAGGCGCACGCCATGCTGGCGGGCCAGGGCCGCGGCATCGCGCATCAGCTCGCGGCTGACCGAGAAGGGCGAGCAGGGCGCCACCGCGATGTTGACCATGGCGCCGTGGCTGCGGTCGTGCCAGGTGGTGATCAGGCGCTCGGTGTCACGCAGGATGGCCGCCTCGTCCTCCACCACGCGGTCGGGCGGCAGCCCGCCCTTGGACTGGCCCAGGCTCATGGCGCCGCGCGAGGCGACGAAGCGCATGCCGATGGCCTGCGCGGCCTCGATGCTGTCCTCCAACCGCACGCCGTTGGGATAGATGTAGAGATGGTCGCTGCTGGTGGTGCAGCCCGACATCAGCAACTCGGCCATGGCCACCTGCGTGGAGACCTGCACCATCTCGGGCGTGAGCCCGGCCCAGATCGGATAAAGCCCGCGCAGCCAGCCGAAGAGTTCCGCATCCTGCGTCGCCGGTATGGCACGCGTCAGCGACTGGTACATATGGTGATGGGTGTTGACCAGGCCCGGCATCACCAGGTGGCCGCGGGCATCGATCACCTCGTCGGCCTGCTGCGGCAGATCGGCGGCGGGGCCGATGGCCTCGATGCGGTGCCCGCGCACCAGCACCGAGGCATCGCGGAGTTCGGCCCGCGTGTCGTCGAAGGTCGCGACGCAGGTGGCGTTGCGGATCAGCAAAGTTTTCATCGGTACAGTCCTCTCGCCCAATCAAGGACCCGTGCATGGTCACGGCGTCCATGGAGACAACGAACATGATCGCATCCGACGCAGCCTCCGTGCCCGATCCGCGCCAGCAGCCGCAGGCCTTTCTGGAGCACCTCTACCGGGTGGCCGTGCGCCAGGCCCTGCCCCTGGCACGCATGGCCGAGTACCTTCCCCCGCCGCCGCGCGGCCGTACGCTGGTGCTCGGCGCAGGCAAGGCGGGCGGATCGATGGTGCAGGCGCTCGAGGCCCTGTGGCCGCAGGACGCGCCGCTGTCCGGCCTGGTGGTCACACGCTACGGTCACATCCCGCCGCGTCCCGAGGGCGTGCCGGCGCGCATCGAGCTGGTCGAGGCGGCCCACCCCGTGCCCGACGCCGCCGGCCTTCGCGCGGCCGAGCGCATGCTCGCCCTGACGCATGGGCTCACGGCGGACGATCTGGTGCTGTGCCTGATCTCCGGCGGCGGCTCGGCGCTGCTCACGCTGCCGGCAGAAGGCATGACGCTGGAGGACAAGCAGCGCATCAATCGGCAGTTGCTCGAATCGGGCGCCCACATTGGCGAGATGAACTGCGTGCGCAAGCATTTGTCGCGCATCAAGGGCGGCCGGCTGGCCGCCGCCTGTGCGCCTGCGCGGGTGGTGACGCTCACCATCAGCGATGTCCCGGGCGACGACCCGGCGGTGATCGCCAGCGGCCCCACGGTGCCCGATGGCAGCACCTGCGCGGAAGCCATCGGCATCCTGAAGCGCTATGACATCGACGTGCCCGCCCGGATCATGGAAGGGCTGCAGGGGGGCTGCTTGGAAACGCCCAAGCCGGGCGACGCCGTGTTCACCGGCCACGCGGTGCACCTGATCGCGACGCCCCGTCAGTCGCTGGAGGCAGCGGCCGAGGCGGCGCGCGCCGCCGGAATCGAGGCCCATGTGCTCAGCGACGAGATCGAAGGCGAGTCGCGGGAGGTGGGCAAGGTGCACGCCGCACTCGCCCGCGCGGTGGCCCAGCACGGGACACCCTTCGCGCGGCCCTGCGTGATCCTGTCAGGTGGCGAAACCACGGTGACCGTGCGCCAGCGCCCGCCCGGGAGTGCCAAGGGACGCGGCGGGCGCGCCGGCGAGTTCTGCATGGGACTGGCCGGCGCCTTGATGGGGCAGCCCGGCGTCTGGGCCCTGGCCGCCGACACCGATGGCATCGACGGCGTGGAGGACAACGCTGGCGCCTTCGTCGCGCCCGACACGCTGGCGCGTGCGGCGCAGCGTGGCCTGAAGCTGTCGGACCACCTGGACCGCAACGACGCCTATGGCTTCTTCGACGCGCTGGGCGATCTGCTGGTGACCGGGCCGACCCACACCAACGTCAACGACTTCCGCGCGCTGCTGGTACTGCCGGGCTGATCGGGTGCAGCGCGGTCGGGCTCAGCTCAGGCCTGGCCGAAGATCTGTGCAGCCGGGGCCAGCCCTTCGAAGCGGGGCCTGGCGAACAGGTAGCCCTGCATCAGCTGCACGCCTTCGTGCAGGAAGAAATCGCGTTCCCCGGTGGTTTCGATGCCTTCGGCGATCACGGTGATCGCCAGTTCCTCGCACATGCGCAGGATGCCGCGCGCGATGGCCTGGCGCGGCCGGCTGGTGTCCACGCCGCGTATCAGGGCCATGTCCAGCTTGACGATGTCCGGCTGGAAATCGGCCAGCAGCGTCAGGCCTGCATAGCCGGCACCGAAGTCGTCGATGGCGGTGAGGAAGCCGCAGCGCTGGTATTCCGTCAGGATGGAGGCCAGCCAGGGCCCGTCGCTGACCCGCTCGCCCTCGGTCACCTCGAACACGATGCGCTCGCGCGGAAAGCCGTACTTGTCGGCCGCCTCGAGCGTGGTGCGGATGCAGATCTCCGGCCGATAGACGGCCTGGGGCAGGAAGTTGATCGACAGCCGCGTGTCCATGCCCAGCCCCGCGGCGATGCGGATCGCGTTGACGCGGCAGGCCTGGTCGAAGCGGTAGCGGTTGTCGGCATTGACCTGGTCGAGCACCGTCATCGCGCCTTCCCCCTGCGGGCCACGCACCAGCGCCTCATGCGCCCAGATGGCACGGCCTTGCATGTCGACGATCGGCTGGTAGGCGAAGCTGAAGGGAAAGAGCGGCACTTCGCTTTCCCGGCAGCCCTTGCAGCGCCCGCTGGCGGTGGACCCGGAGCCGCCGGGGGCTGGATGGACGGCGATGGTGGGGAACATGGACACGTGGACCGCGTGTAAGGACGGCAGGGCCGGGGCGGCCATGACTTCAGGTGTCCGACCGGCTGCGAAGAAAAGGCCGCGACTGGCGGCCGTCATTCGTTACAGGATGTTGCCTCGCGATGGCCTGCCAACGTGTAGGCCGGGGTGCCGCGGCTTTGCGGTCCGGAGGCCGGGGTGTGGCCCAACACTTCACTCGCACAAGACGCGGATCTCCTGTGGGATGGGCAGCGCCCGCATCCGCCCATCCGGCCGCTTGCCACCGAAGATGCGCACTTCCTCGCATTCGAGGATCAGCGTCTCGCCCTCGGGGTCGTCCCGCGTCACGCGGTAGGCCTGCACGAAGCTCTTCTCGCGCCATTCGCGGATCTGGACGGCGAATTGCAAGGTGTCGCCATAGCTGGCGGTGCTGACGAAGCGCGCCTTGGTGTCCACCAGGGGCGTGCCGATCACACCCAGCGTGCGTGTCGTCTCCTCCCACCGCGGCACGCCGCAGCTGGCAAAGAAATGACGCGAGGCGGCATCGATCCAGCCGAAGAAGTTGGGAAACCAGACGATGCCGGCAGGGTCGCAGTCGCCGAATTCGACGCGGGCGGTGTAGAGGATGGTCTTGGACATCGCGGCAGGTTAACGGCAGCGCAGGGCTTCAATCGGCCTTGATGCCCCGCTCCTTGATGATCGCGCCGAAGCGCGTCGAATCCGCCATCGCCCGGTCGTGGAAGGCCGCCGGCGTGCCGGGTGCGGCCTCGCCGCCCAACTGCTGGATCCGATCCTTGACCATCGGCAGCGCCAGCACCTTGTTGATCTCGGTGTTGAGCCGCGCGATCACGGGCGCGGGCGTGCCGGCCGGCGCATAGAAGCCGAACACGGTGTCGGCATCGAAGCCTTTCAGGCCCGCCTCGGCCAGCGTGGGCACGTCGGGGAAGAGCGGCGAGCGCTGCGGGCTGCCCACCGCGAGCAGCCGCAACTTGCCGGCCTTGACCTGCTGCAGCGCGATGCCGGGGTCGAAGTAGTAGTCGATCTGGCCGGCCAGCAGATCCTGCAGCGCAGGCGCCGCGCCGCGGTAGGGCACATGGGTTGCGAAGGTGCCGGTCTGCGACTTGAACATCTCGCCGGCCAGATGCGGCGAGCTGCCCACGCCCGGCGAGCCGTAGGAGAGCTTGCCCGGCCGGGCCTTGAGGTAGGCGATGAACTCCTGGATGTTCTTCGGCGGCAACTCGGGCCGAATCACCAGGTAGACCAGCACGCGCGCGGCGGCGGCCACCGGCACGAGGTCCTTGGCGGGGTCGAAAGGCATCTTCTCGTACAGGTGCGGGTTCACGGACACCATGCCGCCCGAGCTCATCAGCAGCGTGTAACCGTCGGCCGGCGCGCGGGCCACCACCTCGCCGCCGATGTTGCCGTTGGCGCCGCCACGGTTCTCCACCACCACCGGCTGGCCCAGCGCCTCCGACAGCGGCTGGCCCACGAGCCGTGCCAGCTGGTCGGCCGCGCCGCCGGGCGGGAAGTTGACGACCACGCGGACGGGTTTGGTGGGCCAGGTCTGGGCGTGGGCGGCGAGTGGCGCAGCCAGTGCCGCGGCCATGCAGGCGGCACCCGCGAGGTGCAGTGCGAGGCGGCGGCGCGGGTTGCCGCGGGTGGGGTGGGGGTGAACGGCCATCGTTGTGTCTCCTTCTGGGTTTGTCTTGAATCTCAGGCGCTCTGGCCGTGAGAACGGGGCGGGCGGCGCATCCAGCGGATGGGCTGCTCGGCCACCGGCCGCGGCGGGGCGCCGTGGGCACGCAGCGTGGCGTCGAGGGCGCTGCCGGCCTCGTCGGCCAGCGCGGCTTCACGGGCACTGGCAATGGCCTGCGCGCGCTCGGCGGGTGTGCGGCCGGGGCTGCGCGCCAGGTGGTCGACGATGTGCAGCAGGTTGGCCTTGCCGCGCTCGTTGGTGCTGCCGTAGCCCTTGATCAGCCGGCCGCACAGCGCGAGTTCATGGCCCAGGGCCCAGTCCTCGCGTGCGCCGGCCTCGACGGCGGCCAGCCAGTGCTCGATCAGCCGTTGCTCTTCGGCGAAGCGGCTGCCGATGGGCCGCAGCCGGCGCAGGCTGGCCAGCAGGCGCAGCGACGCCATGCCGATGACCGAATGGCTGCCCACCTTCAGCGGCAAGGCCCATGGCGCCTGGCCACGGCGCTGGCGGGCGCGGTCCCAGTCCTGCAGCCGGCGGGCGAGCGCGGGCGGCAGGAGGGCGGCGAACTCCGGCACGCCGGGCTTGAAGTGGTCGTAGACGCGCAGCAAGTCGGCTTCTGTGGCCTTGACCTCGGTGCGCACCCGGTCGGCGCGGCTGGCGCGGGACTTGAGCACGGCCACCCGCACGATGTCGTCGAAGGCCATCCACAGGGCCAGCCAGCGGGCCATCTCACGGGTCACGGCCGCGCCGTGCGTGCCGTCGGGGTCGGACGCGCGTTCGGCCTCCAGCACGCGTGCCAGGCGGTCCGCGTAGCGGCGGGCATAGGCCGCGTCCTGGTACTCCCGCGTGCGGGCATGACCCAGGGCCAGCATCTCGTGCACGGCGGCCGGAAAGCGGGTCGCCAGTTCGACGGGCAGCGTCGGCGTTTCGGTGGCTTCCACCGCCGGGTCTTTCAGCAGTGCGTCGACGAAGGCCGCCTGCTGGCGTGGTGCGTTGACAGCTTCGTAGGCCCGGGCGAAGCCGCGCAGGCTGGCCGCCGCCGTGGCGCCGGGCTTCTTGCCCGTGGCCGGATCGTGAATGGCCGCCTCGAAGGCCGCGCGCGGCCAGGGCAGCACGCCACTGCCGGCGATGGCGCCGAACATGATGCTGCTGATCACGGTGCCGCATTCGCGGGCCATCGCCGCCATGTCCAGCACCTGGTGCGCGCGGCTGAAGCGGCGCACCACCTCCAGCAGCTGTGCCGCATCGGCCCGGCCGTCGCCCAGCGCCATGCGCTCGGCGGTGGTGAGGCTGCGGCTGGAGGAGGTGATGACCTGCGTGCGGGCCGGATCGGCCATGCCATTGGCGATCTGGCGTGTGGTCTCCAGCAGTTCGGAGGAGACGATCACGTCCAGCGCACCCGGGGCCGGCACCAGGCTGAACACCGGCTGGCGCCCCTGGAGCTGAACCAGCGGTACCGGAAACACCTCGACGTAGTAGGTGGTGGCGCCGGTGCGCTGGGCCACGCCGGGCACCGAGGTGCTCTGCGCTGGGTAGCCGGCATGGCGGGCGGCCTCGATCAGCCATTCGGTGAGCACGCCGCCGCCTTCGCCGCCCAGGGCGCACAGCAGCAGGGTGAGGGGGCGTTGGGTGTCGGCGTGGGTCATCGCGGGCGCGGCGGTGGAAGAGGGGACCGGCATGGACGGTGTGGTCAGGCAGGACGCAGCGCGCGCACCATGGCGGACTGCAGGCCGTACAGCAGCCGCTCGTGCCAGCGCGGGTTCTGCACCACCTCGGCCCGGTAGAAGCTGGGGCACAGCGTGGCCGCATGCGCATTGGCGCCGCACAGGCCGCAGCCCACGCAGCCGTCGATGACGGTGGCCACCGGGTCCACCTTGAGCGGATCGGGGTTGTCCTTGAGCGTGAGCGTGGGGCAGCCCGACAGGCGGATGCAGGCGTGGTCGCCGTTGCACACGTCCTCGTCCACGCCGTACTTGACGCGCACCACGCGCTCGCCCTTCTTGAGCAGTTGCGCGATCCAGGGCTTGATGCGGCGCTGGCGCTCCAGCTGGCATTCGCCCTCGGCGATGATGACCTTCAGGCCCTCGAAGGACGTCGTGAACGCCTCGGTCAGCGTGGCCCGCATGGTCGCCACCTCGTAGGTGTGGACGGTGCGCATCCACTTCACGCCCAGGCCGCGCAGCGTGTCCTCGATGGTGTGGTTTTTGTGCGCCAGGCTCTGCTGCTTGTCCTCGGCGCGGGCCTTGGTGTCCTCGTCGGGCGTGGAGATGATGTCCTGCGTGCCGGTGGCGCTGGTGTAGCCGTTCTTGAAGATCAGCAGCACCGCGTCGTCGCCGTTGAACAGGGCGCTCTGCACGCCCGTGAGCAGGCCGTTGTGCCAGAAGCCGCCGTCGCCCATGATCGACAGCACCCGCCGCTGCATCATGGGCGAGACGCCCGCGCGGCTCGCCAGGCTCATGCCGTAGCCCAGGATCGAGTGGCCGCCGCTGAAGGGCTCGAAGGTGCCGAAGGCATGGCAGCCGATGTCGGCCGCGATGTGCACCTGGCCCACCTCCTGCTGCGCCAGCTTGAGGGCCGAGAACACCGGCCGCTCCGGGCAGCCGATGCAGAAGCCCGGCGGCCGTCCCGGCAGCGGCTTGCCGAGCAGCTCGGCCACGGCGCGGCGGCGCGCGTCGTTGGCGGCCAGCCAGTCGGTGCCGGCCTGGCCGGCGCCTTCGGGCAGGTAGCAGGCGGCGAAGGTGACCAGGCCGCGCGTCAGCACCTCGGTGGTGTACTCGCCGGCCATCTGCAGGAGGTCCTTGCCGTGCAGTGGCGTCTGCAGGTCACGGCGGCGCAGCAGGGTGGCGATGTCCTGCTCGATGTACTCGGGCTGGCCTTCCTCCACCACCAGCAGGGCGCGCTTGCCGGCGGCGAACTGCACGATCTGGTCCGGCACGAGCGGGTAGGTGACGTTGAGCACCAGGATCGGGATCTCGCTCTGGCCGAAGGCATCAGCCAGGCCATGCTGCTGCAGCGCGCGGATGAGGGCGTTGTAGAGCCCGCCCTGCACCACGATGCCCAGGTCCTCGCGCTTTCCCGGCATCAGCTCGTTCAGGCCGTGCTCGGCGATGTAGCGCTGCGCGGCCGGAATGCGCTCGGCGCTCTTGCGCTTCTCGTGGCCGAAGGTGACCGGCGGATGGGCCAGGCGCTCGTAGTCGAAGCGGGCCGGCTCTTCCATGAGGCTGCGGGTGCTGACGGCCGGCGCGCGGTTGTCCTTGCAGTCGAAGCTGCCGCGCACATGGCAGGCGCGGATGCGCAGCTCCATCATGCAGGGCATGCTGGAGGCTTCGGAGAGGTTGAAGCCTTCCTCCACCATGCGCACCATCGTCGGCAGGTGCGGGCGCGGGTCGAGCAGGCACAGGCTGGACTTGAGCGCGTAGGCATGGGTGCGCTCCTGGATCACGCTGGCGCCTTCGCCGTAGTCCTCGCCCACCACGATCAGCACGCCGCCGGTCACGCCCGGCGAGCTGAGATTGGAGAGGGCATCGGCCGCGACGTTGGTGCCGACGATGGACTTCCAGGTCACCGCGCCGCGCAGCGGGTAGTGGATGGAGGCGCCCAGCATGGCGGCGGCCGAGGCCTCGTTGGAGCAGGCCTCCACGTGCACGCCCAGCTCCTGCATGTAGTCGCGGCCCTGCACCATCACGTCCAGAAGGTGCGACACCGGCGCACCCTGGTAGCCGCCCACGTAGGCGACCCCGGCCTGAAGCAGGCCCTTGGTGATGGCCAGGATGCCCTCGCCATGGAAGGTCTGGCCCGCGCCCAGGCGAAGCGCCTGCACTTCCTTGCTGAAGGAAACTTCCATGGTCTTGTCTCTCCGTCGTGGGGCGATGTGGCCGCGCGCGTCCTGGGGGCGGCGCCAGCGTGCGTCGTCGGGCCAGTCAACCAAAGTCCGTTCGGGCTGAGCTTGTCGAAGCCCGGGCACCCGCCCTTCGACAAGCTCAGGGCGAACGGTTGACTGGCGATCGTTGCGCAGTGTCCGGCGCCTGGGGCATGTCCTCAATGCAATGAAGGCGCTAAGTGATATGAACGGCGTGCATATGGAGAAGCTGGACCTCAACCTGCTGCGCGTCTTCGACGCCGTGCATCGCACCCGCAACGTGAGCCGCTCCGCAGAGGCGCTTGGGCTCACGCAGCCCGCCGTGAGCCATGGCCTGACCCGGCTGCGGCTGGCGCTGGGCGACGCACTGTTCACCCGGGTGGCTGGCGGCGTCGCACCTACGCCCAGAGCCGACCGCCTGGCGTCGGCGGTGCACGCCGCGCTGGCCACGCTGGACCAGGCCGTGGCCGAGCCCGAGCGCTTCGACCCCGCCCGATCGCGCAAGACCTTCCGCATCCACATGAGCGACATCGGCGAGGGACGCTTTTTGCCGCCGCTGATGCGGCACCTGCGCGCCCTGGCACCCGGCGTGCGGCTGGAGACGCTGCCCCTGCGGCCGCAGGACATCGCCCCCGCGCTCGACGAGGGCCGCATCGACCTGGCCTTCGGTTTTCTGCCCAAGGTGAAGGACACGCGGCGCCAGCACCTGCTGAACGACCGCTACATCGTGCTGGTGCGCGATGACCATCCCTTTGCGCGTCGCACCCTGCGCGGCAAGGCACTGCTGACGGCGCTGCAGGGGCTGGAGTTCGTCGCCGTGCGCTCGCATGCCGACACGCTGCGCATCCTGCAGCTGATGCAGCTGGAGGAGCGCGTGCGTCTGGTGACCGAGCATTTCATGGTGCTGCCCGCCATCGTGCGCGAGACCGACCTGGCGGTCGTCATGCCGCGCAACATCGCGCGCAGCTTCGGCGAGGGCGCCGGCTTCGCCATTGTGGAGCCCGACTTTCCGCTGCGCGACTTCGGCGTCGCCCTGCACTGGAGCCGCCGTTTCGAGGACGATGCGCCCAACCGCTGGCTGCGCGGCGAGATCGTGCGCCTGTTCGGGGAAGCGGGCGCACCGTCCTGAGGCGTGGCTGGGTCAGTGTGCCGCTGAAGGCTGCACGTCGAAGGCCCGCAGCCGTGCCGCTGCGATGGGGTTGGCATCGGCGACGAGGTCGTCGAAGCGGTAGTTGGCGATGCGCGCCACCTCGACCAGCCCCGCCGCGCGTTCCACCGCCTTCGCGTTGCCCAGCCGTTCCCAGCCCTGCGCGACGATGCGGGCGTAGTTGGCGTCGCGGGCGCTCACGATGAAGGGAAAGCCGAACTGCGCGCGGTAGGCGTGGGCCATTTCCAGCACGTCGTCCTGGGCGTTGCCGGCCATGCCTGCCTTCTCATGGTCGAGCAAGTAGGCATTGGCGGCGTCGGCCTCGCTGCCCAGGTCGGGGAAGGCGTTCATCAGCGCATCCTGATGCTCTGCCGTGGCGCTCAGCAGCGTGTCCTGGAAGGCAGTGCGCAGGTCGTGGGTGTTGCGGAAGGGGCGCATGGCGAAGGCCTGCTCCAGCACCCAGGGCATGTGCTGCACCACCGGGCCGAAGGTGGCGTCGAACTCCGGACGCGCCATGGCGTTGACCTGCTCCAGGCTCACCAGTCGGCCCGGCCGGCCGGCGACGGCCGTGTGCGGACTGCCACCCAGGTGGTTGAACACGACGTTAAGCACGATGGCGGTCAACGCACCCAGCGTGATGCCGCTGCCGAACACGATCTCGGCCCAGGCCGGAAAGGCGGTCGTGACGAAGGGCTGCGCCGTCACCAGCATGCCCAGGCCCAGGCTGGTGCCCAGGATCACGATGTTGCGGTGGTCGTTGAAGTCCACCTTCGACAGGGTCTGCACGCCCACCACGGCCACGGCCGCGAACATGGCCAGCGCCGCGCCGCCCAGCACCGGATGCGGAATGCCTTCGACGATGGCGGCGGCCTTGGGCAGCGAGCCGAGCACGATCATGATGATGCCGGCGGCCACCACCACCCAGCGGCTCTTGACCTGCGTCAGCCGCACCAGGCCCACGTTCTCGGCGAAGCAGGTGTAGGGAAAGGAATTGAACACGCCGCCCAGGAAGGTGGCGGCGCCGTCGGCGCGGATGGCGCGGGCGATGTCCTCGCTGCCGACGCGCTTGCGCACGATCTCGCCTGTGGCGTAGACGTCGCCCGTGGTCTCGACCATGGTGATGCACATCACGATCAGCATCGAGACGATGGCCGTGATGCTGAAGGTGGGCATGCCGAAGTAGAAGGGCGAGGTGTAGCCGAACCAGGCAGAGCTGGCGACCTTGTCGAAATGCGCATCGCCCAGCACCCAGGCGACCAGCGTGCCGACGACCAGACCCAGCAGCACGGCCACGGTGGCCATGAAGCCGCGGAACAGCCGCTGGATCAGCACGATCAGCGCCAGCGTGCCGAAGGCATAGAGGCAGTTCTTAAGCAGCACCGGGTTCTGGATGGCATTGGGCCCCTTGCCCACCACGATGTCGTTGGCCGCCACCGGCAGCAGCGCGATGCCGATGATCAGGATCACCGAGCCCGTGACGATGGGCGGAAAGAAGCGGATCAAGCGCGCGAAGTAGGGCGCCGCGAAGAAGGTGAACAGCCCGGCGACGAGCACCGAGCCGTAGATCTCCAGCAGACCCGTGACGCCGCCGCCGGCCGCCAGGCCGATGGCGATCATGGGGCTGACGGCCGTGAACGTGACGCCCTGGAGCAGCGGCAACCGTACGCCCACCTTGCCGATGCCCCAGGCCTGGAGGATCGACGCGATGCCGCAGGTGAACAGGTCAGCATTGATGAGGTGGATCAGTTGCTCGCTGCTGAGCCCCAGGGCCCCCGCCAGGATGATCGGCACCAGCACGGCGCCCGCATAGAACGCGAGCACATGCTGGAAGCCGTAGGCGGCAAGTTGGGGAATGGGCAGCACTTCATCGACGGGGTGGACCTGCCGGGTGGCAGAGGAAGAGGGTGTGACAGCGGTTTTCATGGTTTTGCTCTTGGAGCTTCTTGGAGGGAAAAGGACACGCCGACCTGCGCGATGAGAGGCGGCGCCACGGCTCGGCATCGGTGGCGTGCCGGAGGCCGGAGAGGGGAAGGTCAAGTCATATAAGAAATCCCTGATTGGCGTTATATGTGCTCTTATATGAAGTTAAATGTCATTAACGTCGCGATACGCCACGCAAGAGTTGTGCCTCCCAACGGTCGCGCCGTTGGCGTGAAAACTGCTGGGCATCAGGTCGTGTCTCCGGCCGCCATACGGATTGCCAGATGGGCGATATGGTTGGACCGGTATCTACGGACGCGAGACTGCGAATAACTTCACGGCCGCCCTGCGCGTTGCACCGCGGCGGCCCCGCCCGATGCCCCAAAACAGTTCCATGACCCACACCACCCAACCCATCCAGTTCTTCCACCGCGGCCGCGTGGTGGCGGTCGACGGCGTGCATCCGACCCGGTCCGTGCTGGACTGGCTGCGCGAGGACGCACGTTGCACCGGCACCAAGGAAGGCTGCAATGAAGGCGACTGCGGCGCCTGCACCGTGGTCATCGGCGAGCTGGCCGCTGACGGCGAGGCCGGTGCCGTCGGCGGGTTGAAGCTGCAGACGGTCAATGCCTGCATCCAGTTCCTGCCCACGCTGCATGGCAAGGCGCTGTTCACCGTCGAGGACCTCAAGGCGCAGACGGCCTGCGTGCACGACGGCGAGCGGCATTCCAAGCATCCGGTCCAGCAGCTGCACCCGGTGCAGCAGGCCATGGTGGACTGCCATGGCTCGCAGTGCGGCTTCTGCACGCCAGGGTTCGTGATGTCGATGTGGGCCAGCTACGAGCAGCATGGTGCCCGCGGCAGCCGGCCCACGCGCCAGCAGCTCGCCGACGAGCTGTCGGGCAATCTGTGCCGCTGCACCGGCTACCGGCCCATCCTCGATGCGGGTCAGAAGATGTTCGATCTTCCGCCGGTCAAGCTGGACACGGCGCCGGTGGTGCAGGCGCTGCAGGCACTGCGCAGCGAGGCCACCTTCGACTACACCGCGCCCCTGGGCCAGCGCACCGACCACTTCCATGCACCGGTCAGCCTCGAAGCCTTCGCCGAACTGCGGGCAGCCAAGCCGCAGGCGAGGCTGCTGGCGGGCTCCACCGACATCGGCCTGTGGGTCAACAAGCAGTTCCGCGATCTGGGCGACATCCTCTACATCGGCAACGTGCCCGAGCTCAAGCGCATCGACCTGGTGGAGCAGGACGAGCTGTGGATCGGCGCTGCGGTCTCGCTGGAGGACGCCTGGTCCGCCATCGTGCAACGCGCCCCCTCGTTGCAGGATGTGTGGCTGCGCTTCGCCTCGCCGCCGATCCGCCATGCGGGCACGCTGGGCGGCAACGTGGCCAATGGCTCGCCCATCGGCGACTCGCCGCCCATCCTCATGGCGCTCGATGCCGAGGTGGAGCTGCGCAAGGGCCACTGCGTGCGCCGCATGCCGCTGACCGATTTCTACGTGGATTACATGAAGAACCAGCTGCAGAGCGGCGAGTTCGTGCAGGGCATCGCCCTGCCGCTGATGGCCTTCCAGCGCCAGTTGCGCGGCTACAAGATCAGCAAGCGCTTCGACTGCGACATCTCGGCCCTGTGCGCCGGCTTTGCGCTGGAGCTGGATGGCGAGGTGGTGCGCAGCATCCGCCTGGCCTACGGCGGCATGGCCGCCACCGTGCGCCGTGCCACGCAGGCCGAGGCTGCGCTCGTGGGCAGGCCCTGGACGCAGCAGGCGGTGGACGCCGCCAAGGCCGCGCTGGCCCAGGACTTCAAGCCGCTGACCGACCTGCGGGCCTCTGCCGACTACCGGCTGCAGGTGGCGCAGAACCTGCTGCAGCGATTCTGGCTCGAGACGCGCACGCACGAGCCGCTGGAGGCGCAGGACACCAGCGTCTGGACGGTGATGCCCCACGCCCCTGCCTTCGGAGCCTGAACGATGAACAAGCCGATCGACCCCGCCCTGCTGCAGTCCGCCGAGGCCTTCGCCGACTACGCCGCCAACACGGCCGCCCGCATCGACACCCAGGCCGAGGCCCAGGCGCTGGCCCAGGGCGCCCGTGTGGGCATCAGCCGTCCGCACGAATCCGCCCACCTGCATGTGGCCGGCGAGGCCACCTACACCGACGATCTGCCCGAGCTGGCCGGCACCCTGCACTGTGCCCTCGGCCTGTCAGCCGTGGCGGCCGGCCGGCTGGAAGGGCTGGACCTGGACGCCATCCGCGCGATGCCCGGCGTGGTGGACGTGATCGTGGCCGAGGACATTCCGGGTGCCAACGACTGCGGCTCCATCGTGCATGACGATCCTGTTCTGTGCGACGGCG
Source organism: uncultured Pseudacidovorax sp. (assembly GCF_913773995.1). GTDB lineage: Bacteria > Pseudomonadota > Gammaproteobacteria > Burkholderiales > Burkholderiaceae_C > Xenophilus. The sequence continues at coordinate 17,403 of NZ_CAJYES010000182.1, forward strand.
AGATCCGCTTCCTCGGCCAGCCGCTCTTCGCCGTGATCGCCCGCACCCGCACCGAGGCCCGCCGCGCCGCCGCGCGCGCCAAGGAGGTCGCGCGTGTGGTGCCCGCCGAGCCGGTACTGACGCCCCAGCAGGCCCATGCCCGCGGCCAGTACGTGGTGCCGCCCATGCACCTGGCCCGCAGCGACAAGGGGCTGGCCGTGCGCGCCGCCATCGAGGCCGCGCCGCACCGCCTCAAGGGCGAACTCGACGTCGGCGGTCAGGAACAGTTCTACCTCGAAGGCCAGATCAGCTACGCCATTCCCAAGGAAGGCGGGGCGATGCAGGTCTACTGCTCGACCCAGCATCCCACCGAGATGCAGCACCTCGTGGCGCATGCGCTGCACCTGCATTCCAACGAGGTGCACATCGAATGCCGACGCATGGGCGGGGGCTTCGGCGGCAAGGAGTCGCAGTCGGGCCTGTTCGCCTGCATCGCCGCCGTGGCGGCCAACAAGCTGCGGCGCCCGGTCAAGCTGCGTCCTGACCGCGACGACGACTTCCTGATCACCGGCCGCCGGCACTGCTTCTGGTACGAGTATGAAGTGGGCTTCGACGACGAGGGCCGCATCCTCGGCGCCGAGATCAGCATGGTCTCGCGCGCCGGCCATTCGGCCGATCTCTCGGGCCCGGTGATGACCCGCGCCCTGTGCCACTTCGACAATGCCTACTGGCTGCCCGAAGTGAGCATGCATGGCTTCTCGGGCCGCACCAACACGCAGAGCAACACCGCCTTCCGCGGCTTCGGCGGGCCGCAGGGCGCCATCGCGGTCGAATACGTGCTCGACTCCATCGCCCGTCAGCTGGGTCGCGATGCGCTGGATGTGCGCCGCGCCAATTTCTACGGCAAGACCGAGCGCAACGTCACGCCCTACGGCCAGACGGTGCGCGACAACGTGATCCACGAGCTCGTCGGCCAGCTCGAGGATTCGAGCGCCTACCGCGCGCGGCGCGATGCCATCGCGGCCTTCAATGCAAAGAGCCCGGTGCTCAAGCGCGGCATGGCGCTCACGCCGATCAAGTTCGGCATCAGCTTCAACGTGCCGCACTTCAACCAGGCGGGTGCGCTGGTGCATGTCTACACGGATGGCTCCATCCTGGTGAATCATGGTGGCACCGAAATGGGGCAGGGCCTGAACACCAAAGTGGCGCAGGTGGTGGCGCATGAGCTGGGCGTGGAATTCGAGCGCGTGCGCGCCACGGCCACGGACACCACCAAGGTGGCCAACACCTCGGCCACCGCGGCATCGACCGGCGCCGACCTCAACGGCAAGGCGGCGCAGGACGCTGCACGCCAGATCCGGCAGCGGCTGGCCGACTTCGCCGCGCGCCGGCATGGCGGCACGCCCGACGCGGTGGGCTTCGCCAACGGCAAGGTGCAGGTGGCCGGGCGCGAGATGACCTTCGCCACGCTGGTGGCCGAGGCCTACACCGACCGTGTGCAGCTGTGGTCCGACGGCTTCTACAGCACGCCCGGCCTCCACTGGAACTCGCAGACCATGCAGGGCCATCCCTTCTACTACTTCGCCTACGGTGCCGCCGTCAGCGAGGTGGTCGTCGACACCCTGACCGGCGAATGGAAGCTGCTGCGCGCCGACGTGCTGCACGACGCCGGCCGCTCGCTCAACCCGGCGGTGGACATCGGCCAGGTCGAAGGCGCCTTCATCCAGGGCATGGGCTGGCTCACCACCGAGGAGCTGGTCTGGCATCCGGGCAACGGCAAGCTGCTCACGCATGCGCCCAGCACCTACAAGATTCCGACGGCCAACGACTGCCCCCCTGTGTTCAACGTGCGGCTCTTCGATGGGCCCAATGCCGAGGATTCCATCCACCGCAGCAAGGCCGTGGGCGAGCCGCCGCTGCTGCTGCCCTTCTCGGTGTTCTTCGCCATCCGCGATGCCGTGTCGGCCGCAGGGGGTCACCGGGTCGATCCGCCGCTGCGGGCACCCGCCACCAGCGAGGCGATCCTGCGTGCCTTGAACGCGGTCCAGGCCGCGCCGTCGGCCGCCTGATCGCTGCGCCGGGGTCGTGGCCGCCGGACCCCGCCGTGGGGCCGGGCGCCGCCTGTCTCTGGCAGAGTCACGCCCCATGCGAGACCAGGCCCTCTTCGACAAGATCGATCTGCACCTCATCCGGGTGCTCTACACCGTGCTCACCGACCGCAGCGTTTCGCGCGCGGCCCTGCGGCTGGGCATGTACCAGCCGGCCGTGTCGGCCGCACTCAAGCGGCTGCGCGAGCTCTCGGGTGATCCGCTGCTGGTGCGCTCGGGCTCGGGCATGGTGCCCACGGAAGCTGGCCTGCGCATGATCGAGCCGGCGGCCAGCATCCTGCGCGCGGCCGAGATGCTGTTCTCGGACGTGCGCGGCTTCGATCCGCAGACGGCGGCCACCACCTTCCGCATCGCGGCCAACGACTACCTCGACCCGCTGTTCCTGCCGCTCGTGGTGACACAGATCAAGCGGCTGGCGCCCCTCACGCGCATCGAGATCCATCCGCTCTCGTCCGATTCCGACTACCACGCCCACCTGGCCGAAGGCACGCTGGACCTGGTGATCGGCAACTGGCTCAAGCCGCCGGAAGACCTGCACATGTCGCGCCTCTTCGGCGACGAGGTGGTGTCGATGGTGAGCCAGGAACACCCCGCCGTGCGCCGCGGCTGGGACATCGAGACCTGGCTGGAGGCCGAGCACATCGCGCCCACGCCCACGCACCCGGGCGCGCGCGGCATCATCGACCAGCTGCTCGATGCCATCGGGCGGCAGCGCAACATCACGGCGCGTTGCGCACACTTCAGCCTGATCCCGCAGATGGTGGCCAGCAGCCTGCTGGTGCTGACCACGGGGCGCCAGTTCTGCGAGCGCTTCGCGCAGCAGTTGCCGGTGCGCATCCTCGACTGCCCGGCCACGTTGCCGCGCCTGCTCTATTACCAGCTCTGGCATGAGCGCACGCATTCGTCGAGTGCGGCGCAGTGGCTGCGCGAGCAGGTCAAGAACGCGGCCGCCTCGCTGCGTCAGCCCGGCGGCCCCTGATTCCTTTCGCTTTCCTCATCCACAACAACACCGGAGACAAAACCCATGAACGCGATCGAGCGGCTGTTCAAGCTGCAGGAACACGGCACGACCGTGCGTACCGAACTGCTGGCCGGCCTGACCACCTTCCTCACGATGGCCTACATCATCTTCGTCAACCCGTCGATCCTGGGTGATGCGGGCATGCCGAAGGAGGCCGTGTTCGTCGCCACCTGCGTGATCGCCGCACTGGGCTCGGCCATCATGGGCCTGTATGCCAACTACCCGATCGCGCTGGCGCCGGGCATGGGCCTGAACGCCTACTTCGCCTACGGCGTGGTGCAGCACATGGGCTTCACCTGGCAGGCGGCGCTGGGGGCGGTGTTCGTCTCGGGTTGCCTGTTCCTGCTGGTGACGCTGTTCCGCATCCGCGAGCTGATCATCCGCGGCATTCCGCTGTCGCTGCGCTATGCCATCACGGTGGGCATCGGCCTGTTCCTGGCGCTGATCGCGCTCAAGAGCGCGGGCATCGTCGCCGCCTCGCCGGCCACCTATGTGACGCTGGGCGACCTGCACCAGCCCGCGGCCGTGCTGGCGGTGCTGGGCTTCTTCCTGATCGTGATGCTGGACCGGCTGAAGGTGCCGGGCGCCATCCTGATCGGCATCGTGGCCGTGACGCTGGCGAGCTTCTTCTTTGCCGGCAATCAGTTCAAGGGCGTGGTGTCGGCGCCGCCTTCCATCTCGCCCACGCTGCTGCAGCTGGACATCAAGGGCGCGCTGGCTGGAGGCATCCTGAACGTGATCCTGGTGTTCTTCCTGGTCGAGCTGTTCGACGCCACCGGCACGCTGATGGGCGTGGCCAAGCGCGCCGGCCTGCTGGTGCCGGGCAAGATGGACCGGCTCAACAAGGCGCTGCTGGCCGACTCGGGCGCCATCTTCGCGGGCTCGCTGCTGGGCACCTCCAGCACCACGGCCTATGTGGAGAGTGCGGCTGGCGTGCAGGCCGGCGGCCGCACGGGCCTCACGGCGCTGACGGTGGCGGTGCTCTTCCTGGCCTGTCTGTTCATTGCGCCCCTGGCCGGCGTGGTGCCGGCCTATGCGACGGCGCCCGCCCTGTTCTTCGTGGCATGTTTGATGCTGAGGGATCTGACCGAACTCGACTGGAACGAGACCACCGAGGTCATCCCCGCGGCCATCACCGCGCTGGCCATGCCCTTCACCTATTCCATCGCCAACGGCCTGGCCTTCGGCTTCATCAGCTATGCGGTGCTGAAGCTGATCACCGGCCGGGCGCGGGAGGCGCACTGGATGGTGTGGGTGATCGGCGGGATCTTCCTGTTCAAGTACATCTACCTGCCGGGTCACTGACCGGCCCGGGCCGGCCCGAGCGACTAGCATTCACCGTTTTTCTCAACAAGAGCGACCCCCGAAGGCCACCCCCATGTCCCCCCCCAGACTCCAGCTCGCGCACATCACCAAGCGCTATCCCTCGGTGGTCGCCAACAGCGACGTGTCGCTCACCGTCCTGCCCGGCGAAACTCATGCCGTGCTGGGCGAGAACGGCGCTGGCAAGTCCACGCTGATGAAGATCATCTACGGCTCGGTCAAGCCGGACGAAGGCACGGTGAGCTTCAATGGCCAGCCGGTCACCATCCGCAATCCGCAGGAGGCGCGGCAGCTGGGCATCAGCATGGTGTTCCAGCACTTCAGCCTGTTCGACACGCTGACGGTGGCCGAGAACGTCTGGCTGGGCCTGGACAAGAGCCTGGCCCTGGCCGAGGTCACGCGCCGCATCGTGGCCAAGGCCGGCGAATACGGCCTGGAGATCGACCCGCTGCGCCCGGTCCATACCCTGTCGGTGGGCGAGATGCAGCGGGTGGAAATCATCCGCGCGCTGCTCACCGACCCCAAGCTGCTGATCCTGGACGAGCCCACCTCGGTGCTGACGCCGCAGGCGGTGCAGAAGCTGTTCGTGGTCCTCAAGAAGCTGGCGTCAGAGGGCTGCTCCATCCTGTACATCAGCCACAAGCTGCATGAGATCCGCGAGCTGTGCACGGCCTGCACGGTGCTGCGCGGCGGCAAGGTCACCGGCGTGTGCAATCCGCAGCAGGAGACCAACGAGTCGCTGTCTCGCCTGATGATCGGCGCCGAGCCGCCGCCGCTGACGCACCGGCCCTCCAATGTGGGCGAGGTGGCGCTGGCGGTCGAGCGCCTCAGCCTGCCGCGCGAGGACCAGTTCGGCGTCGACCTGGAAGGCATCTCGCTGCAGGTGCGCGCGGGCGAGGTGGTGGGCATCGCTGGCGTGTCGGGCAATGGCCAGAAGGAGCTTCTGTACGCCCTGTCGGGCGAGGACGTGCGGGCCGAGTCCGGCATGGTCCGCCTCGTCGGCCAGGGCGCCGGCCGCCTGCGCCCACGAGCGCGCCGAAAGCTGGGCCTGCATTTCGTGCCGGAGGAGCGGCTGGGCCGCGGCGCCGTGCCCACGCTGGGCCTCGCCCACAACCTGCTGCTCACGCGCGACGACGCGGTGGGCAGCGGCGGCTGGCTGCGCATCGGGCAGCTGGAGCAGCAGGCCCGGGCCATCATCGAGCGCTTCAAGGTCAAGGCCGGCGGGCCGCAGTCGGCGGCCAAGTCGCTGTCGGGCGGCAACCTGCAGAAGTTCATCGTCGGCCGCGAGATCGACGCCAGGCCCAAGCTCTTCATCGTCTCGCAGCCGACCTGGGGCGTGGACGTGGGCGCCGCGGCGCTGATCCGCGCCGAAATTCTGGCGCTGCGCGACGCGGGCTGCGCCGTGCTGGTGGTCAGCGAGGAGCTGGACGAGCTGTTCGAGATCAGCGACCGGCTGCATGTGATCGCCAAGGGGCGGCTGTCGCCCTCCATCGACCGGGCGGCGGCCACCGTGCCGCAGATCGGCGAATGGATGAGTGGACTGTGGGAGGGCGCTAGCGTGCGCACGAACGAGGAGGGCATCCATGCTCAAGCTTGAGTTGCGGCCGCAGCTGTCGCGTTTCTGGAGCTACGGCTCGCCCATCCTGGCGCTGCTGATCACGGTGGTGATCGGCGTGATCCTGTTCGCCGCGCTGGGCAAGGACCCGGTGCGCGGGCTGCAGGTCTTCTTCTGGGAGCCGATCAAGAGCAGCTACGCCATCGGCGAGCTGCTGGTCAAGGCCACGCCGCTTCTGGTCATCGCGTTGGGGCTGGCGGTTTGCTTCCGCTCCAACGTATGGAACATCGGCGCCGAGGGGCAGTTCGTGCTGGGCGCCATCGCCGCGGGCGGCATGGCGCTGCTGGCCGACAAGAACACCGGCCCGTGGATCGTGCCGGCCATCCTCGTGGCGGGCATGCTGGGCGGCATGCTGTGGGCGGGCATCGTGGCGTGGCTGCGCGACGTCTGCAATGCCAACGAAATCCTCACCAGTCTGATGCTGGTCTACGTGGCCACGCTGCTGCTGCTGTGGCTGGTGGGCGGCCCCTGGAAGGACCCGATGGGCTATAACTTCCCGCAGACCAAGACCTTCGAGGCGGTCACGCAGATACCGCGGCTGATGAAGGGCTCGCGCGTGACCATCGGCGTGGTGATTGCGCTGGTGGGCGTGGCGGCGCTGTGGGTCTTCCTGTTCCGCACGCGGCTGGGCTTCGCGCAGCAGGTGGGTGGGCTGGCACCGGCGGCGGCGCGTTATGCAGGCTTCTCGGCCCGGCGCGCGGTGTGGATCGCGCTGCTGACCTCGGGCGCCGCGGCCGGCCTGGCCGGGGCGCTCGAAGTGGCCGGTCCCATCGGCCAGCTCACGCCCTACGTGCCGGCGGGCTACGGCTTCGCGGCCATCATCGTGGCCTTCGTGGGACGGCTGCATCCGGTGGGCATGGTGTTCTCGGCCATCCTGATGAGCATGTTCTACATCGGCGGCGAGTTGGCGCAGTCCCGTCTGGGCCTGCCCAAGTCGCTGACGGCGGTGTTCCAGGGCCTGCTGCTATTCACGCTGCTGGCCTGCGACACGCTGGTGGCCTACCGCGTGCGCATGAAGACCGCGGCGCGGCCGTTGTCGCCCGCGGCAGGCACCTCGTCGCTGCAGGTATCGACGCCCGATGTCGTCCCCCAAGTCAAGGAGGCCTGAACATGAACCCCCACGCTCATCACTTCGCGTATTCGCAGCCCCCCGAGGGGGCGCAGGCCTCCCTCGGGGCGGCCCGGCGGGAGGCCTGAATGGAAAGCTACGCACTCCTCCTGGGCGCCATGCTCAGCGCCGGCACGGTGCTGGCCATCGCCGCGCTCGGCCTGCTCATCAACGAGAAGGCCGGCATCGTCAACCTGGGCGCCGAGGGCATGATGCTGTGCGCTGCCATCGGCGGCTTCGCGGCCTATGTGCACACGCACAATGCCTGGATCGGCTTCGCGGCCGGCATGGCCGTGGGCGCGCTGCTGGCGGGCCTGTTCGGCGTGCTGGTCATCTGGCTCAACACCAACCAGTACGCCACCGGCCTGGCCCTGTCGCTCTTCGGCGTGGGCTTCTCGGCCTTCGTCGGCATCAACTACGTGCAGGCCAAGGCGCCCGGCGGCATGGCCTTCGCCGTTCCCGTGCTGGGCGACATCCCCTTCATCGGGCCGGCCTTGTTCCGCCACCATCCGCTGGTGTACTTCGCGGTGGCGCTCACCTTCGCGCTGATCTGGTTCCTCTACCGCACGCGGGCTGGGCTGGTGCTGCGCTCGGTGGGCGAGTCGCCCGAGTCGGCGCATGCGCTGGGCTATCCGGTCCGGCGCATCCGCTTGATGGCCGTCATGGCCGGCGGCGCGCTGTGCGGCCTGGCGGGCGCCTACCTGTCGGTGGTCTACACCGGCCTGTGGGTGGAGAACATGGTGGCCGGCCGCGGCTGGATCGCGCTGGCCCTGACCACCTTCGCCACCTGGCGGCCAATGCGCGTGCTGCTGGGCGCCTACCTGTTCGGCGGCGTGACGCAACTGGGCTTCCACCTGCAGAGCGTGGGTGTCGACGTGCCCAGCCAGTTCCTGGCCATGATGCCCTACGTGGCCACCATCGTGGTGCTGGCGCTCATCTCGCGCAACCCCGCCTTCATCCGCGTCAACATGCCGGCGTCGATCGGGAAACCTTTCTACCCCGGCTCATAATGCGCGCTGCATTTTTTCCGTTCCCTCAACGTCTTGCTGCCAAGGACCTTTAGACAATGACCGATCTGAACAAGCGCTCGCTGCTCAAGCTCGCCGCCATCTCCACCGCGGCCGCTGCCGTCCTGATGGGCTGCGGCAAGAAGGAAGAGGCCCCGGCCGCAGCCGCCCCCGCGGCGCCTGCGCCCACCGCCGCTGCCCCGGCCCCGGCTTCAACGGCGCCGCTGGAGATCGCCTTCGCCTATGTCGGCCCGGTCGGCGACGGTGGCTGGACATTCGCCCACGACAACGGCCGCAAGGCGCTGGAGAAGGAATTCGGCGACAAGATCAAGACCACCTTCGTCGAGAGCGTGCCCGAGTCGGCGGACGCCGAGCGCGTGTTCCGCGACTTCGTGGGCCAGGGCAAGAAGCTGATCTTCGGCACCACCTTCGGCTACATGGAGCCCATGCTCAAGGTCGCCGGCGACGCCAAGGAGGTGAAGTTCGAGCATGCCACCGGCTACAAGACGGCCGAGAACATGCGCACCTACGACAGCCGCACCTACGAAGGCGCGTACATGGCCGGCATCATCGCCGGCGCCATGACCAAGTCGAACAAGCTGGGCGTGGTGGGTTCGGTGCCGATTCCCGAGGTGCTGCGCAACATCAACAGCTTCACGCTGGGCGCCCAGTCGGTGAACCCCAAGATCACCACTAACGTGGTGTGGGTCAACGAATGGTTCAGCCCGCCCAAGGAAACCGAGGCAGCCACCGCTTTGATCAACGGCGGTGCCGACGTGCTGTTCCAGAACACCGATTCGCCGGCCGTGCTCAAGACCGCGCAAGAGAAGGGCAAGCGCGCCTTCGGCTGGGACAGCGACATGACCGCCTATGGTCCCAAGGCCCACCTGGCTTCGGCCGTGATCAACTGGGGCCCGTACTACATCAAGGCCACGAAGGACGTGCTGGACGGCACCTGGACCACCGGCCAGACCTGGTGGGGCGTGAAGGAAGGCGCGATCGACCTGGTTTCCGTGGCCGACGACGTGCCAGCCGACATCAAGGCCAAGGTCGAGGAGGTCAAGAAGGGCCTGAAGGATGGCACCTTCCAGATCTGGAAGGGCCCGATCGTCGGCCAGGACGGCAAGGAGCTCATCGCCGCCGGCGCAGCCGCTGACGACAAGTTCCTGTCGGGCGTGAACTTCTACGTCAAGGGCGTTGAGGGCAAGGTGCCCGGCAAGAACTGACCACCCCGTTTCTTGCTCACAACGCGCAAGCCGAATCCCCCTCAAGGGGCGCACCCGGCGGCCCGGCAGAGCCGGTTCCGCGGGGGCACCGGCAACACCTACGGCCGCTTTCGAGCGGCCGTTTTCCATTTCGCCGTGCCTTTATTCTTGAGCATCGTCTTTGCACCACCGGACGCCACCATGAGCCTGCCCTTCGACCCCGCCGCCATCCCCGCCGAGCGCCTGCCCGAATTGCTGCGCACCATGCCCAAAGCGGAACTGCACATGCACATCGAGGGCTCACTGGAGCCTGAACTGATCTTCGCGCTGGCGCAGCGCAATGGCGTGGCCATCCCCTATGCCAGCGTGGAAGAGCTTCGCCAGGCCTATGCCTTCACCAATCTGCAGAGCTTTCTGGACATCTACTACGCCGGCGCCAGCGTGCTGCTGACCGCGCAGGACTTCTACGACATGGCCTGGGCCTACCTGCAGCGCGCCGCGGCCGATCACGTGCGCCGCACCGAGATGTTCTTCGACCCGCAGACGCACACCGAGCGCGGCGTACCGATGGCCACGGTGATCGGCGGCCTGCACCGCGCCTGTGTCGATGCGAAGTCGGCGCTTGGGGTGGATGCCGTGTTGATCCTGTGCTTCCTGCGCCACCTGAGCGAGGAGGCGGCCTTCGAGACGCTGGAGCAGGCGCTGCCCTTCCGGGACCGGTTCATCGGTGTGGGCCTCGATTCGAGCGAGGTCGGCCATCCGCCCGAGAAGTTCGCCCGCGTCTTCGCGCGCTGCCGGGAACTGGGCTTCCACCTCGTGGCCCATGCTGGCGAGGAGGGCCCGCCAGCCTATGTGTGGAGCGCGCTGGACGTGCTCAAGGTCGAGCGCATCGACCACGGCGTACAGAGCACCAAGGATCCGGCGCTGATGAAGCGCCTGGCCGCCGACCGCATTCCTCTGACGGTCTGCCCGCTGTCCAACCTCAAGCTGTGCGTGTTCCCGCAACTGTCGCAGCACAACCTGGGGCAGTTGCTCGACGCGGGCCTGGTCGCCACGGTGAACTCGGACGACCCGGCCTACTTCGGCGGTTACATGAACGAGAACTTCCTGCAGACCTTCGCGGCCACCGGTTTGACAGCGCAGCATGCCTGGCAGCTGGCGCGCAATGGTTTCGAAGGCAGCTTCGCGGATGCTTCTGCCAAGCGGGCATGGCTGGACGAAGTGGACGCGCATTTCGCGTCATTCGCCTGAGCGCCGCAGAACCGGAATCCACCGTGCACCACCGTGCGCTTAGACATTGGCTGCTTCCAATCCTGTTCTGCGTGCTCGCAGGTTGTGCAAGTCGCCATGAGGACGAGATCGACATCGCTTACACCGGCTATTCAGACGAGCGCGTCGTTCAGGAGATCCGGCGGCTGGAAGCAAATCCATCCGCCAAGCCCACGCTGCCCCTACATCGCGTGCAGTACCTCGGCAGGCGGGCGTATCTGCTAACGTCGCCCTGCTGCGACCAGTTCAACTATCTCTACAGCGCCGAGGGCGTTCTACTGTGTGCGCCCTCGGGTGGCCTGACCGGGCGCGGCGATGGGAAATGCCTTGGCGAGGTGAAGTAGCGCGCCAGCGGCCGCTCGCCTGTCCGCGGCCTCAAGGTACACGCCAGCCTTTGCGCGCGTTGTACTCAGCAGCGTCTCTGAAGCGCTAACCGCGCTTCGGGCTGACCGTCTTGCGATAGCCCACCCGCCCCTTGTCGTCCACACTTTCCAGGTGGACATCGAAGCCCCATAGCCGCGCAACGTGCTTGAGCACCTCGGGCGTCTCTTCGTGCAGCGGCCGGTTGTTGCGCTGGGTGTGGCGCAGCGTCAGCGAGCGGTCGCCGCGCAGGTCCACGTTCCAGACCTGGATGTCGGGCTCGCGGCTGCCCAGGTCGTACTGCCGCGCGAGCGATTCGCGCAGGGCCCGGTAGCCGGCTTCGTCGTGGATCGCGGCTACTTCCAGTTCCGGATCGGCCTCATGGTCGCGGATGGCGAAGAAGCGGAAGTCGCGCATCACCTTTGGGCTCAGGAACTGGCCGACGAAACTCTCGTCCTTGAAGTTGCGCATGGCATAGTCCAGCGTCGTCAGCCAGTTGGAGCCGGCGATGTCCGGAAACCACTGCCGGTCTTCCTCGGTGGGCTTCTCGCAGATGCGCTTCAAGTCGCTGTACATCGCGAAGCCGAGCGCATAGGGATTGATGCCGCTGTAGGCCCGGTGGCCCACGGGCGGTTGGTACACCACCGCCGTGTGCGAGCTGAGCCACTCGATCATGAAGCCGTCGGCCAGCAGGCCGCGGTCGTACATGGTGTTGAGCAGGGTGTAGTGCCAGAAGGTGGCCCAGCCCTCGTTCATGACCTGCGTCTGGCGCTGCGGATAGAAGTACTGCGCCACCTTGCGCACGATCCGCACCACCTCGCGCTGCCAGGGTTCCAGCAGGGCGGCGTTCTTCTCGATGAAGTACAGCAGGTTCTCCTGCGGTTCCTCGGGGAAGCGGCGTGCGGACTGCGGGTCCTGAGTAGCCGCAGCACCGCGCGGCACGGTGCGCCACAGGTCATTGAGCTGGCGCTGGATGTAGGCCTCGCGTTCAGCCCGGCGTTCCTTCTCCTGCGCCAGCGAACGCTTCTGCGGCCGGCGATAGCGGTCCACGCCGTAGTTCATCAGCGCGTGGCAGGAGTCGAGAAGGTCTTCCACGGCCTCGACGCCGTTGCGCTCTTCGCACTCGGCGATGTAGTTCTTGGCGTAGACCAGGTAGTCGATGATGGACGAGGCATCCGTCCACATCCGGAAGAGGTAGTTGCCCTTGAAGAAGCTGTTGTGGCCATAGGCCGCGTGGGCGATCACCAGCGACTGCATGGCCATCGTGTTCTCCTCCATCAGGTAGGAGATGCACGGGTCGGAGTTGATGACGATCTCGTAGGCCAGGCCCATGTGGCCGCGGCGGTAGTTCTTCTCGGTGGCAATGAACTGCTTGCCGTAGGACCAGTGACGGTAGAGCACCGGCATGCCCACGCTGGCGTAGGCATCCATCATCTGCTCGGCCGAGATGATCTCCAGCTGGTTCGGGTAGGTGTCAAGGCCGAAGGCGCGCGCGGTCTTCGCGATCTCGTCGTGATAGGTCTCGATGAGTTCGAAGGTCCAGTCGGACGGGCTGGGCAGGCGCTCGGGCGCGCGCTCGAAGAGGGGGGGCAGGCGGGACGGGGTCATCGTGTCCTTGGCTCCTGACGGCGCTCAGGCGGCGGCCGCCGCGCCTTCTTTCTTGAACAGCTCGCGGAACACCGGGTATATGTCCTGCGCGCTCGACACCTTGCGCATCGCGAAGTGGCCGAAACGCTCTTCGAGCTGCGTGTACTCCTGCCACAGGTTCTGCTCGGCCTCGGCCACCTGCACATAAGCGTAATAGCGCACCAGCGGCAGGATCGAATCGGCCAGCAGCTCGCGGCAGCGCCCGCTGTCCTGGTGCCAGTTGTCGCCGTCGCTGGCCTGCGCGCCGTAGATGTTCCACTCGCTGCTGGGATAGCGCGCGCGGATGATGTCGCGCATCAACACCAGCGCGCTCGAGACCACCGTGCCGCCGGTCTCGGTGGCATGGAAGAAGTCGTCCTCGCTCACCTCCTGTGCCTGCGTGTGGTGGCGGATGAAGACGAGCTCGATCTTCTCGTAGTGCTTGGTGAGGAAGAGGTACAGCAGCATGAAGAAGCGCTTGGACATGTCCTTGCGCGCCTCGTCCATGGAGCCGGAGATGTCCATGAGGCAGAACATCACCGCCTTGGCGCTGGGCACCGGCGTGCGAACCCGGCTACGGTAGCGCAGGTCGATGGGGTCGATGTAGGGCACGTGCCGCGCGCGGCGGCGGATGCCGTCCAGCTCGTCCTGCAGCGACTTCATCAACTCCGCATCGGACTCGGGCTCTCGTGCCAGGTCCGCGATGCGGGCCTCGAGCGCGCGGATGTCCTTGCGGTCCTGCCCGCCCAGCGCGATGCGCCGCGCCAGCGCGCCGCGCATGGAGCGCACCACGTGCAGGTTGTTAGGTGTGCCGTCGCTGGTGAAGCCGGCCCGGTGGCTCTTCCACTCGGGCACCTCGGCCAGCTGCGTGCGGATCAGGTGGGGCAGGGCGAGGTCCTCGAAGAAGACCTGCATGAATTCCTCGCGCGTGAGGCGGAAGACGAAATCGTCCTCGCCTTCGCCACTGTCGCTGGCCTGCCCACTGCCCGAGCCGCCACCGCCCTGGCCCTTGGGCCGCTCGATGCGGTCGCCGCGCACGTACTCCTGGTTGCCCGGGTGCACGTATTCGCGGTTGCCGCCCTGCGCATGGCCGAAGGTGGGTTCAGACACATCGCGCCGGGGCAGGGTGATGTCTTCGCCCGCCTCCAGGTTGCGGATGCCCCGGCCGCTGACCGCCTTGCGCACCGCGTCGCGGATCTGCGTGCGGTAGCGGCGCAGGAAGCGCTCGCGGTTGCCGACCGACTTGTTCTTGCCCGACAGTCGCCGGTCAATGATCTGCTGGAACATCGCCAAGGTGCAGCACCTCCATGGTGGCGGAGAGGATCGGTCAGGACGACTTGCGCACGCGCAGGTACCACTCGCAGAGCAGGCGCACCTGCTTGGGCGTGTAGCCCTTCTCGACCATGCGCGTGACGAAGTCCTCGTGCTTCTTCTGCTCGTCGGCGCTGCTCTTGGCGTTGAAGCTGATCACGGGCAGCAGCTCTTCGGTGTTCGAGAACATCTTCTTCTCGATCACCGTGCGCAGCTTCTCGTAGCTGGTCCATGTCGGGTTGCGGCCGTTGTTGCTGGCCCGGGCCCGCAGCACGAAGTTGACGATCTCGTTGCGGAAGTCCTTGGGGTTGGAGATGCCCGCGGGCTTCTCGATCTTCTCCAGCTCGGCATTGAGCGCCGCACGGTCGAAGACCTCACCGGTGTCCACGTCGCGGTACTCCTGGTCCTGGATCCAGTAGTCGGCATAGGTCACGTAGCGGTCGAAGATGTTCTGGCCATACTCCGAGTAGCTCTCGAGGTACGCCGTCTGGATCTCCTTGCCGATGAACTCCGCATAGCGCGGCGCCAGCATCTCCTTGATGTAGCCGATGTACTTCTGCTCGGTCTCGGGCGGGAACTGCTCGCGCTCGATCTGCTGCTCCAGCACGTACATCAGGTGCACCGGGTTGGCAGCGACCTCGGTGCTGTCGAAGTTGAAGACCTTGGAGATGATCTTGAAGGCGAAGCGGGTGGACACGCCGCTCATGCCCTCGTCGACGCCCGCGTAGTCGCGGTACTCCTGCAGCGACTTGGCCTTGGGATCGGTGTCCTTCAGGTTCTCACCGTCGTAGATCTGCATCTTGCTGAAGACGTTGGAGTTCTCCGGCTCTTTCAGGCGCGTGAGCACCGAGAACTGGGCCATCATCTTCAGCGTGCCCGGGGCGCAGGGCGCCTCGGCGAGCGAGGAGTTGCGCACCAGCTTGTCGTAGATGCGGATCTCTTCCGACACGCGCAGGCAGTACGGCACCTTGACGATGTAGATGCGGTCGAGGAAGGCCTCGTTGTTCTTGTTGTTGCGAAAGGCCTTCCACTCGCTTTCGTTGCTGTGGGCCAGCACTACGCCGTCGAAGGGAATGGCGCCGAAGCCTTCGGTGCCCTTGAAGTTGCCTTCCTGCGTGGCGGTGAGCAGCGGATGCAGCACCTTGATCGGCGCCTTGAACATTTCCACGAATTCCAGCAGGCCCTGGTTGGCCAGGCAGAGGCCGCCGGAGTAGCTGTACGCATCGGGGTCATCCTGGGCATAGGTTTCGAGCTTGCGGATGTCGACCTTGCCGACCAGCGAGCTGATGTCCTGGTTGTTCTCGTCGCCCGGCTCGGTCTTGGCCACGGCGATCTGCTTGAGCACCGAGGGGTAGCGCTTGACGACCTTGAACTGGCGGATGTCGCCGCCGTATTCCTCCAGGCGCTTGACGGCCCAGGGCGAAAGGATGCGCTGCAGGTAGCGCCGGGGGATGCCGTATTCCTTCTCGAGGATCTCGCCGTCCTCGGCCGCATCGAAGAGGCCCAGCGGCGACTCGTTCACCGGCGAGCCCTGGATGGCATAGAAAGGCACCTGTTCCATCAGCTGCTTGAGCCGTTCGGCGATGGAGCTCTTGCCGCCGCCCACCGGGCCCAGCAGGTAAAGGATCTGCTTCTTCTCTTCGAGGCCCTGGGCCGCATGGCGGAAGTACGAGACCACCTGTTCGATGGCGTCTTCCATGCCGTAGAACTCGCGGAAGGCCGGGTAGATCTTGATGACCTTGTTCGCAAAGATCCGCGACAGGCGCGGGTCGTTGCGGGTGTCGACCACCTCCGGATCCCCGATGGCCTTCAGCATCCGCTCGGCGGCGGTCGCGTAGGCCGTGGCGTCGCGCTTGCAGACGTTCAGGTAGTCCTGCAGCGACATGACCTCTTCGCGCGTGCGCTCGTACCGGGCGGTGAAATTGCTGATGACGTCCATGGGTGCACACCTCCAATGGGTCGGCAGGATTCAACAACGAGCCACAGCGGATGACCAGGCCGCCAGGCTCCGGAAACTCCTCAGACGCGGTTCCAGCATACGGCAATACCTCTGTGAGCGTGCACCTGGATTAAAGGGGCGGAAGCCGCTTAATTCTTGGGGCCACACGCTGCTGCGAAGTTCCGCTTCGCCGTTGCGCATACGACAGTACGCAAAAGACGTGCCGATGGATGCCAGTCCGGGAGGGACGCGCGTTGTCGCCCCTCAAAAGACCTACAGGCGTCAGCCCAGGCGCACGGCTTCGTAGGCTTGGGCCCTCAGGCAATAGCGCGGATGCGGCGTGGCGGTCGGGCAACAGTCTGCATGAGCGGCCCCAGTTGCAACGCGGTCTCGAGCGCGCATGTCCCACGCCAACGTGCAGTTGCCGGAATTCCCAATGATTTGCGGTGAGACCGATATTTCAGTATTTGCTCTGCGTCATCCGCGCGGGCAATAAAAAAGGCGCCGCGCGTCCTGGAACGCGCAGCGCCCTATTCCGGCGACCCGAGTTGGATCGTGCCGCGTCGGCCTGTCAGCTGAAGAATTCCTTGGCCTTGTCCAGCCAACCCTTCTCCTGCGGGCTGTGCTTGTCGCCACCCTTCTTGAGCGACTCGTCCAGGTCCTTGAGCAGCTTGCGCTGGTACTCGGTGAGCTTGACCGGCGTCTCGACGCGGATGTGGCAGTACAGGTCGCCCGGATAGCTGGAGCGCACGCCCTTGATGCCCTTGCCGCGCAGGCGGAACTGCTTGCCGCTCTGCGTGCCTTCGGGAATATCGATGGCGGCGGGACCCTTCAACGTGGGCACCTCGATCTCGCCGCCGAGCGCAGCGGTGGTCATGCTGACCGACACCATGCAGTGCAGGTCGTCGCCGTCACGCTCGAAGACCTCGTTCTTCTTCAGACGGATCTCGATGTAGAGGTCGCCCGGCGGGCCGCCGTTGGTGCCCGGCTCGCCATTGCCGGTGCTGCGGATGCGCATGCCGTCGTCGATGCCGGCGGGGATCTTCACCTCCAGCGTCTTGTTGTTCTTGACCTTGCCCTGGCCATGGCAGGTGGGGCAGGGCTCGGGAATGATCTTGCCCGTGCCGCGGCATTGCGGGCAGGTCTGCTGCACGCTGAAGAAGCCCTGGCGCATCTGAACGGCGCCAGATCCGTGGCAGGTGGTGCAGGTGATCGGCTTGGTGCCGGGCTTGGCGCCGTTGCCGTGGCAGGTGCCGCATTCGTCCCAGCTGGGAATGCGGATCTGCGCGTCCTTGCCGTCGGCCGCCTCTTCCAGCGTGATCTCCATCGCATAGCTGAGGTCACTGCCGCGGAACACCTGGCGGCCACCACCACGACGGGCGCCCGCACCGCCGCCGAAGACGTCGCCGAAGATGTCGCCAAAGGCCTCGGCGAAGCCGCCGAAGCCCTCGGGGCCTCCGCCCATGCCGCCGCGCATGTTGGGGTCGACGCCGGCGTGGCCATACTGGTCGTAGGCCGCACGCTTGTCGGCGTCCGACAGCATCTCGTAGGCCTCCTTGGCCTCCTTGAACTTCGCCTCGGCCTCGGTGGCGGCATCGCCCTGATTGCGGTCAGGGTGGTACTTCATCGCCAGCTTGCGATAGGCCTTCTTGATCTCGTCCTCGCCCGCGTTCTTGGGAACGCCGAGGACCTCGTAGTAGTCGCGTTTGCTTGCCATGGGACTCGCGCGGAAGCGGTTCGGTGGAAAACGAAAAGAGGCTGGACCACCCTTGGACAGGTGACCAGCCCCGCGTCAGCTCAAGGCATTCAGCCCTTCTTGACTTCCTTGACCTCGGCGTCGACCACGTTGTCGTCGGCCGGCTTGGCGCTCGCATTTTCTGCGCCAGCGCTACCCGTGCCCGCCGCACCCGCGGCGGCTTCGGCGGCCTGCGCGTCGGCGTACATCTTCTCGCCCAGCTTCTGGCTGGCGGTCATCAGCGCCGTGGTCTTGGCCTCGATGGCGTCCTTGTCGTCGGACTTCAGGACTTCCTCGAGCTCCTTGATGGCGGCCTCGATCTTGTCCTTTTCGCCGGCGTCCAGCTTGTCGCCGTGCTCGCCCAGCGACTTGCGCACGCTGTGCACCATGGCCTCGCCCTGGTTGCGCGACTGCACCAGCTCGACCTTCTTCTTGTCCTCGGCGGCGTTCAGCTCGGCGTCCTTCACCATCTTCTGGATCTCGTCCTCGGACAGGCCCGAGTTCGCCTTGATGGTGATCTTGTTTTCCTTGCCGGTGCCCTTGTCCTTGGCACCGACGTGCAGGATGCCGTTGGCATCGATGTCGAAGCTCACCTCGATCTGCGGCGTGCCGCGCGGTGCCGGCGGAATGCCTTCCAGGTTGAACTCGCCCAGCAGCTTGTTGCCCGAGGCGATCTCGCGCTCGCCCTGGAACACCTTGATCGTCACGGCCGGCTGGTTGTCGTCGGCCGTCGAGAAGGTCTGCGCGAACTTCGTCGGGATCGTGGTGTTCTTGGTGATCATCTTGGTCATCACGCCGCCCATCGTCTCGATGCCGAGCGACAGCGGGGTCACGTCCAGCAGCAGCACGTCCTTGCGGTCGCCGGAGAGCACCTGGCCCTGGATGGCGGCACCGACGGCCACGGCCTCGTCGGGGTTGACGTCCTTGCGCGGCTCCTTGCCGAAGAACTCCTTGACCTTCTCCTGCACCTTGGGCATGCGGGTCTGGCCGCCCACCAGGATCACGTCGCTGATGTCGTTCACGCTGATGCCGGCGTCCTTGATGGCCGTACGGCAGGGCGCGATGGTGCGCTCGACCAGATCCTCGACCAGGCTCTCCAGCTTGGCGCGAGTCAGCTTGATGTTCAGGTGCTTCGGGCCGGTGGCGTCGGCGGTGATGTAGGGCAGGTTGACGTCGGTCTGCGAGGAGTTCGACAGCTCGATCTTGGCCTTCTCGGCCGCTTCCTTCAGGCGCTGCAGCGCCAGCACGTCCTTCGACAGATCGACGCCCTGTTCCTTTTTGAACTCGGTGATGATGTAGTCGATGATGCGCTGGTCGAAGTCCTCGCCGCCCAGGAAGGTGTCGCCGTTGGTAGACAGCACCTCGAACTGCTTCTCGCCGTCGACGTCGGCGATCTCGATGATCGACACGTCGAAGGTGCCGCCGCCCAGGTCATACACGGCGATCTTGCGGTCGCCCTTGTCCTGCTTGTCCAGGCCGAAGGCCAGCGCGGCCGCGGTGGGCTCGTTGATGATGCGCTTGACTTCCAGGCCGGCGATACGGCCGGCGTCCTTGGTGGCCTGGCGCTGGCTGTCGTTGAAGTAGGCCGGCACCGTGATCACGGCCTCGGTCACCGGCTCGCCCAGGTAGTCCTCGGCGGTCTTCTTCATCTTGCGCAGCACCTCGGCGCTGATCTGGGGAGGCGCCATCTTCTTGCCGCGCACTTCCACCCAGGCGTCGCCGTTGTCGGCCTTGGAGATGGTGTAGGGCATCAGGTCGATGTCCTTCTGCACTTCCTTCTCTTCGAACTTGCGGCCGATCAGGCGCTTGACCGCATAGAGAGTGTTGCGCGGGTTGGTGACCGCCTGGCGCTTGGCCGAGGCGCCGACCAGCACCTCGCCGTCTTCCTGATACGCAATGATGGACGGCGTGGTGCGCGCGCCTTCCGAGTTCTCGATCACGCGGGTGTTGTTGCCCTCCATGATCGCCACGCACGAATTGGTCGTGCCCAGGTCGATGCCGATGATCTTGGCCATGGTGTTGTTACTCCTGAATCTGAAGAATCTGTTGTGCTGAACTTGTGGATAACCCGGCCGGATTCAAGGGATGCGCCGGGGATTTCCTGTGGAGCAATGACGAATTACTTGGGCGCCGCGACGGTGACCAGGGCCGGCCGCAGCACGCGCTCGGCGATGGTGTAGCCCTTCTGCAGCACGCTCACGATGGTGTTGGCTTCCTGCTCGGCGGGCACCATCGAGATGGCCTGGTGCTGGTGCGGGTCGAATTTGGTGCCGGCGGGCGGCGCAATCTCGATCACCTTGTTGCGTTCCAGCGCACTCTTGAGCTGGCGCAAGGTGGCCTCGGCGCCCTCGCGGATCTGCTCGGGCGTCGCTTCCTTGATGGCGAGGCCGGCTTCCAGGCTGTCGAGCACCGGCAGCATGCTCTCGGCGAAGGACTCCACCGCGAACTTGCGGGCCTTGGAGATTTCCTCGTCGGCGCGGCGACGGGCGTTCTGCACATCGGCCTGGGCGCGCAGGTACTGGTCGGCCAACTCGGCCGACTTGGCCTTCAGCTCGGCCAGTTCGGCTTCCAGGTTCTGCTCGGGCATGGCGGCTTCGGCATGCCCGGCGTCGTGCTGGGCGTCGGCTGCGGGCTGCTGGCCTTCTGGGGCGGGCGAATGGGGGGTGTTCTCCGTCATGGTCGATGGAACGTTGGGGTTCGAAACTGCCCAGCAGCTAGGGACCCCAAAGCCCTTTTCAAGGTGGGGATGCTGCGCAAAGGCTAAGAAATTTCCAATGACAGCCGTCCGGGCCATCAAGGAAGCCGATCAGGGCGAAGAAAAAGGCGGCCGCCATGGCGGGGCCGCCTTGGGACGCGAGGGGCCGGATCTCAGTGGGCGTCGAGCAGTTCGACGTCGAACTTCAGCGTGGCGTTGGGCGGAATCACGCCGCCAGCGCCGCGTGCGCCGTAGCCCAGGCTCGGCGGGATGATGAGCGTGCGCTTGCCGCCGATCTTCATTCCAGCGACGCCTTCGTCCCAGCCCTTGATCACGTGGCCGGCGCCCAGCGGGAAGGCGAAGGGGTCATTGCGGTCCAGGCTGGAATCGAACTTGGCGCCCTGCTGGCCGTCGTTGTAGAGCCAGCCGGTGTAGTGCACATGCACGTGTTGTCCAGGGGTGGCTTCGGCGCCTTCGCCGACGACGGTGTCTTCGTACTGCAGGCCGGATGCGGTGGTGGGCATGGAGATTCCTTTGGGATGGACGGGCCGCGCCGGCAGCGGGGGGCCGGGCGGAGGGGCAAACGCGCGAGTTTAGGCGGAGGGCGATGCCTCGGCCGGCGTCGCGGGTGTCTTCTTGACGAGACCGACCTGCCAGCGGCCGGCAAAGGCCTGCAGGTCGGACAGGCGCTTGAGCAGGTCCTGCCCGCTGGTGGTAAGGCAGTAGCCGTCGCCGCCATGGCACAGCAGGCCGGCTTCGCGCAGTTCCTTGATACGGGTGTTGAGGGTGTTGGGCGTGATGCCGCCCACGCTGTCCTGCAGCAGGCGGAAGGTCTGCGGGTGGCCGTCCCTCAGGGCCCACAGCACGCGCAGCGCATAACGCGCTTCGAGCAGCGCCAGCAGTTGCCGCACGGCGGCCTGGTCTTTGGAGCTCATCGGCAAACCCTCCTCGTCGTGGGCCGGGGGTGGCCCGGTAGGTCGTGTCGGGGCTGGGGCCGGCCGTGCAGCCGGTCGTGCCGCAGTCTATCGGTGCGCACCCGCGCCGGCCATCGGCTCACCCAGGCGCACGGCGCGCCCCGGTGCCCAGTCTGGGTTGAACGACAGGGCGGGCGACGGAAACAGCATCACCACCGTCGAGCCCAGCAGGAAGCGCCCCATCTCCTGGCCCTTGGCGAAACGCAGGGCCGGATCGTCGTAGCGCCATTCGCGGATCTCGCCGCCGCGCGGTGGATTGACCACGCCATGCCAGACGGTCGCCATGCTGCCGACGATGGTGGCACCCACCAGCACCAGCACGAAAGGACCGTGGTCGCCCTCGAAGACGCAGACCACCCGCTCGTTGCGGGCGAAGAGCCCCGGCACGCCGCGCGCCGTGGTCGGATTGACCGAGAACAGCGCCCCCGGCACATAGATCATGCGCATGAGCCGCCCGTCGCAGGGCATGTGGATGCGGTGGTAGTCGCGCGGACTCAGGTAGAGCGTGGCAAAGCTGCCGTCCTGGAACTGCGCCGCCAGGCCGGCATCGCCGCCGACCAGGGCCGTGGTCGTGTAGCGATGGCCCTTGGCCTGGAAGATCTGGTCGCCCGCGATGGGGCCGAACTGGCTGATGGCGCCATCCACCGGGCAGACCAGCGGCGCGTCGGCGATCGGCCGCGCGCCGGGCTTGAGGGCGCGGGTGAAGAACTCGTTGAAGCTGGGATAGCGCGCGATGTCGCTCTCGATCGCCTCGCTCATGTCGACACCGTACTTGGCGACGAAGTTGCGGATGATCCAGGTCGTCAGTGCGCCGCGCTCCTTGCCGGCCACCCAGCCTGCGAAGGAGGTCAATGCCTGCTTGGGATAGAGGTACTGGGGGAGAACGGCGAAGCGGTCGGACAAGGGGACACCGGCGATCGTGGGCGTTCGATTCTATCGAGGGGGTCCCCGCCAGCCGCCCCGGGATTTGTACGGTGCAGGCGCCTTGCGCTGCCAGCGCCGCATCCTGCGAAGCAAGGAGAAGCCCGTCAGCGTGAGCGACTCGAGTAGGGCTGCGCGGTCGCCAGCGCCATCGCGTAGCCGGCCACGCCCATGTCCGTGCGCTCACGCGTCACGGCCAGGCTGCCGCTGACCCACACGGTGTCCATGTTCGCCAGCGTCTTCGACGGCGTCTTCAGCCTGACGTGCACGATCTGGTTCGCCGGCGGTGGCGGCGTATGGATGCAGGCGCCGAAGTGCGGCACCAGCAGGAATTCCCGCAGGCCCTCCGGCCCCGACTCCAGCGCCACGACATAGCCCGCCAGGCGGATGCGTGCACCGTCCATCGCCGTGTTGGCGGGCGCTGCATCCCAGGCCTCGCGAAGGCGGCGCAGGGCGCTCTGCGCGCGGGGGTCGCCGTCGGTCAGTCGGCTGACATCCAGCCCCTTGAACTCCGCCATGGGTTGCCAGTCCTTGGGCACGAGGTCGTCCCAGCCGATGGTGCGCAGCGTCGACCCGGCCGCTTGAGGGGGCCTGGCGTCCACTGGCAGTGGCGCCTTCGGCTGCGCCTGTACGGCGCCAGCGGCGAGGAACGCGCCCGCCACAAGCGCAAGCGTGATGCTGCGGCATGAGAGTCGATGCATCGGAGGCCTTCTCACTTCAATTGATCAGGCCGAACTGCTGCTGGAAGCGCGGTCCGGCAAAACTGGGCAGGAAATGGTCATGGTCGTCGTGGGCGGAAACCCCCTCGCGGGATTTCTTGAACCACCACGTGGCCAGTTCGGCGTCCCGAGGCACGCCATCGCCAAGGCGGTAGGCCTCGGCCAGGGCACGTTGCGCATCGGGATTGCCGCTGTCGGCCGAGGCGTTGAGCCATCGCAGTGCTTGCTTGCGGTCCTGCTGGATCCCGAGTCCCGAGCGGTAGAGCTTGGCGAGTTCGTACTGCGCTGCGGGGGCGCAGCGATCGCTGGACACGGCTGCATTCCGGTAGAGGGCGGCCGCACGCGAGGGCCGCACGGGCAGGCCGCCGAGTCCATCGCGGTGGTAGGCGGCCAGGATGCACTGGGCGGGTATCGAGCCTTGCGCGGCGGCCTTGACCAGCCAGTGGGCGGCGCGGTGCGCGTCCTTGGCCAGTTGCGCCGAGCCGTTGTGGTGGAGCATGCCGAGCTCGTACTGGGCCTGTGCGTGGCCGCCCTGCGCCGCCTGCGTCATGAGCGCCGCCGCGGCGGCCGCATCCTGTCGGCCGCCGCTTAGGCCGGCGAGGTGTCGTGCCGCCCGGTAGGCCGCACGCGGATCGCCCATGCGTGCAGATTCGAGAAAGAGGGTGCGCGCTGCTTCGCGGTCCATGGACTGGCCGTGGCCTTCGTCCAGGCGCACGGCCTGTTCGTAGAGTTGTGCGGCCTGCCGGGCCGTGGCGGGCGTCGCGGCGCCTGCCGACGGGTGCGAAGGTGGCACGCCGCTCGCAATGGCGGGCATGGCTGCGGCGCACATCCCGAGCAGCATGGCGGCGATGAGGGTCGTGTTCATGGGCGGGGCTTCCTGGGTGAGCAAACTGCGCCGACCGGTCCGGCATGGAGCGCGTCCACCGCCGTGCCGGTCTAGAGCGAAGGCCGCCCGGCAGGCGGCGGCCTGCCGGCATCAGCGGAAGGTGTCGGCCACGTTGGTGGGCACCACGATCTCGCTGGCCGGCGTGAGTCCCAGCGTCACCGACTTGCCGGCCGATATCTTGGCCAGCACCGTCTGTGCATCCTGCAGGCTGGACAGCCGCTGCGTGCGCAGGTATTCCCAGCCGTTGGCGTGCGTGGTCTCGACGGGACCGCCCTGGTAGACGATGGTCGCGTTCATGCCGGGGCTGAACTGCGAGTAGTTGTTGGGCAGGAAGCCCTGGTAGGCATCGTTGACCTTGACGGCCACCTGCACGTAGTAACCCGTGGGATCGGCGACATACGGATCCAGGGTGGTCGGAATGCCCGTTGCCAGCAGGGGCAGCGCGGGGTTCTTGTTCTGCGGAGCGACGAAGCCCTGGATGATGCGGCCGCCATCCATGAGGGTCGCCGTCACCGATGGCACGCCGTTCTCGCGCCCAGGCTTGAAGGGCCCCGAGGTCTCGAGGCTGCGACGGGTGGGCGTGTTGATGTCAGTGGACTTGTAGCTGACCACCGAGCGGCGCTTTTCCAGCTGGTTCGAGAACTCGCTCGCAATGCTCTGACCATTGACGACCGGCGCATCGAAGACCTTGGAGCGCAGCGCGTCGAGCATCGTCAACTGGCGCGCGGCATTGGAGGGATCGCGGTTGTAGGCCTTCAGTGCCTGATAGACCTCGACGATGGGGAAATGGTTGGTGTGCTGCGGCGCCACGAAGTCCACGTCGAACGCGTTCTGCATGTAGCTGAAGCCCGACTGCCAGGCCAGCCGCATCCAGCCGTTGGCGCTGGTGGGCCTCTCCAGACCGTTGAAGCCGTAGCCGCCGTGGTAGCCGAAGGTGTAGAACTTGCCGTCGGTCGGGTTCTTCACCTTGAACAGCATGTTGGTGGCACCGGTA
The DNA here is from genome assembly GCF_913773995.1 of uncultured Pseudacidovorax sp. Lineage (GTDB taxonomy): Bacteria > Pseudomonadota > Gammaproteobacteria > Burkholderiales > Burkholderiaceae_C > Xenophilus. The sequence goes on from NZ_CAJYES010000182.1 coordinate 42,198, forward strand.
GTGTGGCCGGGCGACCAGATCACCATGATCTGCACGTTGCCGAAGTCGTACCACTTGTCGTACTGGTAGAAGTCGGTGGTGCGCGCACGCAGCACGGTTTCGCTGGCCGGCAGCGTGCCGGCGATGGTCCAGGCATTGCCCTTCAGGTCGGAGGTGATGCCGAGGGTGTCTTCCTTTGAGCCCCACAGCTTCATCGGCTTGCCGGCGTTGTCCATCATCTTCAGCTCTTCCACCGCGGTGCCGTAGTGGTCAGCATGGGCGTGGGTGAGCCAAAGATCGGTGACCGACCGCGGGTCGATGCCCACGAGCTCCATGTTCTTCCAGTACTGGTAGCCGCTGTTGGGCCAGCCGGCATCGACCTTGATCACCTTGTCGTCCGACGGATCGTTGGGCGTGCCCATGTCGGCCTTGAAGACGTACGAGGCGACTTCGTTGTCGCCGATGTAGTACATGGTGTTCTTCACCATCTCGAAGGGCTCGGTGCTGCGCGTGTAGGGCGCGGCGCTGACGCCGGTGGCGTTGATCGAGACGTAGGTTTGACCCGAAACCGGGTCGTTGCCCTTGTCCGCGAGCAGAGGGCTGAGCGTCGGTACGTCCCACACCGGCTTGCCGTCGGAGGTGGACTTGGGCGTGAAGTACCAGATCGCCACGACCTTGGCGTCGGCGGCGTTGCGGTGGTTCTTGTCGAAGACGAGGTAGGCCGCCTGCCGCGACGTCGTACCGTGGTAATAGTCGGCCGTCACCGGAATGGCGGCGAAGGTCGACGGTGCACTCTTGGCGTAGTCGGCCGTGTTTACCTCGTAGACCTTCACGGTGGGCGATACGGCGAAGGTTTCCTCGTAGCGCTTGATCGGATCGTTGTAAGGCCGCCCGGCCTGATCTGCCCGTACGACTGTCCCGTCGCCGACGGTGATGGACGTGCCTGTCTTGTTGTAGACCCAACCGGCCGCCACCATGGCGCCGGGCACGCCGGCGTTGGCGGTCACTTCGGGGCCATAGCGGGACATGTCGAACTGGGCCGCCGTCGAATTCCCCTTGGACAGAATCACGTTGAACGTGGTGGCGACATCGGTGGCCACCAGGGCGTCGGATGTCGTGGCGCCGGGCAGCCAGTCGATCAGATCGCCCGGCTTGACCGCAGCGGCCAGGGCCTTGGCGGCATCCGCCGAGGCGATCGCACCGGTCGATACCGTCTGTGGCCCCTCTTGGGTCAGAACCTTGAGCCGCACGACCGTCCCCTGGCCGGCCGCCACCGCTTCCGGCGCCGCGTACACCATGCCGGCGGTGCGCTGCGGCACCGGAGCGGGTGCAGGCGCAGGCGCGGAGGGGGTGGAGGGCGTACCGGCGCTCGGCGGGCTGGCCGGGAAAGCGATAAAGCTACCGCTGGAGCCGCCGCCACCGCAGGCGGACACGGCTGCGACAGCCAGGGTGACGGCGGCCAGGCGGCCGGGGAAACTGGGGTTTTTCATGGTTGGTCTCCTGCTTCGGTCAATCGTTTTTCATGCGCACCTCATGCCTGATGGTGCGGCGTCCAGACACTCCGGCCGCGAAGCGGCCGATCCGCCGACCTGTGCCGACGGACTGGCGGTGCTTGCAAAGGACAGCGGGCTGCCGGCCTCCACGCCGTTAGGCCCGCTTCGTTGGAATTACTCGGCCTTGATGTTGGCCGCCTTGATGACCTGTGCCCATTTCTGGACCTCGGCTTTCTGGAAGTCGGCGATCTGGGCGGTAGTCATGTCGGCCGGCTCCATGCCCAGGCTCTTCAGCCGCTCCTGCATCTCGGGCTCGGCCAGGATGGTGCGGATCTCCTTGTGCAGGCGGTCCACGATGGGCGTCGGTGTGCCGGCTGGTACGAAGATGGCCTGCCACGAGACGACTTCGAAGTCCTTCAGGCCCTGGACGCCCGACTCGGCCACGGTGGGCACGTCAGGCATGGAGCCAAGGCGCTTGGCCGAGGTGACGGCGATGGCGCGCAGCTTGCCGCTCTGGATGTGGGGGCCGGCCACCACCGTGGTGTCGAACATCATGTCGACCTGGCCGCCGATCACGTCCTGTATGGCGGGGCCGCTGCCCTTGTAAGGCACATGGGTGAACTTCACCCCCGACTTGTAGGCCAGCAGTTCCAGCGCCAGGTGCTGCGAGGTGCCGGTGCCGGCGGAGGCCGACGACAGGCCGCCGCTCTTGGCCTTGCTGGCATTCAGGACGTCCTGCAGGTTCTTGTAGGGGCTGTTGGCCGGCACCACCAGCACCACGGGATTGGTGCCGATCAGGGTGACCGGCGCGAAGGACTTGATCGGGTCGTAGCCGATGCGCGGGTACAGGCTCACATTGATCGCGTGCGAGCTGATGGTCCCGCCGAGCAGCATGTAGCCGTCGGCGGGTGCCCGCGCCGCGATCTCGGAGCCGATGCTGCCACCGGCACCGCCCCGGTTGTCGATGACCACGCTGGTGCCCAGCACCGGGCCGAGCTTCTGCGCGATCAGGCGGCCGACCGTGTCGGTGGTCCCGCCCGCAGGGAAGGGAACGAGATAGGTGATGGCTTTGCCGGAGGGCCAGTTGCCCTGCGCCAGGGCGGGAAGACCGCACGCAGCCAGGGCAGCGGCTGCGGCGGTGGTGTGGATGAAGTGGCGTCGTCGCACTCGTGTGTCTCCGTTTCTTGCTTGATCGAATGGAAGGGGAAAAGAGGGTCAGGTCACCGGCGCGGGGTTGAACAGCACCAGCTGGTTGTGCAGCTTCCACTGCTCGGCCCAGGTCCTCCTGCGGCCCGAGGCCACGTCCAGCATCAGACGGAACAGCTCCCAGCCCATGTCCTCGATGCTGGCATCGCCGTCGGCGATGCGGCCGGCGTTGACGTCCATCAGGTCGTGCCAGCGGCGCGCCAGGTCGCTGCGAGTGGCGACCTTGATGACCGGCGCCTCGGCCAGGCCGTAGGGCGTGCCCCGGCCGGTGGTGAAGACATGCAGGTTCATGCCCGCGGCCAGCTGCAAGGTGCCGCAGATGAAGTCCGAGGCCGGTGTGGCGGCATAGAGCAGGCCCTTCTGCCGCGCCTTCTCCCCGGGCGCCACGACACCGCTGATGGGTGCGGTGCCACTCTTGACGATGGAGCCCATCGCCTTCTCGACGATGTTGGACAGGCCGCCCTTCTTGTTCCCCGGCGTGGTGTTGGCGCTGCGGTCCACCTGGCCGCGTTGC
>NZ_CAJYES010000183.1 GCF_913773995.1 uncultured Pseudacidovorax sp.
CAGCCCGGCTCAACGCGGCCGTGCGTGCGGCGGTGGAGCGGCCCGAGGTGCGCCGCCTGTTCGCCGAGCGCAAGGTGGAGGCACGCGGCAGCACGCCCGAGCAGCTGGAGCAGCTGATCCGCAAGGAGATGGCGCAGTGGGGCCCGGTGGTGCGCAAGGCCAACATCCAGATGTGAACGCCGCGATGCACCTGCACACGGCGCCCCGCCACAGCACGCGCTCGCTGCGCGGGCAGGTGGCGGTGGTCGGCATCGGGGAGGGCGGCTACTGGCGCCACGGCCAGTCGCCCGACCCGGAATTCAAGCTGGCCCTCAAGGCCATCCTCGCGGCCTGCCGGGACGCGGGTCTGGACCCGCGCCGGATCGACGGCTTCGCGTCCTACGGCGACGACCGCAACGACGCCTCGCGCCTCGCCACGGCGCTGGGCATCCACCGCCTGCGCTCGGCCACGATGCAATGGGGCGGCGGCGGGGGTGGCTGCTGCGCCGCGGTGGCCAATGCCGCCGCCGCCATCGCAGCTGGCATGGCGGACTGCGTGGTGGTCTTCCGGGCCCTGGCCCAGGGTGAGCATGGACGCTTCGGCCAGGTATCGGGTGTATCGACCATCTCGGGCGAGAAGGCCTACCTGATGCCCTACGGCGTGCTGGCTCCGCCACAGCGCTTCGCCATGCGGGTGCAGCGCTTCATGCACGAGCACGGGGTGAAGCAGTCGGCCCTGCGTGCCATTGCGCTCGCCTGCTATCACCATGCCCAGGCCAATCCGCGCGCGCTGATGCACGGGCGGCCGCTGGATGCGGACCGCTACGACGCCTCGCGCTGGATCACCGAGCCCTTCCACCTCTTCGACTGCTGCATGGAGAACGACGGCGCCGCGGCGCTGGTGCTGGTCGCGGCGGAGCTTGCGCGCGATTGCGCGGCCGAGCCGGTCTACCTTCTTGGCGCCGCAGCCGGCGCGCCCCACCGCGCCGCCGCCACCGCCCACAACGCCCCCGATTACGGCAGCGCCGGCTACGCCGCCGTGGCCGAAGACCTGTGGCGCATGGCGGGGCTCGGGCCGGCGGACGTGGGCTCGGTGCAGAGCTACGAGAACTTCACCGGCGGCGTGGTGATGGCGCTGGCGGAGCACGGCTTCTTCCGGCCCGAGGAGGCCAACGACTTCCTCACCGTCGACAACCTCGTGAGCCCCCACGGCCGCCTGCCCCTCAACACCAGCGGCGGCAACCTGGCGGAGTGCTACATGCACGGCCTCGAACTGGTGCTGGAGGCGGTGCGCCAGGTGCGCGGCACCTCGACCAGCCAGGCACCGCGGCGCGATGCCGCACTGGTGATCGGCGCGCCCATGGTGTCGCCGGTGAGCAACCTGCTGCTCGGCTCGGAGGCCACGCTGTGAGCGATACCACGATCCCGCCGCTGCCCGCCGGCCTGCCGGTTCCCGTGTCGGAGCCGGACGGCCTCTCGGCCCCGTACTGGCAGGGACTGCGCGAAGAGCGGCTGCGGGTGCAGCGCTGCACGCAATGCGGCACCTGGCAGTTCGGACCTGAGTGGATCTGCCACCACTGCCATGCCTTCGACCCCGCCTGGACCGAGGTGCCGCCGCAGGGCGTGATCCACAGCTGGACGCGGGTCTGGCATCCGGCCCATGCGGCCCTTCGCGGCCATGGCCCCTATCGCGTGGCGCTCGTCGCGCTGCCGCACGCCGGCAGTGTGCGCATGGTCGGCAACCTGCTGGGCGATCCGATGCAGGATGTCGCCATCGGCGCAGCCGTGCAGGGCGTTTTCGCGCACCATCCCGACGCACAACCCGCGTTTTCGCTGCTGCACTGGCGGCTTTGCGGCGGGTAGCCTTGGCTCCGGCCTTTCATCCTCCCCCCATCGCCATGTCCCTTCCCTCTGCCTCCGCCACTGGCGGACATCTGCCCGCTGACACCGATCCGAGCCGCACGCTCCAGGCCCTGCTCGACCAGCGCTACAGCTGCCGGGGCTTCCTGCCGCAGGAAGTGCCCCATGCCACCATCGAACGCATGCTTCAGCTGGCACAGCGCACCGCCTCATGGTGCAACGCGCAGCCCTGGCAGGTGGCCATCACCCGTGGTGCGGCCACGGAACGTCTGCGCCAGGCGCTGCTCGCCGCGCAGACGCAGCCGCCCCAGCCGGACTTTCCCTGGCCGCGCGAATACCAGGGCGTCTACCAGGTGCGGCGCCGCGAATGCGGGCTGGCCCTGTATGACGCGGTCGGCGTGCCCAAGGGCGACCGCGAGGCCTCGGCCCGGCAGGCGTTGGAGAACTTCCGCTTCTTCGGCGCACCGCATGTGGCCATCGTCACCACCGACGAAGCCCTCGGCGTCTACGGCGCCGTGGACTGCGGCGCGTATGTGTCCAACTTCATGCTGGCCGCCACCAGCCTGGGCGTGGCCACCGTGCCGCAGGCGGCCCTCGCCTCGCGCGCGGATTTGCTGCGCGAGCAACTGGGCCTTGCGCCCGACCGGCGCATCGTTTGCGGCATCTCCTTCGGCTATGCCGACGAGGCCCATCCGGCCAACCGCTTCCGCACCACGCGGGCGGGGCTGGACGAGGTGCTGACCTGGGTCGAGAACTGAGCAGCCTCACGCCGCGGGGCCTGCGGGGACCCCTCATGGCGCGGCTGCGTGCGGGTGGCATGATCGCCGCCCGGCCCCCAGGCCGGTTCCTGAACCACTCCAACACATAGACAGGACCCTCGCCATGACACTCGCTCCCTCGCGCCGCCGCGCACTGCTCCTTGCCCTGGGCTCCGGCCTGCTGGCCGCCACCGCATCGGCCCAGCAGTGGCCCGCCAAGCCCATCCACTTTGTCGTGCCCTTCTCGGCCGGCGGCGCCAACGACCTGATGGCCCGCGCCGCTGCCGATGGCGCCTCCAAGGCATTGGGCCAGCCCATCGTGGTGGACAACAAGCCCGGCGCCGGTGCCATGCTGGGCACCGACGTGGTCGCCAAGAGCGCACCCGATGGCTACACCTTCCTGATCAGCGCGGCGGGTGTGGTCTCCAACAGCATGATCCGCAAGGTGCCCTACAAGGACAGCGACCTGGTGCCGGTGGCCATGATCGGCCTGGCGCCCTCGGTGATCGTGGCGCCGGCCAACTCGCCCTACAAGGACCTGACCGATTTCGTGAACAGGTCCAAGCAGGGCCAGGGCCTGCACTTCGCCACCGCCGGCACGGGCAGCACGCCGCACTTCGTCGAAGGCCTGCTGGAGAAGAACTACGGCGCCAAGCTGGACGTGGTTCCCTACAAGAGCGGCTCCGAGTCCATCACCGCCGTGCTCAGCGGCCAGGTCGACGCCACCTCCGAGGCCAGCATCGTGGTGCTGCCCTACATCAAGGCCGGCAAGCTCAAGGCCCTGGCCACCACCTGGACGCAGCGCATCTCGGCCTATCCCGAGCTGCCCACCGCGGTGGAGCTGGGCTTCAAGGACATCCGCATCGCCCACTGGGCCGGCGTGCATGCGCCGGCCGGTACGCCGCCGGCCATCCTCGACAAGATGGCTGAGGCCGTCGACAAGGCCATGAAGGACCCGGCCACGGTGCAGCGTCTCAAGGGCATGGGCATCGAGCCCGTCGGCGGCACGCGCGCCAGCTTCGTCAAGTTCGTCGACGAAGAACGGGCCCGCCTGGGCGCGGTGGTGAAGGCCACCGGCATGAAGGAAGAGTGAGCGCGGCAGCAGCCCGCACGGCGCGTGCACCAGGCTGAACGGCGGGTGAAATGAGTGGTCAGGGAGGATTCACGGCGGACTCCTAGCATCCGCCGCCATGCTGACCGACCTCCCACGGGCAACCGTTCATTCTGCGTTCATGCGCGCGCATCTTGGCCGGTACTGCGCCAGCGCATGCGGCCGCGGGGTCGCAGGATGAGCCGGCCGGACATGGCCCTCTTTCTGGCGATGACGGCCGGCAGCGCACCGACGCCCTGGCTGCTGCCCATTGCCACGACGCTGGCCCGCTTCGGACCCTGGTTCAGCGCTGCGGTCATGCTCGTCGCGGCCATCCGGCGCCGCGACGAACGCGGCTACCTGTTGGCGCTTCTGTGCATGGCGGCCCTCGGCTCCCTCGTCGCGCATGCGCTGGCCAGCAGCCTCGGCTATCCCCGGCCCTTCATGCTGGGCCTGACGCCCAGCCACCTGGCGCATGGCGGCAGTGACGGCCTGCCCAGCACCCATGCCACGGTAATGGGACTGGTCGCCTTCGGCATGCTGGTGCGACGGCCCTTACGGCGTTATGGCGTCGCGGCCATGGTCCTGGCGCTGGCCACCGGCTGGGCGCGGATTCATGTCGGCGTGCACTTCCCTCTGGACGTTGTAGCGGGCCTGGGGCTCGCTGCGGCCATGCTGTCCGGCTTTCTGGTCCTGCAATGGCAGCTGCGCATCCGGCTCGGCGCCAACCCTCCCCAGCCGAGCGCGCCAGCCCCCTCATCGGCCATCGCCCCTTCGCATCGAGAAAAACCGCTGCCATGAACGCCGCCGTGCATGTTTCCGTCGCGCACCTGAAGGTCGTCGAGACCGACGAGGTGGTCGCCCAGCCGCCCGCTCCGCGGGCCACGGCGGCGCTGTCCTGCGTGATCCCCTGTTACAACGAGGCAGCCAACCTGCGCCTGTTGCTGCCGCTGCTGGAGCAGCTGCTGCAGGGCATCGGCCTTCGCTGGGAAGTGATCGTGGTGGACGACGGCAGCCGCGACGACACCGCCGAGGTGGCGCGCACCTGGTGCCAGCTGGCGGGCTTCCGGCTGGTGCGGCTGTCGCGCAACTTCGGCAAGGAAGCGGCGCTGAGCGCAGGCCTCAAGGCCGCCCACGGCGACGCCGTGGTGCTGCTCGATGGCGATCTGCAGCATTCGCCCCAGCTCATCGCCAAGATGGTGGCGCAGTGGCGCAGTGGCGCCGAGGTGGTCTATGCGGTGCGGGAGGACCGGGCCGACGAGGGCGCCCTCAAGCGCATCGGCACGCGGCTCTTCTACCGCGCCGTGAACATCTCGAGCCGCACGCCGCTGCCCGAGGACGCGGGCGATTTCCGGCTGATGGACCGCAAGGTGGTCGACGCCCTGCTGGCCCTGCCCGAGCGCAACCGCTTCATGAAGGGCCTGTATGCCTGGGTCGGCTTCAAGACCGTGGCCCTGCCCTACACGCCGGCGCCGCGGGCAGAGGGCGTGAGCCGCTTCGGTGCGCTACGGCTGCTGAACCTGGCCCTCGACGGCATCACCTCCTTCACCACCTGGCCCTTGCGGCTGATCAGCGTGATCGGACTCCTGCTAGCCGTGCCGGCGCTGGGCTACGGCGTCTTCCTGGTGCTGGACCATTTCATCTCGGGCAGCGACGTGCCGGGCTGGTCCACCATCGTGGTCAGCCTGATGTTCTTCATGGGCATCCAGCTGGTGTCGGTAGGCGTCGTGGGCGAATACGTGGGCCGCATCTTCGAAGAGGTCAAGGCACGGCCGCTGTACGTGGTGCGCGAGGAACACGGCCACGGCCTCTCGGAGCCCTCGCCGTGAATGCGGCCGCGCCGCGGCGCGGCAAGCCGGACTGGCGGGGACATGTCGCCTTCCTGCTGGCGGTCGGGGCATGGCTGGCCTGGACGGCCGGCCTGCGACCGCTGACCGCGCCCGACGAGGGCCGCTACGCCGGCGTCGCGCGTGCCATGCTGCAGTCGGGCGACTGGCTGGTGCCCCGGCTCGACGGCCTGCCCTTCTTCCACAAGCCGCCGCTCTTCTACTGGATCGGTGCGGTGTCCATGCAGCTCTTCGGCGTGCACGAATGGGCTGCGCGCCTGCCCTCGGTGCTGGGCGCCTGGGTGGGGGCCGTGGCGCTTTATCTGTTCATGCGCCGGCATGCCGGCACCTCCCAGGCGCGCTGGACCACGCTGGTGTTGTGCACCAGTCCGTTCTTCTTCATGGGTGCGCAGTTCGCCAACCTCGACATGCTGGTGGCGGGCTGCATCACCGCGACCGTCGCCTGCGCCGCCGACGCCCTGCTCTGCCTTGATGAGGAGCGCCCCTGGCGGGGCGCCCTCGCGCTGGCCTTCGTCTCGGCCGGCCTGGGATTGCTGGCCAAGGGGCTGATCGGTGTGGTGCTGCCCGGCGGCGTGATCGTGCTGTGGGCGATGCTCACGCGCCGCGCGCGCGTGGCCCTGCGCATGGCCGTCTGGTGGCCAGGCTGGCTGCTGCTGGCGCTGATCGCGGGGCCCTGGTTCGTCGCCATGCAGCTGCGCTATCCGGAGTTCTTCGACTACTTCGTCATCACGCAGCACTTCCGGCGCTTTGCGGCCAGCGGCTTCAACAACGAGCATCCCTTCTGGTTTTATGGACCCGTGGTGCTGGGTCTGTGCCTGCCGTGGACGCTCTGGCTCGTGCTCTGGTGGCGCAAGGCCCCGGCACCAGCGCCGGCACGCGGCACGCCCGGCCTGCCCACGCTGATGCTGGTGTGGATGGGTGTGATGGTGGTGTTCTTCTCGCTGCCGCGGTCCAAGCTGGTGGGCTACGTGCTGCCTGCGCTGCCGCCGCTGGCGGCCCTGGTCGCCATGGGTCTGGACCGGGCGCTCGCGGCCTCGCCGCACCGGGCGCGGCTCATGGGTGCCACGGCGGCGATGGCGGGCCTGCTTTGCGTGGGCGCGGTGCCGCTGGCGGGGCACTACGGCACACCGCCCGACGCGCGGCTGCGGCTGCCCGCCGGCGAATCGGTGCGAGCCGGGGACCGGGTGGTGATGCTCGACCACTATTTCTACGAACTGCCCTTCTATTGGCAGCTGCACGGCCCCGTCGTCGTGGCCGCCGACTGGCGGCCCGCGGTGGCCCAGGCCAGCGACAACTGGCGCAAGGAGCTGGCCGACGCCGGCGGCTTCGAGCCCACGACGATGACCGCCCTGCTGCAGAGCCTGGATGCGCAGCCGGGGCGCATCTGCGCCCCGGGGCGCACCTGGGTGATCGGCCCGTCCAATGCGCAACTGGTGGCGCCCTGGGTCCTGGGCATGCAGCTGGTGACCTTCAACGCCGAGATGGCGGTCTGGCGCCATGACGGGCGCGCAGGCGAGGGGCCGGACTGCCTGTCAGGCCATGGATCGCCGGGTGCACTGCCCGCGTGGAACGGGGCCTCATGAACCCGTCCCGACCCGTCTTCCTGCGTCGCCTGTGCATCTGTGCCGACGACTTCGGGATGAGCAACGCCATCGACCGCGCGATCCTGGCGCTGATCGACCAGGGAGTGGTCACCGCGACCAGTTGCATGGTGCTGCGCGAGGCATGGCCCGCCGATGCCCCATTTCTGCGGGCCTGCGCTGCTGAACGACTGGATGCGGGCCTGCACATCGACCTGACGCACGTCGACGGCAGCGCCCGCGAGGCCAGCCTGGCCGGCCTGGCGGTGCGCAGCATGCTGATGCCCCGGCGTGCCGATCATTGGCGCCCCCTGCTGCGTCAGCAGCTGGACCGCTTCGAGGATGCGATGGGCCGCCCGCCCAGCCATGTCGACGGTCACCGGCATGTGCACCAGCTGCCGGGCGTACGCGAGACACTGGCCGAGCTGCTGAACCAGCGATACGGCCGTGCGCTGCCCTGGCTGCGCGGCACCCGGCCCGGCCCTGCGTCGGGGGCCGTGGCGTTCAAGCAGCAGCTCATCCACCGCATGGGCGGCCCCGGCGCACAGCGCCTTGCACGCCGCAAGGGCATTCCCCTGAGCCACCGGCTGCTGGGGGTCTACGGCTTCGACCGCGATGTGCACGCCTATGCGCAGTCGCTGGACGACTGGATCGGCCAATGCCAGGACGGCGACGTGCTGATGTGCCACCCGGCCATCGGCTCGACGCCTCACGACGGCATCGCCGCCGCGCGTCAGGTCGAGTTCGAAGCGCTCAGCGCGCTGAATCCAGCCCAGGTGGAACAGCGCTGGGGCGTGCGCTTTTCGCCCCAGCCCGTGCGCGTGGGGCGCTGAGCGCCGAACGGCTCAGAAGCCGTGGCGGCGGTGCCACTCGGCGAGCGACTCCTTCGGAAAGTGCTCGAAGTGCGCATCGCCCGGGCGACCTTCCACCTGCACCCAGGCGGCCTTCGAATCGAGCAGCATGTGCACGTTGTCGGGTGGTACCGGCAGCGGCGTGTCGATCGCGCCGGCATGCGGGTGGATCAGCTCGGGCCAGGTCTCGTCGTACAGCCATAGCGCCGTGCCGCAATGGCCGCAGAAGTGGCGCTGGCCGGTGCTCTCCTTGCCATCGATGCGGGCGCGGTAGACGCGCACGGCATCCTGGCCGCTGTGCAGCTGGAAGGTGCGCGCATCCGCCCCCAGGTTGATAGCGTAGCCGCCGGTGCCCGCGGTCTTGCGGCAGATCGAGCAGTAGCAACGCATGAAGGGCACGGGCTCCGTCGACTCCACGCTGAAGCGCACTCGGCCGCAATGGCACGATCCGTCGAGATGCATGGGCAGACTCCTGAAAGTGGATCAGAACCGTCGAGCCTAGTGCACTGCGCAGAGTGCCCGCCCGGCAGATGGCCGAGTCTGCTGTAGGCAGCGGCCGCCGCGACTCAGCGTGCGGCCGCGCCCATCAGCTCGGCATAGCGGGCCTGCAGCCCTTCCACCGAAGCGGCCTGGCTGGCTTCGTAGAGCGCGATCTCGTCCGCGACCGGCGTTCCCAGGGCCTGCTCGAAGGCGGCCTGGGCGGCATTGGCGGCATAGCTCTTCTGCTCCTCCCCACCCAGGTTCGACTGGAAGATGCCGGCCGCGCTCACGGGCAGGAAATCTTCGTAGACGATGGGCCGCGCCCCCACGATGCCGTCGCGGCGCAGGGCGGCCAGGTCGAATGGCGCGCCGCTGGCCGCGCGCGCGGCAAAGCCGGCCTCGTCCGCCACGTGATGACGGAAGAAGGCCAGCGCCTGGTCCAGCAGCACCTCCGGCTCGTCCGGGAAGTCCGCGAAGGCCGCGGCCAGTCGCTGTCCATAGTCGGCCGCGGCGCTGCCGGCCCCTTCCATCGACCGCACCTGCGCCAACAGTTGGTCGTAGAGCGCGCGACCCTTGCGGGTGAGCGCCATGCCGCGCTGCTCGATCTCGCCGAAACGGGCGGTGTGCGACCCGGCGTCGTCGCCTTGCGCAAAGACGATGGTCTCTTCCAGCGCCTTGAAGCTGGTCTGCCGCAGCAGGATGGGATGGCGGCGGCGCGGCGGCCCTTCGACCACGTCCTTGGCGGCCAGACCGCGGCGCGGCATCTCGGCCTGGGCCGCATCGATGTCGAGCGTGCGCGGCGTCAGATGGTTGATGTGCGGGCCCTTGAACGACACCACGTCGGCCACCAGGCGGTGCGCGGCATGCAGCTGGCGATAGGTGTCGAGGCTCACGGTGGCCTCGCTGTGCCAGCGGAAGGTCTCGGTCACCTCGCGCACGAAGGCGTCGGTCTGCGCTTCGGTCAGGCCGCCATCGGACTCGAAGCGCGCCGTGAGTGCCAGCGCTTCGTCGGTGAAGATGCGACGCTCGGCGAGGATGGCGCGCGCCTGCTCGCGCAGGCCGGCGTCGGCGATGAGCTCCAGCCTCAGCAGCGAGGTGAACACACGGAAGGGGTTGAGGCGCAGCGCCTCGTCGCTCACGGGCCGGAAGGCGGTCGCATGCACCGGAACGCCGGCGACCGAGAGGTCGTAATAGCCGACCGGGAACATGCCCATCACGCGGAAGATGCGCCGCATGGTCGCGAGTTCTTCGGGCGTGCCCAGGCGGATGGCGCCGTGGCGTTCGACGTCGAGGCGATGCAGCTCGCCGGCCTCGGTGAGCGACTGCCGCAGCGCGGGCTGCGCGTCGAGCGTGGCCTGGTTGATCTGCGCCACGAGTTCAAGCAGGGCGCCGTACTGCGGCACCTCGGTCTTGTACATGGCCGACATGGACTGCGAGAAGCGGTCGCGGATCTGGTCCGGACTGACGAAGGAGGACATGGTGGAAGTGTCTGGGAAGCGGAGGAATGCGGAAGTGCGGCGGGCGACCGGCCTCAAGGCGTTCGTGCCAGCACGCGACCCGGGTTGAGCAGCTGCTGAGGATCGAGCGCCTGCTTGATGGCCTGCATCAGCTGCAGCGCCACGGGCGACTTGTGGTGGGGCAGCTTCTCGCGCTTGAGCTCGCCCACGCCGTGCTCGGCCGAGATGGAGCCGCCGAAGCGGCTGACGGTGTCGTAGACGATGGTGCTGATCGTCGCCTCGTGCGCGGCCACGAAGGCCCGGGCATCGCCCGCGGCCGGTGCCTGGATGTTGTAGTGCAGGTTGCCGTCGCCCAGGTGGCCGAAGTTGACGAAGCGCACGCCAGGCACACCCGCAGCCAGCGCCGCATCGGCCTCGCGCACGAAGTCGGGGATGCGCGACACCGGGATCGAGATGTCGTGCTTGACGTTGACGCCCTCTTCCGCCTGCGCGAGCGTGATGCTCTCGCGGATGTGCCAGAGGTCGTGGGCCTGCTTGAGGCTCTCGGCCACGATGGCGTCGGCCGCGAGGCCCTGCTCGAAGGCAGTCTCGAGCAGCCGCTCGAACTGCGCGCGCGCATGGTCCTCGGATTCGTTGTCCGACAGCTCGATGAGCACGCACCACGCATGCTCTCGCCACATCGGAACGCGCAACTGCGGATAGTGCCGGTCGACGAGGCCGAGTGCGAACTGGTTCATCACCTCGAAGCCTGTGAGTCCGGCGGCCAGGTGCTGGTGCGCCAGGCCCAGCAGTGCCGTGGCGTCTTCGAGCGACGCCAGTGCCATCCAGGCCGTGAGCTGCGCGGCAGGCCGCGGATGGAGCTTGAGCGTCGCCGCAGTGATGATGCCCAGGGTGCCTTCGCTGCCAATGAAGAGGTCGCGCAGGTCGTAGCCGGTGTTGTCCTTGCGCAGGCCCGAGAGGCCGTCCCACAGCTCGCCTTGTGCCGTCACGACCTCCAGGCCCAGGCACAGCTCGCGGGCATTGCCGTAGCGCAGCACCTGCGTGCCGCCCGCATTGGTGGCCAGGTTGCCGCCGATGGTGCAGCTGCCTTCGGCACCCAGGCTCAGCGGAAACAGGAAGCCGGCCTCGTCCGCCACCTGCTGCAGCGTCTGCAGGATGCAGCCCGCCTCGACGGTGAAGGTCATGTTCTGCGGATCGATGGACCGCACGGCATTCATGCGGCGCAGGCTCAGCACCACCTGCGTGCCGGTGTCGTCGGGCGTGGAACCCGCCACCAGGCCGGTGTTGCCGCCTTGCGGCACGAGGCTGGTGCCGGCGGCGGCGCAGGCGCGCACCACGCGCGCCACTTCGTCGGCGCTGGCGGGGCGCACCACGCACAGGGCGCGGCCCCGCACACGGCCGCGCCAGTCCTGCTCATAGCTGTCGAGATCGGCGCCGGTGAGCACATGGGCGGGGCCCACGATGGCGGCCAGGGTGTCGGTGAGCGTCGTCATGCGTCGGCGTCGGTGGACTTGCGGCGGCTCACTGCCGGGGAACGCCGGCGTCCTTGATGATGGCGCCCCAGTGGCGGTACTCGCTGCGGGCGAAGTCGCGGAAGGCCGGGCCGGCCAGCGGCTTCACCTCGCCGCCCAGGGCGTTGACGCGCTCCTTGAACTCCGGGCTGGCCGCGACCTTGAGCGTGGCCTCTTCCAGGCGCTTGACGATGGCGGCCGGCGTGCCCTTGGGGGCCAGCACGCCATTCCAGGTCGCGGTCACGAAGTTGGCGTAGCCCAGCTCCTTCATGGTCGGCACGTTGGGCAGCACCGGGATGCGTTCGGCCGAGGTCACGGCCAGGGCCCGCAGCTTGCCGCCCTGGATGAAGGGCAGCGCCGGCGTCACGTTCTCGAAGATGAAGTCGATCTGCCCGCCCATGAGGTCGGTGAGCGCCAGCGAGCTGCCCTTGTAGGGCACGTGGACGAGGTTGAGCTTGGTGGCGGTCTTGAACAGTTCACCGGACAGATGCACGGTGGAGCCGGTGCCCGGCGAGCCGTAGTTCAGGCCTTCGCGCCGCGCCTTCTCGCTGGCGGCCAGCTCGGCCACGGTCTTCGGTGCGCCCTTCGTGTCGTTGACCACCAGCACGTTGGGGATGGAGGTGACCATGGCGACGTACTCGTAGTCGTCGAGGTTCTTCTCGCCCAGGTTCTTGTACAGGCTCTGGTTGATGGCCTGCGTGCCTGCCGTGCCGAACAGCAGCGTGTAGCCATCGGCCGCGGACATGGCGACACGGCTGGCACCGATGGAGCCATTGGCCCCCGACACGTTGTCCACGACCACGGGCTGGCCCAGGCTTTCTGTCAGGCCCTGGCCCACCATGCGGGCCAGGATGTCGGTGTTGCCGCCGGGCGCGAAGGGCACCACGAGCCGGATCGGGCGGGCGGGATAGCCACCCGCCTGCGCCTCGGCCCAGGTGGGCAGCAGAAGGGTGGTGGCGGCCAGGGCGGCAGCGCCCAGGAAATGCTTGCGTGAGAGGGTGCGGGTCAAAAGAGGGAGTCTCCGTGTTCGGGCCCCATCGGCGGGGCGGAAGCCCCGTCGGCCGCGGTGCGTCATGCGTGGCATGGCGCCCGTGGCGTGCGGGCAGGTCGGGGGCGCATGGTCTTGAAAACCGCACCTTGACGTCAATCAATGTTTTGGAAGATGGTCATTCCGTTTGAGAATGATCCTGGCGAGGCTGCCAGGCGTCGCGCTTGTCCGGCGGCCGCTCGGCAGACGACGCGTTGGCTGGCCCGCATCCCGCCCTTCGCTCACGCGTGCTCCATGAATTCCCGTAAATATCTTCCGTCGATGGGCTTGCTGGTGGCCTTCGAAGCCTGTGCGCGCCTGCAGAAGTTCACCGCGGCGGCGCACGAGCTCCATCTGACGCAGAGCGCCATCAGCCGCCAGATCCGCGCGCTGGAAGACGCCGTCGGCGTGGAGCTCTTCACGCGCGACCGCCAGACGGTGCGGCTCACGCCCGCCGGCGAGGTGTACGCCCTGGAGATCCGCGAGGCGCTGCGGGCCATCGGCAACGCCACGCTGCAGCTGCGCGCCGATCCGGGGGCCGGCACCCTGACGCTGGCCATCCTGCCGACCGTGGGTACGCGCTGGCTGGCCCCGCTTCTGCCCGACTTCATGCGCGCCAATCCCGGTGTCACGCTCAACCTGGTGACGCGGCTCGACCCTTTCGACCTGGACGCGGAGGGCGTGCATGCGGCGATCCACTACGGGCATGCGCAATGGCCCCAGGCCCAACTCGACCTGCTGTTCGGCGAGACCGTCGTGCCGGCCTGCTCGCCCGCCCTCAAGGCGCACTACGGCTTTGCGGCAGCGGCCGACCTGCGGGCCGCGCCGCTGCTGAACCTGAACTCGCGTCCCCTGGCCTGGACGGACTGGTTCGCCGCGCAAGGCCTCGCGCCCGGTGACGAGGCAGGCACCCGTATCGACCAGTTCGCCACCGTGACCCAGGCGGCTTCGGCGGGGCTGGGCGTGGCCCTGCTGCCCGAGTTCCTGATCCGCTCGGAGCTCGACCGCGGCGAGCTGGTGCCGGCCGTCGATCTGCGCTGCGGCAGCGCCGGCAGCTACTACCTCGCCTGCGCCAGCAGCCAGTTGCGCTACCCGCCGCTGCGGGCATTCCGAGAGTGGCTGGGACGGCAGGCAGCTGCGTCGCCGCCCTGAAGGAGTGCACGTCGCGCCATGGCAGGTGGCAAGCAATGCCGAGGGCGTGCCCGTCACGCGTCGGACATGATCACCCGGCGCATGCTTGACGGTCCTACGCGCCTTGGGCGAGATGCCTCAGGCGAGGCCGCGTGGATGGGCGCCATGCTTGGCGCATTGCGACCTCACTTCATCGATTCCATGCGCCAGTCTTCTGCCTTCCTGTCTTCCATCGTTCATCAGCCCGCGCGTCGTCTGCTGATGTCGACCCTGCTTGCGGGCTGCACGGCCTTGGCCATGCCGCTGGCGCATGCCCAGCCCAACAGCAAGGACCCCGACGACGCCACGCTGCGTGGCGACATGAGCAACGGCGACCGGGTATTCCTGCGCTCCGCTGGCGGACTACTCGTGCGCGACCGCGAGATCGGCAAGCTGGGTCAGCGTCGCTTCCAGAAACCGGCCTTGCGGGAATGGGCGGCATCACTGGAGAAGAAGTCCGACGCGCTCTACCGCGACATGACAGACTATGCGGAGCGCCACAAGACCAACCTGCCGCTGGACATGTCGGAGGCGTCCCGCCGGATGGTGGACCGCGTCGCCGAGAGCAAGGGCGCCACCTTCGACCGAGACATGGTGCGCACCGTGCGGGCCCTGCTGGAAGAGCAGGTGCGCGTGTTCGGCGACTCCGCGGAATCGGCGGAGCACCAGGAGGTCGGCGCCCTCGCCCGCCGCGCTGCGGACGAGCGCCGCGCGCTGCTGCATGCGCTGGACAAAGCCGCTCCGCGCTCCTGAGAGAGCCTGTAGCGACGCATCGCCGCCTGCGGTGCCCCAAACGCTGCGCCGAATCTCCATGAAAAAGCCCGGTCGGCCAAGGAGCCGCCGGGCGAAGTCGCAGCAAGGGTGCTGCGAGGAGACCGCTTTTTCGAAGCAGGATCCGGGCCAGCTCCCTGCCGACGCCTCCGGGCGGCCTACAGCGGCCGATGTTGGACGCCGACGTGGGGCGGAGCGCGCCTTGCGCACCATCAAACCATGCAAGACACCGAGGCGCCCCTGCTGATGGCCAGCTCTTCCCCCCGCACAGCGGCAGGCGCCGAGGATGGAAAGGATGCTGCCGCGCACCGCTCCCGCTGGGCACGCCTGGGGCCCACGATCCGCCGCTGGGCCGTGCCTGCGCTCGGGCTGCTGGTGCTGGCCATGCTCATCTCCCACGCGCACAAGATCGACTGGGCTGGCGCATGGGCGGCGCTCAAGCGCTATCCCGGCACCGTGCTCCCGGAGGCCTCGATCCTCGCACTCGCCAGCCATGCACTGTATGGGTGCTTCGATCTCACCGGACGACATCACACCAAACATGGCCTGCCGGTGATGCGGACCTGGGCCATCGCCGTGGCGAGCTACGGCTTCAACCTCAACCTCGGGTCGCTGGTCGGCGGCGTGGCGCTGCGCGCCCGGCTCTATGCGCGCGACGGGCTGGACGAGACCAAGGTGGGCCAGATCATCGCCATGAGCCTGAGCACCAACTGGCTGGGCTATGGGCTGGTGGCGGGCGGCCTCTTCGCGTCCGGCATGCTCAAGCTGCCGGCGTCTGTGCCGCTGTCCAACGGCATGCTGCAGATCATCGGCATCGGGCTGATGCTGCTGCCGGTAGCGTACCTGGGCGCCTGCCTGCGCTGGCACGGCGCCACCTGGAAGGTGCGCGGCAAGTCGGTCCACCTGCCCACGCCGCGCCTCGCTCTGGTGCAACTGGCGCTTTCCGCGTGCAACTGGTGCCTGATGGGCACGCTGATGTATCTGTTGCTGGGCGGCAGTGTGTCCTATGCCCACGTGCTGGGCGTGCTGCTGGCTGCATCGGTGGTGGGCGTGTGCGTGCCGATCCCGGCGGGCCTGGGCGTGCTGGAGGCCGTGTATCTCGCCTTGTTGTCGGGCCACGTGCCGCAGGGCAAGCTGATGGGCGCGGTGCTGGCCTACCGCGCCCTGTACTACCTGTTGCCGCTGGCGATCGCGCTTGGGCTTTATGCGTACCTGGAGAAGACAGCCGATCCGAATGCAGGTCAGGCCGAGGGGGCCTGAGCCCGCGTCTCATCCGCCGCCGGCTCGATGCGCACCGCACGGATGCGCTGGCCGTCCACGTCGAGCACCTGCATCTGCCATCCGTCGTGGACGAGCACCTCGCCGGCGGCCGGCATGCGGCCCAGCCGTGACAGCAGATAGCCCGCCAACGAGGTGTAGCTGTCGTCCTCGCTCACCAGCCCTTCGGTTTCCAGCATCCGCTGCAGCTGATGGATGTCGGCCGTTCCGGCGACGCGCCAGGCGCCTGCCTCCAGGCGCTCGATCTCCGGCAACTCGTCCTCGTCGGGGAACTCGCCCGCGATGGCCTCGAGCACGTCGAAGGGCGTGAGCAGGCCCTTGAGCAGCCCGTATTCGTCATTGACCAGCACCAGCTGTCCCTTTGCCTTGCGCAGGACGTCGATGGTGTGGGTGACGCTGGCACTTTCCGGCAGGTACAGCGGCATACGCATGTGCGCGCCCTGCTCGTCGATGCGGCCCTGCGCCACCAGCGCCGCGAGCAACTCGGTCGCCCGTCCGACGCCGACGACCTGATCCAGACTGCCGCGGCACACGGGCAGCAGGCTGTGCGGCGAGCCCAGCAAGCGCTCGCGCACTGCGTCGGGGGACTCCTCGAGATCGATCCAGGACACGTCCGAACGCGGCGTCATGATGCTGCGCGCCGTGCGCTCCGCGAGGGAAAGCACGCCGCTGACCATGTGGCGCTCTTCCGGCGCAAACGCCGGGGCATCGACCGGCGCATGCGCATCGCCGTCGGACACGGCGGCCGCCTGCAGGCGCCGGCCGCCACCGAGCAGCCGCAGCACCGATTCAGCCGTGCGTTCGCGCAGCGGCCGCAGGGCCTGCTGCCGCGCTTGGTTGCGACGCGCCAGCTGGTTGAGCATCTCGATCAGGATCGAGAAGCCGATGGCCGCATACAGGTAGCCCTTGGGCAGGTGGAAGCCGAAGCCTTCGGCCACGAGGCTCAGGCCGATCATGAGCAGGAAGCTCAGGCACAGCACCACCACCGTCGGATGCGCGTTGACGAAGCGCGTGAGCGGCTTGGCCGCCAGCAGCATCACGCCGATGGAGATGACGACCGCGGCCATCATCACCGGCAGGTCACTGACCATGCCCACGGCGGTGATCACGGCATCGAGCGAGAACACGGCATCGAGCACCACGATCTGCGCGACGACCAGCCAGAAGCCCGCATAGACGGGGTTGGTGGTCGCCTGGTGTTCGGCACCCTCGAGCCGCTCGTGCAGCTCCGAGGTGGCCTTGAACAGCAGAAACAAGCCACCGAACAGCAGGATCAGGTCGCGACCCGAGAAGGAAAGCGGCCCGAGCGAGAACAGCGGCCGCGTGAGCGTGACCATCCACGATATGACCGACAGCAGGCCCAGGCGCATGACGAGCGCGAGCGACAGGCCGATGACCCGCGCGCGGTCCCGCTGGTGGGGTGGCAGCTTCTCAGCCAGGATGGCGATGAAGATCAGGTTGTCGATGCCGAGGACGATCTCCAGCACCACCAGCGTGAGCAGGCCGGCCCAGACGGCCGGATCGCTTAGGAGTTCGATCATCGGTGCCTCTGCGCGCGCGGGCGGTGCGTGCACGCCGCATGCCGTGCACGCGCCAAGGCGGCGCGGCAGAGCAAGGCAGCAGGATCGGGGAGGAAGGTGCGCGCGCGGTGCGCGCAAGGGCTGGCGAAGGCCAGCCGCGGACTGGGAGGCTCAGAAGAGTCGCTGGACATCTGCTGACAGTCTAGCGAGCGGGCCAACGCGGCCCCCACAAGGCCGACGTGGCCCAGGGACATTGGCGGCGCAGGCGCCTCAATGCGCTATTCGCGCGCGGCGCACCGGCAAGGGATGACAACAGTCCTCACCACCGGCCAACGGCGTCACCGTGCTCTCGTGGACCATCAGCCAGCGACCCTCGACCTTCAGGGCCTGGCCGGAGGCCATCCAGGGCAGGCCTGGAGCCTGCGGCAGGTGTTCGGCCAGCAGCAGCGGTGAGGCCACATGCGCTGGGGTCGTCGTCGCATCGTCCGTGGTGCGGACATGCACCGGCCCCTCCGGCCACACCGGCGCCGCGCGATGGAGCCGGCACACCCAGCGCGCGACATTCCTCAGGTGCGGGCGCATGCGCGCGCTGGTTGGGGTGGGATGGGCCAAAAGATTCCGATACGCCCCGCTGTCGAGCACCTCCATCGACGCCAGTGCATACAGCGTGAGGTAGCGCGGCCGCGATGCCGGCGCCATGGCCGCATAGCGGCGCGCGTCGAGGATGCCGGGAACGGTCAGCCGCTCGGGCACATGCTCATTGGCATGCCAGTCCTCGTACGCCGCTTCCACCTCCGGATCGACGTCGTTCCACAACGCCAGCAGCGCGCCCGCGCCCGCGAGCCAGTCAGCCATCCGAGGGCTCCGGCGCCAGCAGCACCTTGCAGGCCTTCTTGCCATGCGCCAGGGCAAAACCTTCCGCCGCCCGCGACAGGGGCAACACATGGCTCACCATCGGTTCGAGCACCGGGGCGAGTTCCTGCATCAGATCGAGGGCGAGCGGCCAGTCCGACTCCGGCGGCCGGAAGGAGCCGCGCAGCTGATGCTGGTTGCGCACCAGCGGCGTGAGGTCCAGCGTCAGCGGTCGCGCATGGATGCCCGTGACCACGACCACGCCATTGCGGCGCAACAGGGGCAGTGCGTCCTGGATGGTCTCGGGCACACCCGTGGCCTCGAACACCACGTCGAAGCGATGACCATCTATGAACGCAGCAACGCCGTCGGCCAGGCTGCCACCGGCCACGTCCACCTGCTGGGTGAACCCCATGCGCTGCAGCGCTGCCAGACGCACGGCATCGTCGAAGCCACTCACCACCACCTGGGCCGCGCCGGCCCGCCGCGCCAATGCGGCGATGCCCTGGCCGATGGTGCCCGGGCCCATCACCAGCACGCGCGCACCTTTCACGTCGCCCGCGATGCGCAGGGCCTGCATCGAGATGGTGAGCGGCTCGGTCAGCGCCGCCAGCTCGTCGCTCACGCCATCGGGCACGGGCACGCAGTTGCGTTGTGGCACACGCACCCAGGCTGCAAAGGCACCATCGCGCGTCATGCCGATGCCGCGTCTCTGCTCGCAGCGGTCGAATTCGCCAGCGGTGCAGGCCGCGCACATGCCGCAGGTCACCGACGGCCGCACCACCACGCGGCGACCCGCCAGTGGCCCGGTCTGTGCCACGCCCACGAACTCGTGGCCGATGGTGACGGGCAGCGACGGGGCGATGAAGGTGTAGCTCGAGGTCCAGTCGTCGACATGCAGGTCGCTGCCGCAGATGCCGGCGGCACGCACGCGCACCAGCACCTCGCCGTCCCGCACATCGGCCGCCTGGGGCGCAGGCACCTCCACCAGTTCGAGGCCGGCCGCGGCGCGGGTCTTTCTCAGGGCTTGCATGATTGAGCGCTCCTTTGGGATCAGTCGAGGCGGATGCCGGTCTTCTGGATGATGGCGCCCCACTTGCTGCGCTCCTGGGCCATGAAGCTGGCGAGGGACTGCGGCGTGCCGCCACCCGGCACCAGGCCCTGCTTGGCAAAGGCGGCCTGCACTTCGGGCTCCTTCAGGGCGGTGTTGACGTCGGCGTTGACCTTGGCCACGACGGCAGCAGGCGTACCGGCGGCACTGAACAGGCCGTTCCACGCCAGCGCCTCGAAACCGGGGTAGCCGGACTCGGCGATGGTGGGCAGCTGCTCCATGCCTTCCATGCGCTTGGCACTGGTGACGGCCAGCAGCCGGATGCGCCCGCTGGCCACGAGCGGCAGCAGCGCCGGCGCCACGGTGAACAAGGCCTGCGTCTCGCCTGAGGCCAGGGAGATGCCTGCCGGCGGCGAGCCGTTGAAGGGCACGTGCGTGGCCTCGAAGCCGGCCGTGGTGCGCAACAGCTCCATGGTCAGGTGCGAAGAACTGCCTGCGCCGACGGAACCGTAGGCCACCCCATTGGGCTGCGCACGCGCCCAGCCCACGAACTCCTGCACCGTCTTGGCCGGATGGTTGGCCGGCACCGCCAGCACATTGGGCTGGGATGAGGTCAGCACGATGGGCGCCAGGTCCTTGACCGGGTCGTAGGCCATCTGCTTGTACATGAAAGGCGCGAAGGCGATGGGCCCGTTGAAGCCGATGCCCAGCGTGTAGCCATCGGGTGCCGCCTTGGCCACTGCGGACATGCCCAGCATGCCGCCTGCACCCGGCTTGTTGTCCACGATCACGGGCTGGCCCCAGCGGGTGCTCAGGCGGTTGCCGAGGGTGCGCACGATGAAGTCCAGCGAGCTGCCGGCCGGCGCGGGCACCACGACCTTCACGGGCTTGGTGGGCCAGGACTGGGCTGCGGCATGCAGCGTCAACAAGGGAAAGAGCGCGAGGGCGAGGATTCGCTTCATGGTGGGGGTGTCTCCGGTGCGAGCCGCTTCGAGACGAGCGGCGATGGCCCGGATTCTTGGCGCGGCTGCGCAATACGTCCAGCACCGATTCGCTATGCTGCCCATACCTGCGAGGTATGGAGACTCCATGAACATCGAGATGCGCCATCTGCGCTACTTCATCGCCGTGGCCGAGGCCGGCAACCTCAGCCGCGCGGCGCAGAAGCTGTTCATCGCGCAGCCACCGCTGTCGGTGCAGATCCGCCAGCTGGAGGAGGCGCTGGGCACCCCCCTCTTCGTGCGCCATCCCAAGGGCGTGCACCTGACCGAGGCCGGCGAAGCGCTGCTGCCCGAAGCGCGTGCGCTGGTGGAGCGGGTCGGCGGCCTGCGGGCATGGATTGCCGGCGCCACGCCGACCCGCAGGCTCTCGCTGGGCTTCGTGCCCTCGGCAGGCAGCACCGTGCTGCCGCAGTTGCTGGCAGCCCTGCGTGCAGACGACCCAGGCCTGCAGTTCGAGTTGCGCGAGATGATCAGCAGCGAGCAGATCGATGCGCTGGCCAGCGGCCAGATCGACCTGGGCATCGCGCGCGCCGACACGCGCCATCCTCGTATCGCGACCGTGACCCGCATCCTCGATCCCTTCTGCGTCGCCGTGGCCGTCACGCATCGGCTACCGCGAGGCGGCACGGCAGACCTGCGCACATACGCCGAAGCGGACTTCGTGGCCTTCACGCGTCATCGGGGTCCGGCCTACTTCGACCAGGCGATCCACCTGTGCGCACAGGCGGGTTTTTCGCCCCGCATCCGTTACGAGGCCAGCACGGTTCACGGCGTGCTCGATCTGGTGGGTGCCGGCCTGGGCGTGGCCCTGGTGCCCGCAAGCTGCGTTCTGCTGGCCGCGCCCCGGGTGCGACTACGGCCCCTTGCCATGCCCCAGAAGAGCGCCGTGCTCACGCTGCTTCGGCGCAAGGCCGGCACCGGTACGCCCTGGCTGGTCGGCGAGGACGGTCTGCAGCACATCGTGGACATGTTCGAGCGTCTGCACGAACGCACGGCGGCGAAGCTCCAGGGCTGAGTCGATGCGCCCACAGCTCGGAAGAAACAGGCGCTCGAACAGCTCAGGAGCTGTAAACTACTTTTACGCATTGCAATGCGTTAATCCGGATTACGCAACGAACCCTGTATGCCCGCCTTCATCGTCCGAACCGCTGACCAGTTGCCCGGACTGCTGCGTGCGCTTCGCAAGCAGAGCGGGCTGACACAGGCCCAGATCGCGCAGCGACTGGGTGTGACCCAGCAGACCTATTCGGCCCTGGAGCGCAACGCCGAAAGCATGGGCGCGACGCGATTGCTGTCGGTGCTCCACATCCTGGGGGCGGACATGGTGCTCATGCCGACCGAGCCCCATGCCCCCCCTCGCGCGGCCGAGCGCGATTCGCCGGCCTGGTAGTCCATGGGCCGCCGCACCCATCGCCGCGCCCTGGGCCTCTGGATGAATGGCGCCTTCGTCGGCACCTGGAGCCTGGCGCCCCAGGCGCCCGACACGCTGCACTACGACGCCGACTGGACCCGGTCGCCCGAAGGCCGGCCGCTGTCCCTGTCTCTGCCTTTCACGCCCGGCAACGCGCCGCACCGCGGCCCGAAGGTGCGGGCCTACTTCGAGAACCTGCTGCCCGACAGCCGCGACATCCGCGAGCGCATGGCGCGGCGGCACGGCACGGGCAGCACGGACGCCTTCGCCCTGCTCGCCCGCATGGGGCGGGACTGTGTCGGAGCCCTGGAGATCCTGCCCGAGGGCGAAGCCTCAAGCGCCTCCCGCGCCATCCAGGCCGAACCACTCAGCGAGGCACGCGTCGCAGCCATCCTGCGCAGCGCCACGGCCGCCGCACCCCTGGGACTCGCAGCCGACGACGAGGACCTGCGCATCTCCATCGCCGGCGCACAGGAGAAGACCGCCCTGCTGCTGCAGGACGGCCGCTGGTGCCTGCCGCAGGGCAGCACGCCCACCACGCACATCCTCAAGCTGCCGCTCGGCCTCGTCGGCGGCATGAGGATCGACATGCGCCACTCGGTGGAGAACGAATGGCTGTGCGCGCGCATCCTGCGTGCCTTCGGCCTGCCGGTGGCCGACTGCCGGCCGCTGCAGTTCGAGGACATGCGGGTGCTGGCTGTGGAGCGCTTCGACCGGCGCTGGTGGACCGGCCCCGACGGGCGGCAGCAACTGCTGCGTCTGCCGCAGGAGGACTTCTGCCAGGCCACCGGCACGCCGCCCGACGCCAAGTACGAGGCGGACGGCGGGCCCGGCATCGACCGAATCATGGGTGTGCTCGATGGATCGCTGACGCGCGAGGATGACCGCCGCACCTTCTTCATCGCCCAGTTGCTGTTCTGGATGCTCGGCGCCACCGACGGCCATGCCAAGAACTTCAGCCTGTTCCTGCGGCCCGGCGGTCGCTACCAGCTCACGCCGCTGTACGACGTGCTGTCGGCCTGGCCGGTGCTCGGGGAAGGGCCAGGCGCCATCTCGGCCCACAAGGCCCGCATGGCCATGGCGGTGCGCGGCCGCAACGCGCACTGGAAGCTGCGGGAAATCCTGCCGCGGCACTGGGTCACGCTCGGTCAGCGCCACGGGGTGCTGGCGGCAGACGGCCGCGGCGTGGCGGCGCTGATCGAGGCCGCCGCTGCGCTCACGCCCGGCGTGGTCGCGGCGGTCCATGGTGAGCTGCCTGCGGGCTTTCCGGCCGAGCTGGCCGACCGCATCCTGGGCGGCCTGGGGGACGCGGCGCTCAAGCTGGCCGCTGCACTCTGACGCAGCCAACGCCGGTCCGCCGGCCCTGCACCGGTCTGTGGTTCACGGCGTCCACTACAGTGCCCGCCATGGATTGCCGCCCCGACTGCGGTGCCTGCTGCACCGCGCCCTCCATCTCCAGCCCCATTCCCGGCATGCCGCACGGCAAGCCAGCGGGCGTGCGCTGCATCCAGCTCTCCGACGACAACCGCTGCCGCATCTTCGGCCTGCCCGAGCGGCCGGCCTGCTGCGGCGGCCTGGCACCGTCGGCCGAGATGTGCGGCAGCTCGCGGCTAGAGGCGATGCGCTGGCTGACGCGGCTCGAAGCGGAGACCGCGCCCGACACCGTGCGTTGATCGACGACGCTCGCCGTCACTCAGGCAGTAACCCGCTGCGGGCGCCACTCAGCGGCTACGAACCCTCCTTGTTCACCAAAGCCGCGGCCGCCGTGTCCGCGGTCGACGATGACTGCGCGGCCGCCATCGGCGCGCCTCCCCATCCCCCGCCCAGCGCCCGCACCAGCGCCACGGTGGCCTGGTACTGCGCCGACCGCACCTGCAGCGCCTGCCGCCGATTGCGCAGCTCGCTGCGGCGCGCATCGAGCACGTCGAGCTGGCTGATGTAGCCGTTGCGGTAGCGGGTGTCCGACAGCTGCAGGGCCCGCGCCGCGGCCTCCACCGCCGTGGCCTGCGCAGCGGCCTGCTGCTGCAGCAGACGCAGGCCCGAGAGCTGGTCCTCCACTTCGCGGAAGGCATCGAGCGATTGGGCGCGATAGGCGGCGACCGCCTCGTCGAGCACGCCGCTCGCCTGCTCCACACCCGCGGCCCGGCGTCCGCCATCGAGCAGCGGCAGCGACAGCAGCGCACCCACGCCCCAGGAGCGCGCCGACCACTTGAACAGGTCGCCCAGCTCCGACGACGCAAAGCCACCGCCGGCCGTGAGTGCGACGTCCGGGAAGTACGCCGCCTGCGCCGCACCCACGCGGGCCTGCGCGGCCAGCACCGACGCCTGGGCTGCGGCCACGTCGGGCCGGCGCAGCAACACGGTGGAGGGCACGCCCGCCGGCACCACGGGCAGTGCGGTCTGCCAGCGATCGACACCGATGCCGAAGTCCGCCGGCGCACGGCCGACCAGCACGGCCAATGCATGCTCCAGTTCGGCACGGCGGCGATCCAGGGCGAGGGCCTCGGACTCGTTGGCCGAGACCTCGGCCTGCATCCGCGCCACGTCCAGCGCGGCCACGTCGCCGGCCTGCTCGCGGCGCTGCGTGAGGCGCAGCGTGTCGCGGTAGGCGGCCACGCCGTCGCGCACCAGGGCGCGCTCCTCGTCGGCGGCGCGCAGGGCCAGGTAGGTCTGCGCGACCTCGGCCTGCACCATCAGGCGCGTGCTCTGCAGAATGGCCTCGCGCGCCTGGGCGTCGAGTGCAGCGGCGTCCTGCAGGCGCGACAGGCGGCCGAAGAGGTCCAACTCCCACGAGGCACTGAGGCCGGCGTTGAGCAGCGTGGAAGGCTGGGTGGACTGGTTGCGATCCAGCCCGCGCTGCCGCGTGGCGCCGCCTCCCAGGCCAAGCTGCGGCGAACGGTCGGCCTCGGCATTGCGCAACAGCGCCCTCGCCTGCCGCACGCGGGCCGCAGCCTGCTGCAGGCTGGTATTGGCCTCGGCCGCCTGCGCCACAAGCGCATCGAGCACCGGGTCCTGGAAGGCCTTCCACCATTCGCCGCGGGGCTGGGCCTCGGCGGCGGCGGCCTCGGTCCAGCGGCCTTCGGTCGTGGTCCGAGTGACGGGCAGCGCTTCCTTGAAACGGGCGGGCGTGGCGACGGCAGGCAGCCGCGCCGGGGCGGTGGCGCAGCCAGCGAGCACCAGGGCGGCCAGCAGCGGAACGAGGGTGCGGCGCTTCGACAGGCTCAGCGCGAACGGTTGGAGGCGATCGAAGGCGCTGCGCACTTGCGCTGTACGGGTCATGGTCGCGTCCGTCGACGACGGCCCCCTCGTGGTCGAGTGCGTGTTTGTCATGGTCGTTGTCCTCGTGAACAAGGAATGCCTGGGCGTCATTCGTGAGCGCCGCGCGGTGCCGCGGGCAGAGCCGCGAGGCCACCACCCCCGCCGCCGTGATGGCCCGGCGCGACAGGATGCTCGGCAGACACGAAGTCGTCGGCATGGGCCGGCACCTGGCCGTGCTGCCGCAGCGGCCGGTTGCCGGCCAGCCGGCGCAGCGCCACGTAGAAGACAGGCGTGAGGAAGAGGCCGAAGGCGGTCACGCCGATCATCCCGGCGAACACGGCCACGCCCATGGCATGGCGCATCTCGGCGCCCGCGCCGGAGGACAGCACCAGCGGCAGCACGCCCATGATGAAGGCCAGCGAGGTCATCAGGATGGGCCGCAGCCGCAGGCGACTGGCCTCGATGGCGGCCTGTAACGGTGTTCGGCCCGCAAACTCCAGCTCGCGCGCGAACTCCACGATCAGGATCGCGTTCTTGGCCGACAGGCCCACCAGCACGATCAGGCCGATCTGCGTGAAGACGTTGTTGTCCCCCGCCGAGAGCCACACGCCGGTCATCGCCGCCAGCAGCCCCATGGGCACGATCAGGATGATGGCCAGCGGCAGCGTCAGGCTTTCGTACTGCGCGGCCAGCACCAGGAAGACCAGCAGGATGGCCAGCGGAAACACGAGGACCGCCGAGTTGCCCGCCAGGATCTCCTGGTAGGTCAGGTCGGTCCATTCGAAGTCGATGCCCGCCGGCAGCGTCTCGGCAGCGATGCGCGCGATGGCCGCCTGCGCCTGGCCCGAGGAATAGCCGGGCGCGGCGCCGCCGTTGACGTCGGCCGTGAGGTAGCCGTTGTAGCGCATGGCGCGCTCGGGGCCGAAGCTCGCGTCGACCTTCATCAGGGCGGACAGCGGGATCATCTCGCCGGAGGACGCGCGCACCTTGAGCGCGCCTATGTCCTCGGCCCGCGCACGGTAGGGCGCGTCGGCCTGCACGCGCACGCTGTAGGTCCGACCGAACTTGTTGAAGTCGTTCGCATACAGGCTGCCCAGGTAGATCTGCAGCGTGTCGAAGATGTCGGTCAGCGGCACGCCCAGCTGCCGCGCCTTGGTGCGGTCCACGTCGGCGAAGAGCTGCGGCACGTTGACCTGCCAGCTGGTGAACATGCCCGCCAGTTCGGGCGTCTGCCGTGCCTTGGCCATGAAGGCCTGCACCGCCTTGTCCATGGCTTCGTAACCGAGCGAGGCACGGTCTTCCAGCTGCAGCTTGAAGCCGCCGGTGGTGCCCAGGCCCGCCACGGGCGGCGGCGGGAACATCACGATGAACGCGTCCTGGATGCCCGCGAAGGCCTGGTTGAGCTGGCCAGCCACGGCCGCACCGCTCTGCTCTGGCGCCTTGCGCTGGTCGAAGGGCTTGAGCATGGCGAACACGATGCCCGCGTTGGAGCTGTTGGTGAAGCCGTTGATCGACAGGCCCGGGAAGGCCAGCGTGCCTTCCACGTTGGGGTTCTTCTTCATGATGTCGCCCATGCGGCGGATCACGTCGTCGGTGCGGTCCAGCGTGGCGCCGTCGGGCAGTTGGGCGAAGCCGATCAGGTACTGCTTGTCCTGCGTGGGCACGAAGCCGCCCGGCACCGCCTTGAACAGGCCAAAGGTCAGCGCGACCAGCGCGACGTAGATGCCCAGCATCAGCGTCTTGCGCGAGATCACGCCGCGCACGCCGCGGCCGTAGCCCTCGCTGCCGCGGTGGAACAGCCGGTTGAAACCGCGGAAGAAGCCACCCAGCAGCCGATCCATGCCGCGCGTGAGCGCATCGCGCGGCGCGTCGTGGCCCTTGAGCAGCAGCGCTGCAAGCGCAGGCGACAGCGTCAGCGAGTTGATGGCCGAGATCACCGTCGAGATGGCGATGGTGACGGCGAACTGCCGGTAGAACTGGCCCGTCAGGCCCGAGATGAAGGCCAGCGGCACGAACACCGCCACCAGCACCAGCGCGATGGCGACGATGGGCCCCGACACCTCGCGCATGGCTCTGTACGTGGCCTCGCGCGGCGTGAGGCCGGCCTCGATGTTGCGCTCCACGTTCTCCACCACCACGATGGCGTCGTCCACGACGATGCCGATGGCCAGCACCAGGCCGAAGAGCGACAACGCATTGATGGAGAAGCCCAGGAGGTGCAGCACGGCGAAGGTGCCCACCACCGACACCGGCACGGCCAGCAGCGGAATGATGGATGCGCGCCAGGTCTGCAGGAACAGGATCACGACCAGCACCACCAGCGCCACCGCCTCCAGCAGCGTGTGGATCACCGACTCGATGGACGCGCGCACGAACTGCGTGGGGTCGTAGGCGATGCGGTATTCCACGCCTTCGGGCATCGCCTTCTGGATCTCGGTCATCGTGCGGCGCACCTGCTCGGAGATCTGCAGCGCATTGGAGCCCGGCGCCTGAAAGACGCCGATGCCCACCGCCGGGTCGTTGTCCAGCAGCGAGCGCAGCGAATAGTCGGCCGCGCCCAGCTGGATGCGGGCTACGTCGCGCAGGCGCACGACCTGTGTCGACGGCTCGCCCGCGCCGCCGCCCTTGACGATGATGTCGCCGAATTCCTCTTCATTGGCCAGCCGGCCGCGCGCGTTGACCGACAGCTGCAGGTCCACGCCCGAGAGGCCCGGCGAGGCCCCGACCACGCCGGCCGCGGCCTGGATGTTCTGCCCGCGGATGGCGGAGACCACGTCGTTGGCCGACAGGCCGCGCTGGGCCATCTTCTGCGGATCGAGCCAGACGCGCATCGCGTATTCGCCGCCGCCCCAGATCTGCACCTGGCCCACGCCTTCGATGCGGGCCAGCCGGTCCTTGACGTTGAGCACCGCGTAGTTGCGCAGGTAGTCGATGTCGTAGCGCTTGTTGGGCGACACCAGATGCACCACCATCGTGATGTCCGGCGAGCTCTTGACCGTGGCCAGGCCCAGACGCCGCACCTCCTCCGGCAACCGCGGCTCGGCCTGCGCCACTCGGTTCTGCACCAACTGCTGGGCCTTGTCGGGGTCGGTGCCCAGGCGGAAGGTCACCGTCAGCGTCATCACGCCGTCGGTGGTGGCCTGGCTGCTCATGTAGAGCATGCCTTCCACGCCGTTGATCTGCTCTTCGAGCGGCGTGGCCACCGTCTCGGCGATGACCTTGGGATTGGCGCCGGGGTACTGCGCACGCACCACGATCTGCGGTGGTGCGACTTCGGGGTACTCGGAGATCGGCAGGCCGCGCAGCGCGATCAGCCCGGCGATCAGCATCAGCAGCGACAGCACGCCGGCAAAGATCGGCCGGTCGATGAAGAACTTGGAGAAATTCATGGCGCCAACTCCTGGTGGCGGGGTGAGGCAGGCCATCGTGCGCAGCCTGGAGGCGGCGCCCGATGGCGCCGGGGGCG
>NZ_CAJYES010000184.1 GCF_913773995.1 uncultured Pseudacidovorax sp.
GCAGCCGCATGCTCAAGCGCTGGCTGCTGGCCCCGCGCCGCGACCGGGCCGAGGCCCAGGCCCGACTGGGCGCGATCGCCGCCCTGCGCGCACCCGCGCCCGGCGAGACCGCCGCGCCCTGGAAGCTGCTGCGCGAGCAGCTCAAGAACACCAGCGACGTGGAGCGCATCGCCGCCCGCGTCGCGCTGCGCCAGGTGCGCCCGCGCGAGCTGGTCGCGCTGCAGCTGGCGCTGACCAAGTGCGAGCGTCTCCGCCCGCTGCTGCCGGCCGCTTCCCCGTTGCTGGGCTACTTTGCCGACGAGCTGGTGCCGCCACCCGGCTGTGCGCAGCTGCTGGCGCGCGCCATCCAGCCCGAGCCCGCCGCGCTGATCCGCGAGGGCGGCGTCATCGCCACCGGCTTCGACGCCGAGCTGGACGAGCTGCGCGCCATCGGCGAGAACTGCGACGGCTTCCTGCTGGAGCTGGAGACGCGCGAGCGCGCCCTCACCGGCATCGCCAACCTGCGGGTGCAGTTCAACCGCGTCCATGGCTTCTACATCGAGATCACGCAGAGCGCCCTCTCCCGCGTGCCCGAGCACTACCGGCGCCGCCAGACGCTGAAGAACGCCGAGCGCTTCATCACGCCCGAGCTCAAGGCCTTCGAGGACAAGGCGCTGTCGGCGCAGGACCGCGCCCTGGCGCGCGAGAAATGGCTCTACGAGCAGTTGCTCGACCAGCTGCAGCCGCATGTGCCAGCCCTGACCCGCGTGGCTGCGGCACTCGCATCGCTCGACGCCCTCGCGGCGCTGGCCGAACGCGCCCACACGCTCAACTGGAACGCGCCCAGCTTCGTGGCCCATCCCTGCATCGAGATCGAGCAGGGCCGCCATCCGGTGGTGGAGGCACGCCTGGCCGAGAAGTCCAGCGGCGCCTTCATCGCCAACGACACACGGCTCGGGCCCAGCCAGCGGATGCAGGTCATCACCGGCCCCAACATGGGCGGCAAGTCGACCTACATGCGGCAGGTGGCCATCATCGTGCTGCTGGCCTCCATCGGCTCCTGCGTACCGGCCAACAGCTGCCGGCTGGGGCCCATCGACGCCATCCACACCCGCATCGGCGCGGCCGATGACCTGGCCAACGCCCAGTCCACCTTCATGCTGGAGATGACCGAGGCCGCGCAGATCCTGCACAGCGCGACACCGCATTCGCTGGTGTTGATGGACGAGATCGGCCGCGGCACCAGCACCTTCGATGGCCTGGCGCTGGCGGCCGGCATCGCGGCGCACCTGCACGACAAGGCCAAGTCCTTCACCCTCTTCGCCACGCACTATTTCGAGCTGACGGAGTTTCCAGCCACGCACCGCGCGGCGCTCAACATGCACGTGAGCGCGACCGAGAGCGGCCGCGACATCGTCTTCCTGCACGAGATGCAGCCGGGCCCGGCCAGCCGCAGCTATGGCATCCAGGTGGCGCGGCTGGCAGGCATGCCGGCGGCCGTGATCCACCATGCCCGCGGCGCACTGGAAGCGCTGGAGTCGCAGCAGACCCAGGCGCAGGCCCAGGTCGATCTGTTCGCGCCGCCGCCCGTGGCCCAGACACCGCAGGAGAGCCCCGTAGAATCCGCGCTGGCCACGCTCGACCCCGATGCGATGAGCCCCCGGGAGGCGCTCGAAGCGCTCTACACACTCAAAAAGCTGCACCAACGCGAGCGTCGGGACTGAAGCCTCCGCGGCCCGCCCGCCGACCGCGCATCACCATGACGTACTGCGTAGGCATCAAACTCAACGCCGGCCTGGTCTTCCTGTCGGATTCCCGCACCAACGCGGGGGTGGACCACATCAGCACCTTCCGCAAGACCATCGTCTACGAGAAGGCTGGCGACCGCACGATGGTGCTGCTGTCGGCCGGCAACCTGTCGATCTCGCAATCGGTGCGCGAGATCCTGCAGATCGAAGAGCTCGAAGAGCGCGGCCGCGAGGGCCCGCCCATCACGATCTGGAACGCCAAGAGCATGTTCGACGCCGCGCGCGTGCTGGGCTCGGCCGTGCGCCATGTGTACGACCGCGACGGCGAGGCGCTGAAGGCGGCGGGCGTGGACTTCAACGTGAGCTTCATCCTCGGCGGCCAGGTCAAGGGCGAGGGCATGCGGCTCTTCCTCGTCTACTCGGCTGGCAATTTCATCGAGGCCACGCCCGAAACCCCCTACTTCCAGATCGGCGAAGCCAAGTACGGCAAGCCCGTGCTCGACCGCGTTCTCACGCCCGACACGCCGCTGGACGAGGCCGCCAAGTGCGCGCTGGTATCCATGGACTCGACCATGAAGTCCAACCTGTCGGTGGGACTGCCGCTGGACCTGGTGGTGTACGAGGCCAACCGCCTGCAGACCGACAAGGTGATCTGCATCGACGCCGACAACCCCTACTTCCGCATGATCCGCGACGGCTGGGGCCGCAAGCTGCGCGAAGTCTTCGACAGCCTGGAAGACCCGGTCTGGAACGACGACCACACCGCGCATCCGCTGAAGATGCCGGCCGGCCGCCATGGGGCGCTGCGCAAGATCTCGACGCGGGACGAGAAGCTCATCTGACAAAGCCAGCCCGCTCGGTCACACCGGATTCATCCACATCTCGGGAGCCGGGTCGAGCGGCGCTGCACCTCGCTCAGTGTCTGCCCCCTGTCCTCCCGCCGCCCGATTCCCGCATCCACCGCCTGCTGCCGACCGTGCCTGCATCCGCGCCCTTGCCTTCCGCCGCGGCCACGCTGCCGCCCATCGTCTTTTCACACGGCAACAGCTTTCCGGCCAGCACCTACCGGGTGATGCTCGACAGCCTGCGCGCCCGCGGCTTCGCGGTGCATGCCATCGAGAAGTTCGGCCACGATCCGCGCTTCCCGGTCACCGACAACTGGCCGCATCTGGTGGAGCAACTGGCGGAGTTCGCCGCGCCCGTGGCCGACGCGGCCGGCACCGCCCCGTTCCTGGTCGGGCATTCGCTGGGCGGCATCCTGAGCGTCATGTGTGCGTCGAAACATCCCTTGCTTGCACGCGGCGTGGTGATGATCGATTCGCCCATCATCGACGGCTGGCGCGCCGGCACGCTGGGGCTGGTCAAGCGCACCCCGCTGATGCGCCGCGTCTCGCCCGGCATGGTCAGCCGCAAGCGCCGCGACAGTTGGGAAGACCGCCAGGCGGTGTTCGAGCACTTCCGCCACAAGAAGGCCTTCGCGCGCTGGGATCCCCAGGTGCTGCACGACTACATCGACCATGGCACCTTCGTGCATGGCGATGCGCGCGCCCTCGCCTTTGACCGTGATGTCGAGACCGCGATCTACGACAACCTGCCCGACAACATCGGCCGCCTGCTGCGCAGCAAGCCGCTACAGTGCCCCTGCGCCTTCATCGGCGGCCGTCAGTCGGTGGAGATGAAGCGCGCTGGCATGGCCGCCACTCTGCGCCTGACGCGCGGGCGCATCAGCATGCTGGACGGCTCGCACCTCTTTCCGATGGAAAAGCCAATCGCCACCGCCGCAGCCATCGAAGCGACGCTGCGCAATCTGCTCTGAGGGCTTTCTCGGCCCGCGTGTGACATGGGGGTCGGCGAGCACCACGCGGTGCTCCAAATGACAAAAGCCACCGGCCTGTGACCGGTGGCTTTTCTATTTGCACCTCATGTGCCGGCTCAGGGAAGCGCTACACCCGACTGATGCGCGCTCCAACCGTTCGGGCTGAGCTGGTCGAAGCCGGGGCGCGACAACCCGCCCCGCGCCACTCAATCCGCCCAGACGACCAGCCCGCTCCAGGCCGTGCCGAGCACGATCAGGCCGAACACGATGCGGTACCAGGCGAAGGGAATGAAGCTGTGCGTGGAGATGTAGCGCAGCAGCCAGCGCACGCACAGCCAGGCGCTGATGAAGGAGAACACCAGGCCGACGGCGAACATCGGGATGTCCGCCACCGACAGCAGCGCGCGCTCCTTGTAGAGGCTGTAGACGCCCGCGCCGATCAGGGTGGGAATGGCCAGGAAGAAGGAGAAGTCGGTCGCCGCCTTGCGCGACAGACCCAGCAGCATGCCGCCGATGATGGT
>NZ_CAJYES010000185.1 GCF_913773995.1 uncultured Pseudacidovorax sp.
TGTCCAGGCCGCCGGGCAGGCGCGCCAGCACCTCGTCGAAGGCGCTGGAATGCGCGGCGGCCTGCAAGTCGGCCTCGG
The DNA here is from genome assembly GCF_913773995.1 of uncultured Pseudacidovorax sp. GTDB lineage: Bacteria > Pseudomonadota > Gammaproteobacteria > Burkholderiales > Burkholderiaceae_C > Xenophilus. The sequence continues at coordinate 79 of NZ_CAJYES010000185.1, forward strand.
GGCGGGCTTCGCCGAAATCGAGGTTCTCGCGCACGCTGGCCTCGAACACCTCGGCCTCCTGCGGGATCAGGGTGGCCAGCTGGCGCAGGCGGGTCCAGGGTGCGGGTTGTCCGTCCAGCCTAAGCTCGCCGGACTGGGGGGCATACAGGCCGGCTAGCACCCGTAGCAGCGTGCTTTTGCCGCCGCCGCTCGCACCCACCAGCGCCACGCGGCTGCCGCGCTGCAGCGTCAGGTCGATGTCCTGCAGCCCATGACCGCGGCTGCCATCGGCATAGCGCCATTGCATGCCCTGCAGCGTCAGCGTCACCCACCGTGCCTGCGTGTCCACGGGCGGCACCGGCTGCTCGGGGTCGCCCGGTGCGGCCCAGATCGGCGCGGCGCTGCCCCAGTCGGTGTGCATGCGCGCAAAGCTCTGGAAGTTGGCCGCCATGGAGCCCACGACGGACGCAGCCTGCTGTGCGTACTGGTAGATCATGAACACGGTGCCCAGCATCACTGGCTGGCCGGGCACGCGGTTCTGCCACACGTATTCCATGACCAGCGCCCAGGTCAGGCCCAGGCCCAGCAGGTCGACGGTGAACCACTTGCCTTCGTTCACCACCACGGCGCGCTTCAGCGGCGCCGACACCGCGCCCATGCGCCGCCCGAGCAGCCGGCGCGAGGCCGCCTGCAGCCGCAGGCCGATCACCGTGCCGGCATTGCCGATGAAGTCGAACAGGGCGGCGGCGTAGCGCCGGTCGGCATCGTTCTCGGCGCGGGCCAGCTGCATCAGTGTGCGGTCGAAGCGCACGATGACGACCGCGATGGCGACGAAGCCCACCAGCGCGATCAGCCCGCTGGCCGGCGCCAGCAGCGCCAGGGCCACCAGCGGGCCGATGAAGCTGAAGGCGTTCTGCACGTAGACGAACTGGTTCTGGGTGAAGTCCGACAGCGCGCGGCTGGCCTGGTGCACGCGATGCTGCAGCTCGCCGGAATGGTGGCCATCGCGCCACACCAGCGGCGCGGCGGCGATGCGAGCATAGAGCTGGTCGGCCACGCGCTCGCGCACGCGCAGCCCGACGTTGCGCTCCAGCACGCGGCCGGGGCCGTGCAGCATCCACGAGACGAGGTAGATGGCCAGCAGCAGCAGGATCCAGCGGCCCGAGCCGGCGATATCGCCGCGCTGCAGGGTGTCGATGGCGCGACCGGCGAGCCAGGGCAGGGTGAGGCGGATGAGCTGCGAGGCCGAGATGAGCGTCGTCGCACCCACCAGATGGGTGCGCACGCCCTCGGCATGGCGCCATAGCGCCTGGTAGAGCTCGCGGACCGCACGGGCAGGAGACGACGTCGCCATCGCCGCGGGGCCTTACTTCAGCGGGATGGGCGTGCCCCGGTCCACCGGCACGGCGGTGACCGCATTGGTGGGCGAGCCGTCGATCAGCTTGTCGGAATAGGTGATGTAGACCAGCGTGTTGCGCCTGGCATCGACCATGCGCACCACGCGCAGCCGCTTGAACAGGATCGACTGCCGTTCGCTGTAGACCTCTTCCTGCTGCGGCAGGGGATTGGCGATGGCGATGGGCCCGACCTGGCGGCAGGCGATCGAGGCCTCGGCCTTGTCCTCGGCCAGGCCGACGGCGCCCGACAGGCCACCGGTCTTCGCACGCGAGACATAGCAGGTCACGCCCGTGACCTTGGGGTCGTCATAGGCCTCGACCACCACCTTGTGGTCGGGGCCGATGAGCTTGAAGGCCGTGCTGACCTCGCCGACCTTGGTGTTCTGGGCCTGGGCCACGCCGGCGGCGGCAGCCAGCAGCAGCGGCAGGAGCAGCGGTGCACGCATCACTGGATGTCCAGGGTGTGGATCTGGAAGCGGCCGGCGCGCCGGTCCTCGAAGAAGCAGCGCAGCGCTTCGCGCACGGTGCGGAAGGCGATCTCGTCCCAGGGGATCTCGTCTTCCTCGAACAACCTCGCCTCGATGGTCTCGTGGCCAGGGTCGAAGCGATCGCTCTGCAGCTCGGCCAGGTAGAACAGGTGCACCTGGCCGACGCGCATGACGTTCATGATGGCGAAGAGCTCGCCCATCTTGAACTGGGCCCCGGCCTCCTCGACCGTCTCGCGCGCGGCGCCGTCGGCGGTGGTTTCGCCCAGTTCCATGAAGCCCGCCGGCAGCGTCCACTTGCCCCAGCGCGGCTCGATGTTGCGCTTGCACAGCAGCACGCGCGTGCCCAGCACCGGCACCGTGCCCACCACGTTCAGCGGGTTCTCGTAGTGGATGGTGCCGCAGGCCGGGCAGACGGCGCGCTCGCGCGTGTCGCCGTCGTCCGGCACGCGGTAGACCACCGCGGTGCCGCAGGCCTTGCAGTGCTTGATGCGGGGTCGCTCGAACATGGGGCGCCGGCTCCTCGGTGGCCGATCAGGCGATGCGCACCGACAGGCGCGGCAGGCCGGCCACCTCGCCCTCCAGCAGGTCGCCCTGCACGACCGCGGCCACGCCCTCGGGCGTGCCGGTGTAGATCAGGTCGCCGGGCTGCAGCTCCCAGGCGGCCGACAGGTGTTCGATGGTCTCGGCGATGTTCCAGATCAGCTGGCTCACGTTGCTGCGCTGGCGGTCGGTGCCATTGACCTGCAGCGAGATCGCGGCCTTCTCGATGTCGCCAGCTTCGGCCTTGGGCACGATCGGGCCGATGGGCGAGCTCTGCTCGAAGCTCTTGCCGATCTCCCAGGGGCGACCCTGCTTCTTCATGTCGTTCTGCAGGTCGCGACGGGTCATGTCCAGACCCACGGCGTAGCCGAAGATGTGGTTGTGGGCGTCGGCCGCGGCGATGTTCTTGCCGCCGGTGCCGATGGCCACCACGAGTTCGATCTCGTGGTGCAGGTTCTTGGTCAGGGTGGGGTAAGCCGCGGTGCCGGTGGTGCCGGCGTCGACCACCACGGCCGCATCGGCCGGCTTCATGAAGAAGAAGGGCGGCTCGCGGCCGGTGAAGCCCATTTCCTTGGCATGCTCCTCGTAGTTGCGGCCGACGCAGTAGATGCGGTGGATCGGGAAGCGCGCGGCGCTGCCCGCCACGGGAACCGACACCACCGGTGCCGGCGCAAAGACGAAATCCTGGGAAGCCATGGAGACTGCTCTTGGAAGGGTTGGGGGAGGGGAAGGGCGCAGTGTGCCAGAGGCGGCGCCGTCGTATGCTCGCCGACCATGATCAAGCTGCACAACTACTTTCGCTCCTCGGCCTCCTTCCGCGTGCGCATCGCCCTGCAGCTCAAGGGCCTGCCGTATGACTACGTGCCGGTGCACATCGCCCGTGGCGACCACAAGACCGCGCCGTATGCGCAGATCTCGGCCGACCAGCTGGTGCCGCTGCTGGAGACGGACGACGGCCAGCGTTTCTCGCAGTCCATGGCGATCATCGAATACCTGGACGAGCTGCACCCCGAGCCGGCCCTGCTGCCGCGCGATGTGGCCGCCCGCGCCCATGTGCGTGCGCTGGCCCAGTCCATCGCCTGCGAGATCCATCCGCTGAACAACCTGCGCGTGCTTAAGTACCTGGTGCGCGAGCTCAAGCTGAGCGAAGACACCAAGAACGACTGGTACCGCCATTGGGTACGCGACGGACTGGTGGCCTTCGAGCGCCAGCTGGCCGCCTCGCCCGCTGGCCGCTTCTGCTGGGGCGACACGCCCACGCTGGCCGATTGCTGCCTGGTGCCGCAGATCTTCAATGCCCGCCGTTTCGACAGCGACCTGTCGGGTCTGCCGCGCACCATGGCGGCGTACGACGCCTGCATGGAACTGCCGGCCTTCCAGGCTGCGCAGCCGTCGCAGTGTCCCGACGCGGAATGAGCCGCGGATCGACGGCCGGAGCGTGGGCACGCAAATGATCTGCCCTGACTGGCCGGCGCCGCCTGGCGTGCATGCCCTGTGCACCACGCGCGACGGCGGCGTGTCCGGAAGCGCGCAGGGTGGCGGCTGGGCGGGCCTGAACCTGGGCACGCATGTGGGTGACGACCCGGCGGCGGTGGCCGAGAACCGCGCCCGGCTGGCTGAGGCCACCGGCGTGCGCCCTGTCTACCTGCAGCAGGTGCATGGCACGGCCTGCGCGCCGCTGGACGCAGCCAGCCCGGACGGCCTGGAGGCGGACGCCTGCACGACCGCCGAGCCCGGCATCGCCTGCACGATCATGGTGGCCGACTGCCTGCCGGTGCTGCTGACCGATGCGATGGGCCGGCGGGTGGCCGCCGCCCATTGCGGCTGGCGCGGCCTGGCCGCAGGCGTGCTCGACAGTGCCTGCGCTGCTTTCGAAGCTGGCAGCGAATTGCTGGCCTGGCTCGGGCCCTGCATCGGTCCGACCGCCTTTGAGGTGGGGCCCGAGGTCCGCGTGGCCTTCCTGGCGCGCGACGAAGGCGCTCACGCCTGCTTCGTGCCGGGCGCCGCCGAGGTCAAATGGCTGGCGAACCTGCCGGCCTTGGCGCGACGCCGCCTGGCCGCGCTGGGCGTGCGGGACGTGCATGGCAACGACGGCAGCGCCGCCTGGTGCACCGTCGGCAATCCCTCAGTCTTCTTTTCGTACCGGCGCGATGGGCGCGTCAGTGGCCGTTTCGCGGCCCTCATCTGGCGGGATTGAAGCGCCTGGTTGCGCGGACGGCGCGTTCGCGCCCTCTGCCGCGGCCTCCCGCGCGCGCCGCGCCCGACGCCGCGCGGGCGTGGACAGGATGTAGCCCACGATCGCCATGGGCAGCAGCCCATACAGCACGAAGGTGACGATGGCACCCAGCAGGCTGCCGTTGGTGTTCGTGGCTTCGGCCACGGCCATCATCACGGCCACGTAGAGCCAGGCGATCACGACGAGATGGAGAAACACGGGGCGGCTTTAGAGGTAGGCTTTCCGGGGGAAGAGGGGTCTCGAAAATGCAGGATACTCCGCCGGACCATCCGTCAGGTGAGGCACCGGAGACTCCATGAACCAGCAAGACGCGAAGGCCCAGATGAACGCCATGTTCGGGCCGTTTCAGCAGGCATTGACCGATGGTTGGGGCAAGGCAATGAGTGCCTTCGGCCAGCTCGGCAACGGCGGCAGCTTCGGCGGCGCCGCGCAGCCGGAGTTGCCGCGCTTCTCCTTCGACCCGGGTCGCCTGCAGGCCATCCAGCAGCAGTATGTGGAAGAGGCCGGCGCCCTGTGGCGCCAGGGCCTGTCGGTGCCGCCGCCGGGCGACAAGCGCTTCGCGGGCGAAGGCTGGGCCGCCAATCCCATGGCCGCGTTCTCGGCCGCGGCCTACCTGCTCAATGCCCGCACCCTGCTGGCCATGACCGAGGCGGTCGAGGCCGACGCCAAGACCCAGGCCCGGCTTCGCTTCGCGGTCGAGCAGTGGATGGCCGCCTCGGCGCCCAGCAACTTCCTGGCCTTCAACGCCGAGGCGCAGCAGAAAGCCCTCAAGACCCAGGGTGAGAGCATCGCCCGCGGCATGCAGAACCTGATGCACGACATGCGCCAGGGCCACGTCAGCATGACGGACGAGAGCGCCTTCGAGGTCGGCCGCAACGTGGCCACCACCGAGGGTGCCGTGGTCTTCGAGAACGAGCTGTTCCAGCTCATCGAGTACAAACCGCTGGGCGACAAGGTGCACGAACGCCCGCTGCTGCTGGTGCCGCCCTGCATCAACAAGTTCTACATCCTCGACCTGCAGCCCGACAACTCCCTGGTGCGCCATGCCGTCGAGCAGGGCCACCGCACCTTCGTCGTCAGCTGGCGCAATCCCGACGAGTCGCTGGCCCACACCACCTGGGACGACTACATCGAGAAGGGCGCCATCACCGCCATCGGTGCGGTGCAGGCCATTAGCGGCCAGGACAAGCGCGGCGGCAAGATCAACGTTCTGGGCTTCTGCGTGGGCGGCACCATCCTGGGCACCGCACTGGCAGTGCTAGCGGCACGCGGGCACAAGCCGGCGGCCTCGGTCACCTTCCTCACGACGCTGCTGCGCTTCGAGGACACGGGCATCCTCGACGTCTTCATCGACGAGGCCTTCGTGCGCTTCCGCGAGATGCAGATGGGCCGGGGTGGCCTGATGCCCGGCGCGGACCTGGCGGCCACCTTCAGCTTCCTGCGGCCCAACGACCTGGTCTGGAACTACGTGGTGGGCAACTACCTCAAGGGCGAGTCCCCGCCGCCCTTCGACCTGCTGTACTGGAACAGCGACGCCACCAACCTGCCCGGGCCCATGTACGCCTGGTATCTGCGCAACACGTATCTGGAAGACAAGCTGGCCGACAAGGATGCGGTCACGGTCTGCGGCGAGAAGGTGGACCTGGGCCGCATCGACATCCCGGCCTACATCTACGGCTCGCGCGAGGACCACATCGTGCCCATCGGCGGCGCCTATGCCACCACGCAACTGCTGTCGGGGTCGATGCGCTTCGTGATGGGCGCCTCGGGCCACATCGCCGGCGTGATCAATCCGCCCGCCAAGAAGAAGCGCAGCCACTGGCTGCGTGAGGACGACGCCTTCCCGCCGACGCATGGCGAGTGGCTGGAAGGCGCCACCGAGCACCCGGGCAGCTGGTGGACCGACTGGGACGCGTGGCTCAAGCGCCATGCCGGCAAGCAGGTCCCCGCACCCAAGGCCTATGGCAACGGCGCGGCCTACAAGGCCATCGAGCCGGCGCCGGGCCGCTACGTCAAGGCCAAGGCCTGACCCCTTTTCCTTCCCAACGATTTCATTGAAGAGAGAGCACCATGGAAGACATCGTCATCGTCTCGGCCACCCGCACCGCCATCGGCAAGTTCGGCGGTTCGCTGGCCGGCATACCGGCTACCGAGCTGGGCGCCATCGTCATCAAGGAAGCCCTGGCCCGTGCCAAGGTCGAGGCCGGCCAGGTGGGCGAGGCGATCATGGGCCAGGTTCTGGCCGCCGGCGCCGGCCAGAACCCGGCCCGCCAGGCCTGGCTCAAGAGCGGCGGCGCGAAGGAGACGCCGGCCCTGACCATCAACGCCGTCTGCGGCTCGGGCCTGAAGGCCGTGATGCTTGCTGCCCAGGCCATCAATGCCGGCGACAGCGAGATCGTTGTGGCCGGCGGCCAGGAAAGCATGAGCCTGGCGCCGCACGTGCTGCCCAACTCGCGCAACGGCCAGCGCATGGGCGACTGGAAGCTGGTCGACACCATGATCACCGACGGCTTGTGGGACGTGTACAACCAGTACCACATGGGCATCACGGCCGAGAACGTCGCCAAGCAGTACGACATCAGCCGTGCCGCCCAGGACGAGCTGGCGCTGGCCAGCCAGCAGAAGGCAGCGGCCGCCCAGGACGCCGGCAAGTTCAAGGACGAAATCACGGCCGTGAACATCCCGCAGAAGAAGGGCGACCCGATCGTCTTCAATGCCGACGAATTCATCAACCGCAAGACCAATGCCGAAGGCCTGGCCGGCCTGCGTCCCGCCTTCGACAAGGCTGGCGGCGTGACGGCAGGCAATGCCTCGGGCCTGAACGACGGCGCCGCCGCCGTTGTGGTGATGAGCGCGAAGAAGGCCGCCGCCCTGGGCCTCAAGCCCCTGGGCCGCATCGCCAGCTTTGCCACCACCGGTCTGGATCCGGCCATCATGGGCATGGGCCCGGTGTCGGCCTCGAAAAAGGCGCTGGAGCGCGCCGGCTGGAAGGCCGCCGACCTGGACCTGCTGGAGATCAACGAAGCCTTCGCCGCCCAGGCCTGCGCCGTGCACAAGGAAATGGGATGGGACATGAGCAAGGTCAACGTCAACGGCGGCGCCATCGCGCTGGGCCATCCGATCGGCGCCTCCGGCTGCCGCATCCTGGTCACCCTGCTGCATGAAATGGCCCGCCGCGATGCCAAGAAGGGCATCGCCTCGCTGTGCATCGGCGGTGGCATGGGCGTGGCGCTGACCATCGAGCGCTGATCGAGGCGCAGCGACCGGCGAGCGTCCGGCGCTGCCGTCACGGCACAAGCAGCGGCACAAGGCCCGGCGCGTCCGGGCCTTGTGCTTTCAGGCTGCGGCAGCGATGTCGTCCGCGAAGTTGAAGCCCGGGGCGTGCGACTGCTGCTTGCTGTGGTACATCGCCCGGTCGGCGGCGCGCAGGAGGGCGTCCAGGCTGTCGCCGTTCTGGGGGCGGCGCGCAATGCCGATGCTCATGCCGACGCGCAGGCCCTGGCCCTCCCATTCCACCGGCAGCGCGGCCTGGGCGAGCAGACGCTGGGCCAGGCCCGTCAGGGCATCACGCTGCGGATCGCCCGCCACCAACAGGGCAAACTCATCGCCGCCCAGACGTGCCACGAGGTCGGAGTCGCGCACCGACTCGCGCAGCCGCCCTGCCAGCGCTGCCAGCACGGCGTCGCCGGCTGCATGGCCGTGGCGGTCATTCACGGCCTTGAACCCATCCAGGTCCAGCAGCAGCACGGCGAAGGGCCGTCCCTCGCGCAGCCAGCGGTTGGCCTGGACCTCCAGCCCGGCGCGGCTGGCAACGCTGGTCAGCGGGTCGGTGCGCAGTGCGTCGATCAGCTCCAGGTTGTGGGCGGCCAGGGCTTGTTCGGAACGCAGCACCAGTCGCAGGCGTGAGGCCGCGGCCACGGCGAACACCACAAGTTCGAGCACCAGCGCGCCCTGCGTCAGGTTCATCTGGCCAGGCCGCCAGCTCAGCCAGCCCCAGGCGGCGAAGACGATGGCGCCCACAGCCAGCAGCAAGAGCGCAACACCCACGCAATACAGCACCGCCGGCCAGTAGCGTCGCCGGCCTGCCACGATGGCGCCGACCAGGAGCACGGCCGAGGCCAGCACGACCGACGCCTGCACCAGGTTGAAGGTGAGCAGCGGGTGCCGACCGAAGAGTCCGTACACGGCCGCGACGCCCAGTGCAACCAGCAGGCCGACGACCAGGCGGTCGAGCCAGGGCGCGAACTGCCGCAGGTTGAGCAGTTGGCGTCCGAACTGCAGCTTGCAGATGGCCCAGAGCGCCGGCATCAGCGTGTAGGACACGCCGGCCGCTGCCGGCCAGTTGGCGAAGGGGTAGCGCAGCAGATGCCCGTTGAAGCCGGCGATGGCCCCCAGTGCGCACAGGCAGGACAGCAGGTAGTAGACGTAGATCGGCTCCCCGAAGACCAGCAGCAGCACCAGGCCGTACACCAGCAGGCCGATCAGGATGCCGTAGCTGATGCCGTCGAACATGCGCTTGTCCTGCGTCGACTCCAGGTAGTCGGCGGTGCGCCAGACGCGCATGTCATAGATGCGGGCGAAGGTGGATTCCGCACGCACGTACACCGTGTACGGCTGCGCGTCCGGCAGGTGGAAGCGCCAGGCCATCTGCTCGGACGAGGCCGGGCGGGTGCGCCATGGATGGCGCATGCCGGTGACCACGGGTTCGGCCAGCGCATGACCGTCGGGCGCGATGGGGCCGTAGAAGCGCATCTCGTGCGTGGAGACCGATGGCACCAGCAGCAGCCATTCCTGCGGTGCGTCAATCGGGTCGGCCAGCCGCAGCTGGAACTTGAACCACAGCACCCGGTCGGCCTCACGTCCCAGCAGTGGGTTGTCCGGCAAGGTGAAGCGCGACTGCCACGCGGGTTGGCGTACCTCTTCCAGGGTGAGGCTGCGGCTGGTGTCGTCGAGCACCTGGAGGTGCCAGGCCAGCGGCAGGCCGCCTGCCTGGGGGCGGATGGCCACGGGTTCGAGTCGCTCTGCGGCGGAGGGTGCGACGGCCTGTGCGACGGCCCAGGCCGCCAGGCCCAGCCACAGCAGGACGCCCAGGCACAGCCTGCGCCAGGCGCAAGTGCCGCCGGCGGCGGTGTGCCTCATCGGGCGCCGGCCTCCAGCAGGCCGGCAAGCATCCGGATCGCGTCCGCGGCGTCTTCGGCCAGTCGGGCGGCGCCCGTGAGCATCAGGTTCAGCCGTTGGCCCCGGCCCTCGACTTCGGTGCCGTCCGCCTGCTCGCGCAGCACACCCCGCGCATCGAGCCCGCAAGGCCGCACGGCCTGGACGCGCTCGGCATAGCTGCCGGACGGCACGCCATAGGCCACCACGGGCTTGCCCAGCGCAATGGCGAAGCCGACCTCGAAGACCGTGCCCGAGTCGGGCTCCAGGCCGCGGAAGCACTGCAGATTGGCGATCACGCCGGCGCTGCTGCGGATCAGGTCGATGTTGCCCTGGTAGATGCGCCGTGCCTCTTCGTCGCTGTCCTGGGTGTCCGCCAGGTCGACCTGGGCATCGGAGGGCGCGACACCCTCCAGGCCGCAGGTGCTGCACAGCCGCTTCAGTTCCTGGAACACGGCCGCATGGTCGGCTCGGAAGATGTCCGGTCCCGCCAGATAGACACGCGGGCGCGGGGAGTCTGCATTCATTGCGCGCATTTTCGCGAACCGGCGTGCGTTTGGTGATGACGAAGACCATAAGTCATGCTGATGGCCCCTGCGGCGGACGCGATGGTCGCGTCGGTCGGCGGCCACCTAGCATCGTTCCATGCGCGTTGTCGCCTCCCTTCCATCGATGAATGCGCCTGGCGCCGAGGTCGCCCCCGCGTGGGCGCCTATCGGCATCCTGGGCGGCATGGGCCCGCTCGCCACGCTGGACTTCATGCACAAGCTGCTGGCGGCAACGCCGGCCCGCTGCGACCAGGAGCACCTTCCGCTGTTGGTCAGCTCCATTCCGCAGATCCCGGACCGAACGGCCGCCTTCCTCGGTCAGGGCGCCTCGCCCCTGCCGGCGCTGGTGGACAGCGCCCGTCGCCTGGCCGATGCGGGTGCGCAGCTCATCGTGATGCCCTGCAACACGGCGCACCTCTGGTTCGAGCCGCTGCAGGCCACGCTTGGCCTGCCGATGCTCCACCTAGTGGATGCCGCATTAAAGGAGGCGGTGCGCCAGACGCCGGCAGGGGCCGCGATCGGGCTGCTGGCCACGCGCGCCACGCTGGCGTCGGGCCTGTACGTGCAGCGCGCCGATGCCTCCGTTCGGTGGCTGATGCCGACACCGGACGAATTGGCGCGGTGGGTGATGCCGGGCATCCAGGCCATCAAGGCCGGCGATCTGGCGCGGGGTGCGAGCTGCCTGCGGCAGGCGGCCCAGGCGCTGGCCGACCGCGGCGCGGGCTCGCTGGTGCTGGGTTGCACCGAGATCCCGCTGGTGCTCGATGCCGAGCGCGCCGGGTTGCCTGTGATCGATGCCACGGCCGCCCTGGCGCGGGCCACGGTGGCCTGGGCGCTGGCGCAACGTACAACGGCACCGGAGAGGGCGAACGTGCCGGCCTGACGCCCCGCCCCTTCTAGGCGTCCATGCCGCCCCGGCGTGCTGGCCCGTCGGCCCGCAGAGGCTGCCGCCGGCCGATCAGCGGTGCTCGGCGGTGACCGACCGCAGCGCCTTCAGGAAGTCGGCGACTGCCCGTGGCGAGCGCACCCCTTGGGGCAGCAACGCGCGCACCTCGACGGTGATCTCGGGCAGCAGCGTGCGCACATGCAGCGCCTCATCCCGCCGTGCCTGGGCGGTGAAGGAATCGACGATGGCCGGGCCGAAGCCCTGCTCCGCCAGCACCAGCGCGATGTGGTGCGTCTGCACCGTGATGCCCCCGGTGGGTGCGACGCCCAGGCGGGACCACTGCTCGGCCAGCATGGTGCCGATGGGGTCGCGTTCGTCGATGCGGATGATGGGGCTGCGGAGCACCTCATCCAGCGCCACGGTGGCGCGGGTGTCGGCGCCGGCATGGTCCACGCGCGAGACGCACACCAGCCGGCCGCTCGCGATGGCCTCCTCGTGCAGGGCCGGATGCGGCGCGCTGCCATAGACCACACCCACGTCACCCTCGTGCAGCGCCATCGCCTGGGCGATCTCGCGCGAATGCAGGGTGCGGATGGTGACCGGCATGTCGGGATGGCGGCGCTTGAAGACGGCCAACGCATCGGGCAGCGCCCGCACCGCCAGCGACGGCACGATCAGCACGCGCAGCGGTGTGTCCTCGTCGCGGCCAAGGGCCAGCGCCAGACGTCGTACGCGCTCCAGCTGCGCCATCAGCGGCTGCACCTGGGCATACAGCGCCTGGGCTTCCGAGGTGGGCACCAAACGGTTGCGCTGCCGCGTGAACAGCGGATAGCCCAGCTGCAGCTCGGCATGCTGCAAGGTCTGCGTGGCGGCCGGCTGGGTGACATGCAGAAGCCGTGCGGCGGCGCTGACGCTGCCGGTCAGCATGACGGCGTGGAAGACCTCGAGGTGCTTGAGCTTCATCGGCGGACGCGGTGGACGCCGAACGGCGCTCAGCCTCGCTCGTAGGTCACGAAAGCAAAGGGCAAGGCCTCGGGCGCGGCGCTGACGTGTGCTTCTCGCACCGTTTCGCGCCAGCGGGCATCGAGCACCGGTGCGAAGGCGTCGCCCTCGTAGTCGCGGTCGATCTCGGTGACGACGGCCCGTTGCGCCAGCGGAGCCGCTTCGCCATAGAGCTGGGCGCCGCCGATCACCCACAGTTCGGGCACGTCGCCCGCTGCGGCGATGGCCTCGGCCAGGCTGCCGGCGCGCACGGCGCTCTCCGCCTTCCAGTCGACCTGGCGTGTGACGACGATGTTGGTGCGGCCCGGCAGCGGCCGGAAGCGCGGCGGCAACGAATCCCAGGTGCGGCGCCCCATGATGACCGGGCAGCCGCGGGTCTGGGCGCGGAAGTGCGCCATGTCCTCGGGCAGGTGCCAGGGCAGGGCGTTGTCCTTGCCGATGACGCCGTTGGCGGCACGGGCGAAGATCAGGTTCAAGCGGCCCATCGGCGAAGCGCATGCTTCAGACGGCCACCGGCGCCTTGATGGCCGGGTGCGGGTCGTAGCCTTCGAACTCGAAGTCCTCGAACTGGTAGTCGAAGATGCTCGCGGGCCGGCGCTTGATGTGCAGCGTCGGGTAGGGGCGCGGCTCGCGCGAGAGCTGCAGCGCCACCTGCTCGGCATGGTTGCTGTAGATGTGGCAGTCGCCGCCGGTCCAGATGAAGTCGCCCACCTCCAGGTCGCACTGCTGCGCCAGCATGTGGGTCAGCAGCGCATAGCTGGCGATGTTGAAGGGCACGCCCAGGAAGATGTCGGCGCTGCGCTGATAGAGCTGGCACGACAGCCGCCCTTCGGCCACATAGAACTGGAAGAAGGCATGGCAGGGCATCAGCGCCATCTTCGAGAGTTCGGCCACGTTCCAGGCGCTGACGATGATGCGGCGCGAATCGGGGTTGCTCTTGAGCTGTTCGACCACCTGGGCGATCTGGTCGATGTGACCGCCATCGGGCGTGGGCCAGCTGCGCCACTGCACGCCGTAGACAGGGCCGAGGTCGCCGTCCTCGCGCGCCCATTCGTCCCAGATCGTCACGCCGCGCTCGCGCAGCCAGTTGTTGTCGGACGAGCCCGCCAGGAACCACAGCAACTCGTGGATGATGGACTTGAGGTGGACCTTCTTGGTGGTCACCAGCGGGAAGCCCTCGCGCAGGTCGAAGCGCATCTGGTGGCCGAACACGCTCTTGGTGCCCGTGCCGGTGCGATCCGCCTTGAACACGCCATGCGTGTCGACGTGGCGCATGAAGTCTTCGTACTGGGAGCGGATGGGGCGGGTCATGGCTGAAGAGGGCGGAGGGCCCGGCGGGGCTGGGCTGGGCGGGAAGGACGGGAGACACGACAGCACCGGCTCGGCTGCCGGCGTGGCGGCGTGGCGGCGTGGCGGCGTAGTTTATGCGGGGCCGTCGGGGCGGGCAGGCGGCGCAGCCGTCGCGATCGCCGTCGCCCAGCGCGGCAGCGGCGGATCGAGCGTGACCCAGCCCGCCGCGGTGCGCAGAGCGACCAGCCGCGGGCCGCCTAGTTCGACGTCGCGGCCGTCGTAGAGGTAGGCCGCATCGGCCTCGCGCACGGCCTCGGCCAGCAGGGCCAGCGTGCGCGGGTAGCGCGCCAGGATGCGCTCGGGCGGCACCGCATGGCCGCCTTCGCGCACGCGCTGGGCCACGCGGGTGACCAGCCGCTGCGGATCGTCCAGCGCCACGACGTGCAGCGCGACGGTGAAGCCAGCGGCGCGCGCCTCGCGGATCAGGGTCAGCTTGGAGGGATGGGAGAAGACCGTTTCGCTGACGAAAGGCGTGCCTGCGGCAATGAGTGCGGCGCGGCGGGTGTCGGCCCAGCCTCGGGCGGCTTCGGAGCGGGCCTGCGGGTCGGTGATGTGCTGCAGCTGGGCCCGCTCGTGCAGGTCGGCATTCACGAACTCCAGGCCGGCGCCGACGATGCCCTCGTGCACCAGCGCGCGATAGAGCGTGGATTTGCCGGCGCCGTTGGGGCCGGCCAAAAGATGCAGCCAGCGCGGCGTGGCACCGGAAGCGGTCGGCATCGGCAGAAGAGGTTCAGGCGGTGGGCAGCAGTGCGCCTGAATCGGCCGGGGCGCGGTTTTCGTTCACCAGGGTGCGCACGCGCTGTGCCAGCGTGCCGCTGGCCTGGGCAGCCAGCAGGCGGGCGGTGAGAGCCTCGACGGAGGCGGGTTCGGTTGGCGCCTCGGCCTGGCGCCTTTCATGGGCCTCGATGGCGGCCCGCGCTTCCTGCACGCTCAGGCCGGTGTGCTCGACGATCTGGCCCAGCGTGGCCCAGTATTCGATCTGGCTGGCGATGGAGCGTCGCATGGGCTGGGCGGCGCGGCGAGCCTGTTCTACCAGCGGGGTGGGCAATTTGACCGAGGCGAAGGCGGATGCGGGCATGGCAATGACTCCTGATTGGCGCATTTTGCGCCACATCCGCTAATCCGCGCCACGCCCAGGGATGCGGTGCAGCCGGGGGCTGGCCGGCCTCAGCGCACCAGCACCCGCCCCGGATTGAGCAGACCCTGCGGATCGAGCGCGGACTTGATGGCCCGCATCATGCCGAGCGCCACCGGCGACTTGTGCTTTTCCAGCGTCTCGACCTTCAGGCTGCCGATGCCATGCTCGGCCGAGAAGGAGCCACCGAACTTCTGCACCTGCGCATAGACCAGTTCGTTGACCCGCTTCTCCTGCTCGCGCAGGAAGGCCTTGGCATCGCCCTCGGCCGGCGCCTGCACGTTGTAGTGCAGATTGCCGTCGCCCAGGTGGCCGAAGTTGACCAGGCGCACACCCGGAATCTCGCGCGCCAGCAGGGCGTCGGTTTCGGCGCAGAAGGCCGGGATGCGCGACACCGGCAAGGAGATGTCGTGCTTGATGTTGAGGCCTTCCTCGGCCTGGGCCAGCGGAATGCTCTCGCGGATGTGCCACAGCTCGTGCGCCTGCGACAGGTTCTCGGCCACCACGGCATCGGC
Organism: uncultured Pseudacidovorax sp.; assembly: GCF_913773995.1. GTDB lineage: Bacteria > Pseudomonadota > Gammaproteobacteria > Burkholderiales > Burkholderiaceae_C > Xenophilus. The sequence continues at coordinate 15,309 of NZ_CAJYES010000185.1, forward strand.
CACGCAGCCGGATTCGAAGGCCGATTCGAGCAGCGACTCGAAGCGGGCGCGGGCGTGTTCCTCGGATTCGCTGTCGGAGTTTTCCAGCAGCACGAAGTAGGGATGGCCGTCGCCCGACTCGTCGGCGAAGGGCACGCGCAGCTGCGGCATGTGCCGGCGCACCAAGCTGAGGGCGAAGCGGCCCATCACCTCGAAGCCCGTCAGGCCTGCGCCCAGGTGCCGCTGGGCCTGCCCCAGCAGCTGCACGGCGTCATCGAAGGAGCCCACGGCCGCCCAGGCCGTGAGCCGCGCCGCCGGCTGTGGAAAGAGCTTGAGCGTGGCCGCCGTGATGATGCCCAGCGTGCCTTCGCTGCCGACCATCAGGTCGCGCAGGTCGTAGCCGGTGTTGTCCTTGCGCAGGCCGCTGGTGCCGTCCCACACCTCGCCCTGGGCGGTCACCACCTCCAGGCCCAGGCACAGTTCACGCGCATTGCCGTAGCGCAGCACCTGCGTGCCGCCTGCATTGGTCGCCAGGTTGCCGCCGATGGTGCAGCTGCCTTCGGCTGCCAGGCTCAGTGGAAACAGGAAGCCGGCCTTGGCGGCGGTCTCCTGCAGCACCTGGAGCACGCAGCCAGCCTCGACGGTGATGGTGAGGTTGGCGGCGTCGATCTCGCGCACTGCCGTCATGCGCGCCAGGCTCATCACCACCTGCGAGCCGCTCTCGTCCGGAATCGAGCCCACGGCCAAGCCGGTATTGCCACCCTGGGGCACGATGGTCGTGCCGGCCGCGGCGCAGGCCTTGACCACCGCCGCCACCTCGGCGGTGCTGCCGGGGCGGACCACGGCCAGGGCCTTGCCCCGGGCGCGCTTGCGCCAGTCCTGTTCGTAGGCGGTGAGGTCGCCGTCGGTGAGCACATGGGCGGCGCCCACGAGGGCGCGCAGCGAGTCGATCAGTCCAGGGGTCGTCATGGTCTCAGGAGGTCGATGGATCGGCGGCGCGCATTTGCCGGCCAGCCCGCAGCCGCAGGCGCACATGCCAGGCACAGGCCACGAAGAGCAGCAGACACAGCGCGATCTCGATGCCCGCGAGGGCGCGGCTCGTCGGCAGCGTGTCGCTCCAGGCGCGCACCACGCCTTCGGTGAAATAGAGCCAGATCATCAGGCTCAGCCAGCGGTAGGTGTACAGCCGCCACTTGAGCAGGCCGGCCAGCGGCACCACCAGCGGCAGCACCTTCAGCGCCAGCCAGCTGCCGCCCGGGCGCAGCGGCGCCAGCCACAGCTCCCAGGCCAGGCCCAGCCCGATCAGGCCGAGCAGACAGCCCACGGCCAGCGTGCGCGTGGCGGCGACGGAGGCCGAGGGACGGGCAGGGGATGTGTTCAAACCAGGGGAGGAAAGGGGCCGCGGCACGCGAGGGCGACGGCGGTGTCGGAGGGCGGTGGCATGATACCCAGCATGATTCGCCATCGGCTCTGGAGGGATCTGACGCGCTTTCCGTGGCGCAGCACCGCGGCGGTGCTGGGCGAGCGGTTCCGCGACGATCGGCTGGCCCTCACGGCCGGCAGCCTCACCTTTACCACCACCATCGCCCTGGTGCCCTTCTTCACGGTGGCCCTGGCGCTGTTCACCGTCTTTCCGATCTTCGCCACGCTGCAGGACCGGCTGCAGCGCTGGCTGGTGCAAAGCCTCATCCCCGAGAACATCGCGCGCCAGGTGCTGGGCTACCTGACGCAGTTCGCCGGTGCGGCCAGCGGGCTGGGCATCGTGGGCCTCGGGGTGCTGCTGATCACGGCCATCGCGCTGATCCTGACCATCGACAAGACGCTCAACGGCATCTGGCGCGTGCCGCGGCCGCGGCCGCTGGCGCAGCGGGTGCTCATTTATTGGGCGTCAATCACGCTCGGGCCGTTGCTGCTCGCGGTCAGCCTGTCGACCACCGCCTACGTGTTCAGCGCCTCGCGCGGCCTGATCGGCGAGGCGGGGCTCAACCTGCGTTGGCTGTTCGACGGCGCCGAGTTCCTGCTGCTGGCGCTGGGCATGGCCTCGCTCTACCACTATGTGCCCAATACGCAGGTGCGCTGGGCCCATGCCTGGGCAGGTGGCCTGTTCGTCGCTGCGGCCATCGAGGTGGCCAAGCGGGTGCTCGCGTTGTACCTGAGCTTCGTGCCCACCTATTCGGTGCTCTATGGCGCCTTCGCCACTGCGCCCATCCTGCTGATCTGGATCTACACGGCCTGGGTGATCGTGCTGCTGGGGGCGGTGATCGCGGCCTATTTGCCGATGCTCCTGGCCGGCGTGGCCCGGCGCGGGGGGCGGCCGGGCTGGCCGATGCAACTCGGCATCGAGGCGCTGCGCCTGTTGGCGCAGGCCCGCAAGGGGCCGGCGCGCGGGCTGGGGGTGCAGGAGATGGCCAGGCGGCTGCGGGCCGACGTGCTGCAGCTGACCCCGGTCGTCGACGCGCTGGTCCTGCTCGACTGGGTGGCGCCGCTGGCCGAGGAGCCGGCGAGCGGCGATCCGCGCTACGTGCTGCTGGTCGACCCGTCCGTCACGGCGCTGGCACCGATGGTCGAGGCGCTGCTTCTGCCTCGCAAGCCGGTGCTGGAACCGATCTGGGAGCGCGGCCCGCTGGCCCGCTTGACCCTGGCCGACGCTCTGGCGTCGGAGCGGTCGCCGGGGCCCGCCGAAGGCATCCCGCTGGCGGACGGCATCAGCGCCTGAGCGTCCGGCCGGCCTTCGGGCGGCCACCCGCCGCGAAGGACCCGATCAGAGCTTGACGCGCCCCGCCCAGATGTCCCGGTACATCACCCAGTCGCCCATGAAGCTGTAGAGCGGGCGCTTGAAGGAGGCCGGCTTGTTCTTCTCGAAGACGAAATGGCCGACCCAGGCGAAGCCGTAGCCGGCGAAGAGCGCCCCCAGCAGCCACCACGGGTTGGCCGTGACCACCAGCGCTGCCAGGCAGGCCAGCGCCAGCGTGGAGCCGATGAAATGCAGGCGCCGGCAGGTGCGGTCGGCGTGCTCGCTCAGGTAGAAGGGATAGAACTCGGCGAAGCTCGAGAACTGGCGCGGATCGACGGCGGCACCGGCCGGCGTGCGCGTGGCGGCGGGGGAGGGATTCATCGCTGTCTCCTGTCGCTTCTGAGGGCGTTGCCCATAATAGCGATGGCCCTTGCCTGGGCCAAAACCTCCTCCAAGACCCTGACGCCCGCACCGTGACCGACGCCCCCGCAGCCGATTCCACCTGGGCCGTGTGCCTGTGCGCCGAATGGTGCGGCACCTGCCGCGACTACCGCCCCCTGTTCGCCGAGGCCCAGCGCATGCACCCGCAGCTGCGCTTTGCCTGGGTCGACGTCGAGGACCACGCCGACCTGGCTGACGAGTTCGACGTCGAGACCTTCCCCACGCTGCTGCTGGCGGGGCCACAGGGCGTGCACTTCCTGGGGCCGATGCTGCCGCATGCCGGCACCCTGGCGCGCATGCTCGAATCGCCGCCGGCCGCCCGGCCCGCCGATGCCGCCGTCACAGCCCTGCTGCAGGCGCTGGCGGCGCGCCGGGACGACGCCTTTGCGGTGGACGGGGCGTAGCCGGCCTCATATTCGCTTCATCTGCCGGCCCTAGCCTGCGCCCATGCGGATACTGCTGGTCGAAGACGATGCCTCGCTGGGCGCCACCGTGCAGTCGTGGCTGCAGATGGACGGCCACGCCGTGGACTGGCTGCAGCGCGGCGACCAGGCCGTGACGGCGCTGGCCACGCATGACTACCAGTGCGTGCTGCTCGACCGCGGCCTGCCGGGCCTGGACGGCGACGGCGTCCTGCACGCCTTGCGCGCCCGCGGCGCCACGCTGCCGGTATTGCTGATCACCGCCCGCGACACGCTGGCCGACCGTGTCGAAGGCCTGGATCTGGGCGCCGACGACTACCTGGTCAAGCCCTTCGACCTCGAAGAACTCTCCGCCCGCGTGCGGGCCGCGCTGCGGCGCGAGGCCCGGCAGCCCTCGCCGGTGCTGCGGCATGGCGGCGTCACGCTCGATCCCGTTGCCAAGCGGGTGGCGCTGGAGGGCGTCCCGGTCACGGTCACGGCGCGCGAGTTCGCCGTGCTCGAAGCGTTGATGCGCCGCCCCACCCACATCCTCAGCCGGGCGCAGATCGAGGAGGCCCTCTACGGATGGGGCGAGGAGGTGGAAAGCAACGCCATCGAGGTCCACATCTACAACCTGCGGCGCAAGCTGGGCAGCGGCTTCATCACGACGGTGCGCAACCAGGGCTACGGCCTGGCACCTGCATGAGGGCCGACCGCCCCTGGTCGTTGCGTCGACGCCTGCTGGCCACGGTCGTGGCCGCCAGCGTCGCGGTCTGGCTGGTCAGCCTGGCCATCGTCATCCAGGTGGCCTGGCATGGCGTGAGCGAGACCTTCGACGAGGCGCTGGAGGAAAGCGCCGAGCTTGTGCTGCGCCTGGGCCGCGAGCCCGCCACGGCGGCGACAGCCGGCGCACGCGGCGACGGGCTGCGCCTGCGCATCTACTACCAACTGGTGTCGCCCGATGGCCGCGTGCTGCAGCGGGGCAGGGATGCACCGGCCACTCCCTTCATCGCGCAACTCGCGGGTGACGACGAGCACTACAACGTGCGGGTGGACGGCCACTACTGGCGCGTGCATGTGCGGCGCGACCCCGCCACCGGTCTGCAGGCCCAGGTCGGCCAGCCCTGGGAGGAGCGGCTGGACCTGCTGGAGGACATCGCCGAGCGCCTGGCGTGGCCGGCGCTTGGCCTGCTGCTGCTGCTGGTGGCCGTGTGCTGGTTCGCCATCCGCCGGCTGCTGCGCCCACTGGAGACCGCCGCCGCCGGCATCGCCGCCAAGTCGCCGCAGGACCTGACGCCCGTCGACGCGCAGGGCATGCCCGAGGAGCTGCGGCCCATCCTCGGCGCGCTGGACGGCCTGCTGGCGCGGCTGGCCACCGCGATGGAGGGCGAGCGCCGCTTCACCAGCGACGCCGCGCACGAGCTGCGCACGCCGCTGGCCGCTCTGCGCAACCGCGTGCAACTGCTCGCGCGGCAGGGCCACCTGCCCGCGGAGGAAGCACGCCAGCTGCGTGCCGACGTAGACCGCAGCACGCAGCTGGTCGAAAGCCTGCTGGCCCTGGCCCGGCTGGACCCGGTGAAGACGCTGGAGGCCGTTGAGCCCGTACCGCTGGCGTCCCTGGTGGACGAGGCGCTGGCCGGTGCGCGGCCGCGGCAGGGCGACCCCGGCGCGGAGATGGCCAAGGCGGCACGCGTGGAGGCGGCACTCGCGGTTCCGGTCCTCACCGGCCATCCCGCGCTGCTGGCCACGCTGGTGCGGAACCTGGTCGACAACGCGCGCCGCTACGGCGGCAGCGAGGTGCGCATCCGCGTGGAAAGCACGGCCTTGCCTGGCGGCGGCACGCGTCTGGCCGTGCGCGACGACGGGCCCGGCGTGCCGCCTGCGCAGCGCCGGCGGCTGGGCGAGCGCTTCTTCCGCGTGCTGGGCAGTGGGCAGCCGGGCAACGGCCTTGGCCTGTCCATCGTGACGCGCATTGCCGCGTTGCACGGGGCGCGGCTGCATTTCGAAGAAGGGCTGGAGGGTCGCGGGCTCTCGGCGATCGTCGACTTCCCTGCGCGCTGACGCGCTTGGAGGCCCATCAGTTGGCCTTCATCTTCGGGCCGCCCAATGGCATCACTGGCCCGGGATGCTCCGGGCACAGCCTTTGTCCCGCCTGAATCGTTTCGACGAGGCGGCTTTGTCCCCACCCTCTTCAGGAGCCTTGCACCATGCGTTCTTCCCTCTTCGCCTCGACCCTCGCCCTGTCGCTGCTGGCCGCTGGCGCCGCCAGTGCCGCAGGCAGTGCGGCCCCCGCAGCGGGCCTCACGCCTGCTTCCGCTGCGGTCGCGCCGGGCGGCTACAGCGGTCCCAGCACCGTGCCCATCAGCACCGTGCGCCAGCTGCTCGACAGCGGCCGTGACGACCAGCAGGTGCGGCTGCAGGGCCGCATCGTGTCGCACGATGGTGGCGAGAACTACACCTTCGCCGACGACACCGGCCGCATCCGCGTGGAAATCGAGCCACAGCACTTTCCGGCCGGCCGCACGCTGGGCGCCGAGCAGCGCGTCGAACTGCACGGCGAATTCGAGAAGGGCCTGCGCACCACCGAGGTGGAGGTCGAGCGCCTGATCGTCCTCAACTGAGGAAGTCGCGCAGCGCGAACAGCACTGCGTCGGGCGCCTCGCTCATCAGTGCATGGCCAGCCTTCACGGTCACGACGCGAGCGCCCGGCGCCTTGTCGCGCAGCGCCTTCGTGGCGCGCGGCGGCGTCATCTGGTCGGCGCCGCCCAGCAGGAAGAGCACTGGGCAGCGCACCTTCTCCATCGCCGCCTCGCCGCCCGCATAGTCGTTGCAGGCCTTGAAGCCGGTGTGGAAGACGTTGACGGCCGTGTTGCTCGCCAGTACGCGCCGCATCAGCGCGCGCGAACCGCCCATCAGCCAGGTTCCCGGTCCGAGCGAAGAGGGCGGCGGCGCCAACATGGAATGCGAGAACACGTTGACCATGTCGATGGCCTTCTGCGGGGCGTTCAGCGAACTCTCGAGCAGCGCCGGCGACACCACCATCGGATAGGCCGTGCCCACCAGCGCCAGGTGCGTGATGCGCTCCGGCGCGCGGGCCGCGGTCTCCAGCGCGATCAGCGAGCCGAAGCTGTGGCCCACCAGCGCGGCGCGCTGGACGCTGGCCGCATCGAGCAGCGCCAGCACGAAATCGGCCGCCGCCTCGACGGAAGCGGGCGGCTCGCCCTCGCTGCGGCAATGACCGGGCAGATCGACCGCCAGCACGTTCCAGCCGTGGTGCGCGAACCAGCGGCTCTGCAGGATCCACACGCTGTGGTCGTTGAGCACGCCGTGGATGAAGATGACGGTGGGCTTGGCGGCATCGAAGGGCTTTCCGCCGGTATAGGCGTAGGCGCGGTGGCCGTTGACTTGCAGTTCCATCTCAGGCCCCCGCCTTCTCGGCGGCCTTGAGCGCGCGCTTGAGGTCATCGATCAGGTCGTCCGCATCCTCCAGGCCGATCGACAGGCGGATCGTCCCCTGGCCGATGCCGGCACCCGCCAGCGCTTCGTCGCTCATGCGGAAGTGCGTGGTGCTGGCCGGATGGATCACCAGCGAGCGGCAGTCGCCCACGTTGGCCAGGTGGCTGAACAGCCGCAGCGCCTCGATGAAGGCCTTGCCCTGCGCCCGGCTGCCCTTGATGTCGAAGCTGAACACCGCCCCCGCACCGCGTGCGCCGCCGCGCAGCAGGCGGCCGGCCAGCGCATGGCTGGGATGCGATTCCAGCAGCGGATGGCCCACGCGCGAGACGAAGGGATGGCTGGCCAGGAACTGCACCACGCGCTCGGTGTTGGCCACGTGGCGCTCCATGCGCAGGGGCAGCGTCTCGATGCCCTGCAGGATCAGCCATGCCGTGTGCGGACTCATGGCCGCGCCGAAGTCGCGCAGACCCTCGCGGCGCGCGCGCAGCAGGAAGGCGCCGACGGTGCTCTCCTCGCTGAACACCATGCCGTGGAAGCCGTCGTAGCCTTGCGTCAGCTCGGGAAAGCGGCCGGAGGCCTCCCAGTCGAAGCTGCCGCCGTCGACCAGCACGCCGCCGATCACGGTGCCGTGGCCCGACAGGAACTTGGTGGCAGAGTGGTAGACCAGGTCCGCGCCCCAATCGAAGGGCTTGATGAGGTAGGGCGAGGTGAGCGTCGAGTCGACCAGCAGCGGCACCCTGGCCTCGCGCGCGATCTGGGCGATGGTCGGGATGTCCAGCACGTCCAGGCCGGGATTGCCCACCGTCTCGCCAAAGAGCAGCTTCGTCTCGGGGCGGATGGCGGCGCGCCAGCCGTCGATGTCGCCGGGCTTGACGAAGGTGGTCTCGATGCCGAAGCGCCGCATCGTGTAGTGCAGCAGGTTCTGCGAGCCGCCGTAGAGCGCCGTGCTGGCCACGATGTGCGAGCCGGCGCCCATCAGTGTGGCGACGGCCAGGTGCAGTGCGGCCTGGCCGCTGGCGGTCGCGATCGCGCCGATGCCGCCTTCGAGCGCCGCCACCCGTTGCTCCAGCACCGCATTGGTCGGGTTGCTGATGCGGCTGTAGACATGACCGGCGCGCTCCAGGTTGAACAGCGCCGCCGCATGGTCGCTGGACTCGAAGACGAAGGAAGTCGTCAGATGGATGGGCACCGCGCGGGCGCCGGTGGCGGGGTCGGGCGCTGAGCCGGCGTGCAGTGCCAGGGTGTCGAAGCCGGGGTCGGAATAGCCGCTCATGGATGCTGTTCCGACGAATGCATTGCGCAAAGGCGAGGTATCAAGCGTGTCTCCTTGTCAGTGCCTGCGGGCTGGCCCCGAGAAAAGTGTCGAGGCCGGGCGCCAGTCGCGAGGGATTGTGGGCTATATTTTCAGGACGGTTTCTTGAGGAGCACCCCGATGAAAGTCAGCGACATCCTGCGCGTGAAGGGCAACACGCTCTACACGATCGGCCCCGACGATCCGCTGGCCGAGGCGGTGGGCATCATGGCAGACCGGGACATCGGCTCGCTGGTGGTCATGTCCCATGGCGACTTGGTCGGCATGCTCACCTTCCGCGAGGTCATCCTGCAGATCCAGCGCAACGGCGGCGCCATCGGCGACACCCGGGTGCGAACGGCCATGGACGATGCGCCCCTGACCTGCACCAACGAGACCGACCTCGACGAGGTCCGCCGCATGATGCTGGAGCGCCATGCCCGCTACATGCCGGTGATGGACAAGCGCATGCTGATGGGCGTGATCAGCTTCTACGACGTGGCCAAGGCCGTGGTGGACAGCCAGAACTTCGAGAACAAGATGCTCAAGGCCTACATCCGCGACTGGCCGGCCGAGGAAGAGAACGCGCAGAACCAGCCCTCGCTCTGAGGCGAGGCATCGTCAAGAAAAGCCGCGTCGCCCCCTGGGCCACGCGGCTTTTTACATGCGCTTGATTTCCTTGATCGCGCGCCAAGCGTCACGAGCCGGCGTGGAAGTCACCCTAGTTCCGCCGCCTGGTGGATCGTCTCGCGCACCCGCGGATAGATCTGCGCGTTCCACTTGCTGCCACTGAAAACACCATAGTGGCCGACGCCCGCCTGCAGGTGGTGCGCCTTCAGATAGGGCCGAATGCTGCTGCACAGGTCCTGCGCCGCCACCGTCTGGCCGACGGCGCAGATGTCGTCGCGCTCGCCTTCGACGGTGAGCAGGGCCGTGCGGCGGACGGCCCGCGGATCGACCCGCCGGCCGGCGACGGTCAGCTCGCCGCGCGGCAGGTCGTAGGTCTGGAAGACCCGCTCGACCGTCTCCAGGTAGAACTCGGCCGGCAGGTCGTTGACGGCGAAATACTCTTCGTAGAAGGTGCGGATCGCCTGAGCCTTGTCCATTTCCCCCTCGACAAGATGAGCATAGAGGCGGCGGAACTGCTCCTTGTGTCGCTCCATGTTCATGCTCATGAACGCCGACAACTGCACGAATCCCGGGTACACCCGGCGCATGAAGCCGGCATGCGGCAGCGGCACATGGCTGATCAGGTTGCGCTCGAACCAGTCGATGGGCCGCTCGGTGGCCAGCCGGTTGACCTGGGTCGGGTTGATGCGGCAATCCACCGGCCCGGCCATCAGTGTCAGGCTGCGGGGGGTGGCGGGGTCGTCGTCCTCGGCCATCAGCGCGGTCGCGGCCAGGGCGGCCACGCAGGGCTGGCAGACCGCCACCAGGTGCACCCCGGGGCCGACCGCCCGCAGGAAGGCCATCAGCTGCAGGGTGTACTGGTCCAGACCGAAGCGGCCGTGGGCCAGCGACACGTCGCGGGCGTTGTGCCAGTCGGTGATGTAGACGTCGTGGTCGCGCAGCAGGGTGCGCACCGTTTCGCGCAGCAGGGTGGCGAAATGGCCCGATAACGGTGCGGCCAGCAGCACCGCGGGCTCGGTCGGTGCATTCGCCGGGCGCATCTTTCGAAAGCGCAGCAACGTGCCGAAGGGGGCCTGCAAGGCTTTTTCCTCGACCACCGGAATCCGCTCGTCGCCGACGGTCACCTCGTGGATGCCGTAGTCCGGCCGCTGGTGGGTGAGCTTGAGCCGGTCGAACACGTCCATGGCCGCCGACATGCGCCGGGCGATGGTGCGCTCGGTGCCGGCGGCGAAAAGTGCGTGTCCGAAGAAGTGCGACAGCTGGCGCAGCGGCGACAGCAGGTCGGCCTGCATCTGATAGGCCTGGTACAGCATGCAGACCTCAAGGCAATTTGCGGGCCAAGCCGGTGCACGGCGGGCCCGGGCGGCATGCACTGTTCTGGCACAGGCTTTGCACAGCAGGTGGAGAAGTCATCGACTGGAGCATTGCGACATGGCCAAGGCCGTTCTCACCATCAGCAGCAAGAACAACGGCGCCTGGGCCCTGCGCGGCTGGCTGATGTGCCGGCTGGCCGGGCTGGATTTCGTCGAAAAGGTCATTCCGCCCGACGATCCGGCGATGAAGGCCGAGATGCTGCTGCTGTCTTCGTCCATGTTGGTGCCCTCACTGGAGCACCAGGGCATCCGGGTCTGGGACACGATGGCCATCGGCGAGTACCTGCACGAGACCTTCCCCAAGGCCGGCCTGCTGCCGGCCGATGCCGCGGCCCGCGCCCACTGCCGCGCGATCTGCGGCGAGATGCACTCGGGCTTCTCCGCCCTGCGCGGCGCGCTGCCCATGAACATCAAGGCCCGCTTCAAGGACTTCAAGGTCTGGTCGCGAGCCCAGGCGGACATCGACCGCATCGTGGCGATCTGGCGCGAATGTCTGTCGACCTATGGCGGTCCCTTCCTGTTCGGCAAACGCCCAGGCCTGGCCGATGCGATGTATGCGCCGGTGGTCACCCGCTTCCGCAGCTACGGCGTGGCGCTGGACGAGGTCTGCGCCGCCTACAGCCAGCAGGTGCTGGAACTGCCCGCCATGCGCGAGTGGATCGCCGCGGCCCTGCAGGAGCCCGAAGAGATCGACGAACTCGACGCCGAGTTCTGATCGCGTTCCCGCGTCGGCGCCCGGGACGGGCAGGGCCTAAAGACGCTCAACTCCGGGCCGGCCGAATCGCCGACTTGGGTCGAAAGGCCTTGCACACGGCGTCGTTCGTCTCGAGGTAAGGGCCACCGATCAGATCGATACAGTAAGGCACGGCCGCGAAGATGCCGGGCACGATCTGGCTGCCATCGGCCGCCTTGAGGCCCTCCAGCGTCTCTGCGATGGACTTGGGCTGGCCGGGCAGGTTGATGATCAGGCTGCGATCACGGATCACCGCCACCTGGCGCGACAGGATCGCCGTCGGCACGAAGCGCAGGCTGATCTGCCGCATCTGTTCGCCGAAACCGGGCATCTCCTTGTGCGCGACGGCCAGTGTGGCCTCGGGCGTGACGTCGCGCGGCGCGGGGCCGGTGCCGCCGGTGGTCAGCACCAGGTTGCAGCCGGCGTCCACCAGCTCGATCAGCGCGGCGCTGATGCGCGCGGCCTCGTCGGGGATCAGGCGCGGCTCGAAGGCGATGGGGTTCTTGAGCGCCCGCGTCAGCCAGTCCTGCAGCGCGGGCAGGCCTTTGTCCCCGTAGACACCGCTGCTGGCGCGGTCGCTGACCGAGACGATGCCGATCTTCACCGGCTCGAAAGCGGCGCCGTCCATCAGGCGTCCTCCTCGCGCGACTGGGCCGAGGCCTGGTCGGCATGGTCGTCGTCGCCATGTACCGACAGCTGCTCGCGGATGCGCTGGAACAGCTCGCGGAAAGCCTTGCCCTGGCGGGGTGCCTCGCCGGGCTTGCCGGCCAGGTGGTCCTTGCGGGCCTGGCGCACCAGGGCGCGCATCTGCTGGGCGTCGGTGCCGGGGTGGGTCTCGATCCAGGCGCCCAAAGCGTCGTCGTCGGCCAGCAGGCGCTCGCGCCATTGCTCGGCCTCGTGCAGCATGGCGGTGGCCTGGGCGGGACCGCGGGCCTGCTCGTCGAGGGCGGTGCGCACGGCCTCCAGCGTCTCGGGGTCCAGCTTGCGCATGAGCTTGCCGACGAACTGCGACTGCCGGCGGCGGCCTTCGAAGTTGGTGATGCGGCCGAGTTCCTTGAGTGCTTCGATCAGCTGATCGGGCAGCTGCAGGCGTTCGCTGGCTTCGCCGCGCAGCGTGAGCAGGGCCTCGCCCAGCGCCTGCAGCTCCGCGCTTTCGCGCTTGAGGTCGGTCTTGCTGGTCTCGATGCCGCCCTTGAGCTCGCGCTTGTATTCGATGTCGAGTTCGCTGCCTTCGGCGACGAACTGGCCACGGACGAAGTAGCCTTTTTTGGGTTTGCGGGACATGGCGGGGGAATTGGGTGCGCCGCCCGGGCGTCGGGGGCGCGTCGCTATCATTGTCCCTCACATGAGCACCACCACTTCGCGCGCGGAAAGCGGCTTCGCCTACAGCCGAGATTACTTCGAGAACCTGGTCGACACCGCCCTGGCGCATGCCAAGAAGCTGGGTGCCACCGACGCCGGCGCCGAGGCGTCCGAAGGCTGCGGACTGAGCGTCTCGGTGCGCAAGGGTCAGCTCGAGAACGTGGAGCGCAACCGCGACAAGTCGCTCGGCGTCACCGTCTACGTCGGCAACCGCCGCGGCAATGCCAGCACCTCCGACTTCTCCGAGGCCGCCATCCGACAGACGGTGCAGGCCGCCTACGACATCGCCCGCTTCACGGCCGAGGACCCGGTCGGTGGCCTGCCCGACGAGGCGGACATCGCCAAGGAGCATCCGGAACTCGACCTCTTCCATCCCTGGGCCATCGACAGCGAAGGCGCGGCCAGGCTGGCGCTGGAGTGCGAGGCGGCCGCCCTGTCGACCGACCGGCGCATCACCAACAGCGAAGGCGCGGGCGTGTCGGCCCAGCAGAGCCATTTCTTCAGTGCGCACACGCATGGCTTTCGCGGCGGGTATGCCAGCTCGCGCCATTCGATCTCGGTCGCGCCCATCGCTGGGCGCGGCGACGACATGCAGCGCGACGCCTGGTACAGCTCCATGCGCTCGGCGGACGAGCTGGCCTCGCCGCAGGCCGTGGGTCGCTATGCGGCCGAGCGGGCGCTGAGCCGGCTGAAGTCGCGCAAGATCAAGACCACCGAATGCCCTGTGCTGTTCGAGTCGCCGCTGGCTGCCGGCCTGCTGGGCGGGCTGGTGCAGGCCGTCAGCGGCGGCGCGCTGTACCGTCGCAGCACCTTCCTGCTCGACTCGCTGGGCAAGGACGTGCTGCCGTCTCACATCGACGTGACGGAGGACCCGCACGTGATGCGCGGCAAGGGCAGCGCGCCTTTTGATGACGAGGGCGTGATCACCCGCGCGCGCACGGTGGTCGACGCCGGCCGGCTGGAGGGCTACTTCCTGTCGACCTATTCGGCCCGCAAGCTGGGCATGAAGACCACCGGCAATGCCGGTGGCTCGCACAACATGACGCTGCGCTCGCGGCTGACCGATCCGGCCGACGACCTGGATGCCATGCTGCGCAAGCTGGGCACCGGCCTTTTCGTCATCGAGCTGATGGGCCAGGGCGTCAACTACGTCACCGGCGACTATTCGCGCGGCGCCAGCGGCTTCTGGGTCGAGAACGGCCAGATCGCCTTCCCGGTGCAGGAGATCACCATCGCCGGCAACCTCAAGTCCATGCTGATGGGCATCCAGGCCATGGGGGCCGATGCCTACAACTACGGCGCCAAGACCGTCGGCTCGATGCTGATCGACCGGATGAAGGTGGCAGGGGCCTGAGGCTTCAGGCGCAGCGCGCCGCCTGCGGCAGTGCCGTGAGGTGCGCAAGCAGCGTCCGCGCCTGCGGCGACAGCGCCGCCTCGTCGCGCACGCAGACCCGCAGTTCGCGACCGGCCCATTCCTCCGCCAGGGGCACCCGGGCCAGCGCCATGGTGCGCGCGCACCGCGCTGCCGCCGTGTGCGGCACCACGCCAGCGCCGATGCCCTGCGCGGCCATGCGGCACACCGCGTCGAAACTGCGCACCCGCGCCCGGTAGCGCGACGGCAGCCCGGCTGCACGGATCTGGCGGCTGATGTGTTCCTGCAGCGGATTGCCGGCGGCCAATCCCACCCATTCCGCATTGCCGATTTCGGCGAGCGTTACGCGGCGTCGACGGGCCAGCGCATGGCCGCGCGGCAGCACCAGCACCAGGTCGTCGCGGCGGAAGGCGTGGTGGACCAGGCCGCCGAAGTCGGCGAGCTGCGAGGCAATGCCGATGTCCGCCAAGCCGGCGCGCACCGCATCGGCCACGTCGGCGCTTGCCCGCTCGTCCAGATCCACCGAGACCTGCGGATGCGCCGCCAGGAAGTCTGCCAGGGGACCGGGCAAGTGCTCCATCAGCGCGGCCGTGTTGGCGAGCAGGCGCACGCGGCTGCGCAGGCCCTGGCCGTGCTCGGCCATCTCGCCGTACAGGCACTGCATCTGCGCCAGCACCGTGCGGGCATGGTGCAGCAGCGTGCGGCCTGCGTTCGTGGGCGTGACGCCCGTCGCGTGCCGCTGAAGCAGCGGGCCGCCCAGCGCCTGCTCCATGCCGCGCACTCGCTGGCTGGCGGAGGCGAGCGTCATGTGGGCCCGATCGGCGCCGCGGGTGAGGCTGCCGGCTTCCACCACGTGGACGAAGAGGCGCAGATCTGTCAGGTCGAATCGCATGGCGGCAAGGTAGCACGCGGGGCGGTGCGCCGCGCGGGTTCGCGGAAGCGCGGGTTGGATCCGCGCAGGTCCATTCCGCTCTGGCCCTGGCGCGCATCGGCCGATGCTTCTCTTCGGTGGTCAGGGGCTCAGTTTCGGCCATAGGCGCCTGCGCCTCTTCCGCATTGGCGCCGTGCAGCGCCGCCGCCAGACTCGCGGGCTTCCGCAGTGCTGCTGCGCATTCCCCAATACCCCCATGCCCGTCCCCGTATCCAACAACGCTCCGCCACCGGGAGCACACCATGGCCGTTGACGCCGCTGCGCTCCCGATCTGGACGCTGACCGTCGGCGTCTTCGTGCTGGCCGGCGCGGTCAAGGGGTTGCTCGGCCTGGGCCTGCCTACCGTGTCGATGGCGCTGCTCGCGCTGTGGATGCCCCAGGCCCAGGCGGCGGCCTTGTTGGTGCTGCCGTCGTTGGTGACCAACCTGTGGCAGGCGGGTCCGTGGCCTGCGGCCTGGGCCCTGCTGCGCCGCACGGCGGGTCTGCAGATCGGCATGGCTGCCGGCACGCTCGGCGGGCTGGTGGTCTGGGGGCCGCCTGCCGGTCCCACCGGTGTCCTGCTGCTCGGCCTGGCGCTGATCGCCTATGCGGGATGGGGCCTGGCGGGTCGGGCGCACACCCTGACGGCGGAGCAGGCGCGCTGGGCCGGGCCCGTCGTGGGCCTGCTGACCGGCCTGCTCACGGCGCTCACCGGCGTGTTCGTGATGCCGGTGGTGCCCTACCTGCAGAGCCTCGGGCTGGATCGCGGGGCGCTGATGCGGGCCATGGGTCTTTCGTTCAGCACCTGCACGCTGGCACTGGGCGTAGGGCTGGGCGGGTCGTCCGGGATGATGGCCGCAGAGGTCGGCTGGACGTCGGCGGCGATGCTCGTGCCAGCCTGGCTGGGCATGGCGCTGGGACAGCGACTGCAGGCACGCATGCCCGTGCCGCTGTTTCGCCGCTGCTTCTTCGCCGCGCTGGCGGTGCTCGGCGGCTGGATGGTGCTGAGTGCAGCGGGCGGCTGACGACGGTCGTGCGCAGCGCATAGTGACCAGCTACCGATAACGGTACCGCGGCGGAGGTGCCGCTCGTCAGTGTCCGAGCGCGAAGGGGCGGCTCAGGCCCGTCCGAGCGCCTGCCAGACCCGCTCGATGGTCTGCCGGTACGGCAGCGTGAAGTCGTCCATCGGCTCCTGCGGCGTCAGCCAGCGGAACGCGAACACCAGCCCATCCTCTTCGGGGCTTCCGCGGGCCGTGTGTTCGAAGTGCTCGGGCGCCGGCGTGTCGATGCGCATCAGGAACAGGTGCCACAGCTGTTCGTGCGTGTGATCGTTGCCCTCGTGACCCGCATCGCAGTGGCGCAGCAGCGTGCCCAGGGGCCGCAGCGGGCCGTCGAAGCGCAGGCCGGATTCCTCCAGCAGCTCGCGCCGTACGGCATCTTCCGCCGACTCGCCGGGCTCGATGGTGCCCTTGACCAGCTGCATGCCCCGGTCGCCCGGGTGGTGGAAGACCAGCAGCCGGCCGCGCGTGTCCACCACGCAGGCGCAGGCTTTGCCGATGGGGGTGGCGGCCGGCGTGTCCATGCAATCAGCCGGCGAGTGCGGCCTTGACCGCGGCACTGACCTGGCCCATCTCGGCCTTGCCCGCCAGGCGCTGCTTGGCGGCGCCCATCACCTTGCCCATGTCGCCGGAGCCGCTGGCGCCCAGCTCGGCCACGATGGCCTTCACTTCGGCGGCGATCTCGTCGGCGCCCAGGCGCTGGGGCAGGTAGGCCTCGAGCACGACGATCTCGGCGGCTTCCTTGTCGGCCAGTTCGGTACGGCCGGCCTGGGTGAAGGCGGTGATGGAGTCCTTGCGCTGCTTGATCATCTTGTCGATGACACCGACCACGGCGGCGTCGTCCAGCTCGATGCGTTCGTCCACTTCCTTCTGCTTCATCGCGGCCAGCAGCAGGCGGATGGTGGCCAGGCGCTCGGCTTCCTTGGCGCGCATGGCGGTCTTCATGTCTTCGGTGATGCGGGCCTTGAGGCTCATGGTGCGTCCTTGCTGCAGGGGAAGAGAGGAAAGAGCGGCGCGCTCCCCGTGGCGTGCGGCCCCGGCCCGTGGATCGGGCGATGTCGTGCCGGCGAGCGGCTGGCGACAAAAACAAAAGCCGCGGCAGGTTTCCCCGGCGCGGCTTGCGTGTTGCGCGACCGGCGGCGTCGAGGACGTGCCGGCGTTGCCTGCGGATCGATCAGTACAGCTTCTTGGGCAGCTGCATGCTGCGCACGCGCTTGTAGTGGCGCTTGACGGCCGCAGCCTTCTTGCGCTTGCGCTCGGCGGTCGGCTTTTCGTAGAACTCGCGGGCGCGCAGATCGGTCAGCAGGCCGAGCTTTTCGATGGTGCGCTTGAAGCGGCGCAGCGCGACGTCGAAGGGCTCGTTTTCTTTAACGCGGATGGTGGTCATTGATTCAAAGAGATGTTGAATGTGACCAGGGAAGATCGAGGCCCCCGGCCGGTGGTCCTCAACTCTAAAGATTTTGCGGCCCGCTGAGGGGTAGGCCAAAGTTAGCCGGCTAATGTAGCAGGTTTGGAGGCCCGACTCAAGCTGCGTCGGGCGGCGCCGTACCCAGTGTGATGTTCGAGACGCCCCGACCCACGCGCTGCATCCCGGGCAACCCGCGTCGTCGTGCCGCGCCGGCAGTCGTTCGGCGCGCTCAGCTTGGCCGCAGGGCCTGGGCACAGGCATGGCCGCTGGCCCAGGCCCACTGGAAGTTGTAGCCGCCCAGCCAGCCGGTCACGTCCACCGTCTCGCCGATGAAGAAGAGGCCGGGCTGGCGTGTGGCCTCCAGGGTCTGCGAGGAGAGTTCGCGGGTGTCGACGCCGCCGGCCGTGACCTCCGCCTTCTTGTAGCCCTCCGTGCCGTCGGGCACCAGCGACCAGCGGCTGACGCGCTCGGCCAGGCGGGCCAGCGACTTGTCAGCCGCTTCGTTGATGGGGCGTTGCAGGCCTGGGTCCTCGCCAGACCATGCGTCCGCCAGCCGGGAGGGCACCAGCGCTGCCAGTTCGTTGGCCACGCGCTTTCGTGAGTCGCGCTTGGCTTCGGTGAGGCGGGCCTGGACATCGGTGCCGGGCGCGAAATCCACCGTCAGCGGCGTGCCGGGCTGCCAGTAGCTGGAGATCTGCAGGATGGCCGGGCCCGAGAGCCCGCGGTGGGTGAACAGCAGGTCCTCGTCGAAGCGCATGCGCGCCTTGCCGCTGCCGGTGCTGATGGCCACCGGCAGCGCGAGTCCTGCCAGTTGCGCATAGGGCGTCCAGGCCTCGCCGCCGAAGGTCAGCGGCACCAGCGCAGGACGAGGGGCGATGGTCTTCAGGCCGAACTGCGCCGCGATGCGCCAGCCGAAATCGGTGGCGCCGATCTGCGGAATGGCCAGGCCGCCGGTGGCGATGACGAGCTGCGGCGCCTCCACCGGGCCGCGTGCGGTCTGCAGGCGGTAGCGCTTGGCGTCGGCGTCGAAGGCCACCGACTGCACGGCGCAGGGCTGCCAGCGTTCGGCGCGGCCGTCGGCGCATTCGGCCAGCAGCAGGTCGATGATCTGCTGCGAGGGGCCATCGCAGAAGAGCTGGCCCTTGTGCTTCTCGTGCCAGGCGATGCCGTGGCGGTCCACCAGCGCGATGAAGTCGGCCGGCGTGTAGCGGGCCAGCGCCGAGCGGCAGAAATGCGGGTTCTCGCCCAGGTAGTGGCGCTGCGGCGCGCGCGGGTCGAGTTCGCGGTTGGTGAAGTTGCAGCGGCCGCCGCCGGAGATGCGGATCTTTTCGGCAATGCGCTCGGCATGGTCGATCAGCAGCACCCGCAGGCCGCGCTGGCCCGCCTGGGCCGCGCAGAACAGGCCGGCGGCGCCGGCACCAATGACGATGGCGTCGAAGTGGGAAGACATGGGGTGCGCAGTATCCGTGCCGAGACCACCCCGCTGGCTACGCTGGCTTTTGCGCGCATCAGGCGCGCAAGCCTGGTCCGGCACTGCACGCCGAAGGGACACCCGGACCGGCCGTCACAGTTGACGTCTGGCGAGGCCAGTCGCCGGGCCGGCCAGCCTCCTTTCAGGTCCCGAAGCGCGAGGAGGGCGCGTCGCCGGCGGCCGCCATTCCATGCAGCACATCCCCCACCACGATGATCGACGGACTGCCCAGGCCGCTCGCCGCGAGCTCGACGACCAGGGTACCCAGCGTGGCGACGATCCGCCGCTGCTGCGGCAGGCTGGCATGCTGCACCACCGCCACCGGCGTGGCGGCCGGCAGGCCGCCGGCAAGCAGTTGCGCCTGGATGTGGGCGGCGCCCGCCACACCCATGTAGATGACCAGCGTGAGGCGCGCATTCCGGGCCGTGGCGGCAAGGGCCGCCCAGTCGGTGCTGTCGTGGCGGGCGGCGTCGGCCGCGCCGGTCTTGGCATGGCCAGTGACGAACACCACGCCCGCCGCATGGTCGCGGTGGGTCAGGGGCACGCCCAGCGCCGTCACGGCGGCCAGGCCGGCGGTGATGCCGTTGACCACCTCGCAGGCGATGCCGGCCTCGCGCAGGTGCTCGACCTCTTCGCCACCGCGGCCGAAGACGAAGGGGTCGCCGCCCTTCAGGCGCACCACGGTCTCGCCCTCCTGCACGGCGGCGATCATCAACTTCTCGATGAAGGCTTGCGGCGTGCTCTTGCAGCCGCCGCGCTTGCCCACATGCACGATGCGCGCATCGGGCCGGGCCCATTGCAGGATCTCGTCGTTGACCAGGTCGTCCACCAGCAGCACCGTGGCGGCCTGGATGGCCTTGACGGCCTTGAGCGTGAGCAGTTCCGCATCGCCCGGTCCGGCGCCGACGAGGGTGCAGCGGCCGAGCGGACGCGAAGAGGTCGTGAGGGTGTTCATGCGTGGGCGGCCAGTTGGCGGATGTGCGCGACCTGGGCGGCGATCGCATCGGGAAGGGGAAGTTCACCCGCCAGCACGCGACGGGTGTAGGCGGCGGTGGCGACGGCGTCGAGTTCGGCCGGCAGGCCGGGGATCTCGGCCAGTGTGCCGGGCTGCTGCGTCTGCAGCGCCTGGCGCTGGCCGCGCACGAAGCCTCCGATGTGCAGGGTGCGGCGCGGATCCACCACCACCTCGCCTTCGAGGCCGCGCGAGAGCATGGCCGTCATGCCCAGCAACTCGAACAGTTCGGTCATCACCGTGCCGAAGGCCGGGTGGGTGTAGCTGCCGACCACCACGGCCGGCCCGGCCACCGGCTGCATCAGCTTGACCACGCTGTGGCCCGCGTTGCGCAGGCCGACCACGCGGCGCACTTCCAGCAGGCGCTTGAGGCCGCCGTGCAGCAGGCCGGTGTCGACCACGGCGATCTGGCCGGCGTCCAGCGGCGTCAGCGTCGTCGCTTCGGCATGGCCCAGTTCGGCCAGCACCTCGGCGGCCGTGACCCGGCTGCTTTCGGTGCGGCTGCCGTGCACCAGCACCGGCAGGCCTTCGCGGGCCAGCAGCAGCGCCAGCAGGGGCGTGAGCACCGGCAAACGGCGCGCGCCGTTGTAGCTGGGTAGCACGACCACCGGACCGGCCAGGCTCTGCACGCAGGCCAGCCGCGCATGGGTGGCGTCAAGGAAGCCGGCCATCTCCTGCGTGGTCTCGCCCTTGACGCGCATGGCCAGGCAGAACGCACCGATCTCCAGGTCGGTGACGCTGCCGTCCAGCACCTGGCCGAAGAGGTCCGCCGCCTGTTCGCGGGCGAGGGGCTTCGCACCGCGGGCGCCGCGGCCGATGTCCTTGATGTAATGCGCAATGCTTCCCATGGGTGTCCGGATTGTCCTGCAGCGCTTATGCCGGAATGCGAGGGCGCTTATGCCGCCTGGCGCTGCAGGCGCACCGGCGTCTCGCGCACCATGCGGCGCAGTTCGGGCACGCAGGAGCCGCAGTTGGTGCCGCAGCGCAGCGCCTGCTGCAGGCTGGACAGCCGCGCGGCCTCGCTGCCCTCGCAGGCGGCCAGATGGCCGGTGATGTCCTGTTCGGCCACGCCAAAGCAGTTGCACACGGTCTTGCCGCGCGACACCACGGCCACCGGCGGCGTGGACTGGTACGAGAGCAGGCGGCGGCCGAAGTCCTGCGCCGGCAGGCGGTCCTGGATGAGCGTCTTGAGCCAGCCCTCGGCCCGCGTGTCGCCGGCCAGCAGCACGGCGCGCACGTGCGCCAGCTCGCCATCGCGCTGCAGCCGCACCGCGCGGCGGTGGCCGCGGGCGGGGTCGGCATAGCGCAGGGCCTGGCCGTCGTCCAGGCCGAGCAGGGTCTCGATGCGGTCGACCAGCGCGGCGGGCGGTGGCCTGTCGGCTGCGGCGCGCAGCAGCACACCGCCTTCGCTGCCGCCGGCACCTTCGTCGCCGAAGGGCACGCAGCTGACGAAGCGCAGGTCGCGGGCCGTTTCGCGCAGGGCCTGCCGCACAGCCAAGGCGCGGTCGGCCGGCAGCCAGGCGATGCCCAGCAGCGTCCAGGGCAGGGTCAGGCGGTGGATGCGCACGGCCGCGTGCTTGAGTTCGGGCTGCTTGGAGGTGGGGCAGAAGGTGGGCGTCGTCAGGCCGTTGACGCCGGTCATCTTCCGGCCCTGCGGGTCCAGCCCGCCGAGGAACTCCTCGCCCCAGTGCATCGCGAGGAAGGTCTGCGCCGGCGCCAGCGTGGCATCGGGCTGCACCGGCAGCACCGCGCTGCCGCGGCGGGAGCTGACCTCGACCAGGTCGCCCGCCGCCAGGCCTTCGCGGGCCATGTCCTGCGGCGCCATCTGCAGCGCCGGTTCGGCCACATGGCCGAACAGCCGGCCCAGCGTGCCGGTGCGGCTCATGCCGTGCCACTGGTCGCGCAGGCGGCCGGTGTTGAGCGCGTAGGGCCAGTCGGCGTCGCGCGCCTCGGCCAGGGGGCGCCACGGCTCGGGGCTGAAGCGGGCGCGGCCGTCGGGCGTGGCGAAGACGCCGTCCTGGTACAGGCGCGTCGTGCCGGCCACTTGCCCTTCGGGCATGGGCCACTGCTGCGGGCCGAGTTCGTCGAGCAGGGCATAGGACAGGCCCGTGATGTCGAGGTCACGGCCACGGGTGGTGGCGCGGTGCTCGTTCCAGACCTGCTCGGGCGTGCCGTAGGCGGTGAGGGCGGGCATGGCGGGCGCCAGTGCCTGCAGGGCCAGCCGCGACTGCAGCCGCTGGCCGAACTCGGCCGCGATGGCCCAGTCGTGGCGCGCCTCGCCGGGCGCCGGCACGGCCGGGCGCACGCGGGAGATGCGTCGTTCGCTGTTGGTGACGGTGCCGTCCTTCTCGCCCCAGGTCGTGGCGGGCAGCAGCAGGTCGGCGAAGGCTGCAGTGGCGGTGGTGGCGAAGGCCTCCTGCAGCACCACGAATTCGCAGCGTTCCAGCGCCCGGCGCACCAGCGCCTGGTCGGGCAGGGACTGCGCGGGATTGGTGCAGGCGATCCACAGCGCGCGCACCCGGCCTTCGGCCGCGGCGCGGAACATCTCGATGGCGCTCAGGCCCGGCGTGGCCGGGATCGTCGGAACGCCCCAGAAGGCGGCCACCTCGGCCCGGTGACCGGCATTGGCCATGTCGCGGTGCGCGGGCAGCAGGTTCGACAGACCACCCACCTCGCGCCCGCCCATGGCGTTGGGCTGGCCGGTCAGTGAGAAGGGGCCGGCACCCGGCTTGCCGATTTGGCCGGTGGCCAGGTGCAGGTTGATCAGTGCGGCGTTCTTGTCCGTGCCATGCGAGGACTGGTTCAGGCCCATGCAATAGAGGCTGAGCGTGGGTGCGCGATGCGCCACATCGCCGGTGCCGCCGGTGGCGAACAGGCGCGCTGCCCGAATGATGCTGTCCACGGGCAGGCCGCAGACCTCGCTCACCTGTTCGGGCGTGCAGCCCTGCACCGTCTCGCGCAGCGCCTCGAAGCCCTGGGTGTGGTCGGCGATGAACGCCTCGTCGGTCCAGCCCTCGCGCAGCATCACATGCAGCAGGCCGTGGAAGAGCATGACGTCGCTGCCCGGCTGCAGCGGCAGGTGCAGGTCCGCGATCTCGCAGGTGTCGGTGCGGCGCGGGTCGACCGCCACGATCTTCATGGCCGGGTTGGCGCGCTTCGCCTCCTCGATGCGGCGGAAGAAGATGGGATGGGCCCAGGCCGTGTTGCTGCCGGCGATGAACAGGCAGCCGGCCTCCTTCACGTCGTCGTAGCAGGCCGGCGGAGCGTCGGCGCCCAGCGTCTTCTTGTAGCCGGCCACGGCGCTGCTCATGCACAGGCGCGAGTTGGTGTCCAGGTTGTTGGTGCCGACGAGGGCCTTGGCCAGCTTGTTGAAGACGTAGTAGTCCTCGGTGAGCAGCTGTCCCGACAGGTAGAAGCCGACGGCATCGGGGCCGTCTTCGGCGATCACCTGCGCGAAGCGGTCGGCGGCCAGGTCCAGGGCCGCGTTCCAGCCGATGGCCTCAGACGCCTTGCCGCGCGCCGGGCGCAGCGCCGGTGACAGCAGGCGCGCCTGCTGCGCGATGGCGGGCGATGCTGTCAGGTGCAGCGTGCTGCCCTTGGTGCACAGTCGCCCGAAGTTCGCGGGGTGCAACGGGTCGCCGCGCACGCCGGTGATGCGGTCGCCGTCGGCCTGGATGAGCACACCACAGCCCACGCCGCAGTAGGGGCAGGTGGAGCGTGTCTCCTCAGCCATGCGCCGGCTCCCCGAAGATCAGCTGCTCGCGCAGCCCCGCCACGCTGCGGCCTTCGCGCAGCAGGTCCAGGTACCAGCCGCCGCCCTCGGCATCGCCGTAGAGGCAGGCGCCGACCAGCCGCTCGTCCTTGAGCACCAGCTTGCGGTAGACGCCACTGTGCGGATCGCGCAGCACCAGCTTCTCGGTGCCTTCGCCGCCCATGAAGTCGCCGGCCGACAGCAGCTCTACGCCCGTGACCTTGAGCTTGGCCGACACGGTGCTGCCCTCGTAGCGGCCAATGCCCAACTGCGCCAGGTGGTTCGCGGCCACACGGCCCTGCTCGAACAGCGGCGCCACCAGGCCGTAGGCCACGCCGCGGTGCTGGGCACATTCGCCCACGGCGTAGATGCGGCCGTCGGTCACGGTCTGCAGCGTGTCGCTGACGACGACGCCGCGCTCGCAATGCAGGCGCATCTGCTGCGCCAGCGCGATGTGGGGGCGGATGCCGATGGCCATCACCACCAGGTCCGCGGGCAGCTCGCTGCCGTCCGTTAGGCGCACCGCGCGCACGCGGGCCTGGCCATCGTCCAGCAGCGCTTCGGTCTGCGCGCCGAGGCGGAAGTTCAGGCCTTGTTGTGTTTCCAGCGTCTCGCGCAGCAGCGTGGCGGCCTCGGCGTCGAGCTGGCGCTCCATCAGCCAGTCGTTGCGGTGCACCACCGTCACGGCCATGCCGCGCCGGCCCAGGCCGCTGGCGGCTTCCAGGCCCAGCACGCCGCCGCCGATCACCACGGCATGGCGGTGCGTGCGGGCAGCTTCGATCATGGCCTCGGTGTCGGCGATGTCGCGGTGGGCAAGCACGCCGCGCAGGCCGGCGCCCGGCACGGGCAGCAGCACGGGCCGCGAGCCGGTGGCCAGCAGCAGCCGGTCGTAGGCGGCCTCGGTGCCGTCGTCGGCGCGCACGATGCGGCGGGCGCGGTCCACCTGCGTGACGGTGCGGCCCGCATGCAGGGTGATGCCCTGCTCGCGGTACCAGTCCCAGTCGTTCAGCACGATGTCCTGCAGGCTGCGCTCGCCAGCCAGCACCGGCGACAGCAGAATGCGGTTGTAGTGCGGATGCGGCTCGGCACCGAACACCGTGATGTCGTAGAGCCCCGGCGCGATGGCCAGCAGCTCCTGCACCGTGCGCATTCCGGCCATGCCGTTGCCGATCACCACCAGTTTCTGCCGCATCCTTGTCTCCTGCGTGCCGTGTTCCCGGGTGGCCGCCCTCAGGCGGCCTGCTTCTCCACGTGACCCTGCCGGGTGTAGAGAAAGTCGATCACCGCCTTGCGGTAGTGCACGTAGTCGCGGTCCTCGGCCAGTTCCACGCGATTGCGCGGGCGGGGCAGGTCGACCGCCAGCACCTCGCCGATGGTGGCGGCGGGGCCGTTGGTCATCATCACGATCTTGTCGGACAGCAGCACCGCTTCGTCCACGTCGTGCGTGACCATGACCACGGTGCTCTGCGTCTTCTGCACGATGGCCAGCAGCTCGTCCTGCAGCTTGGCGCGGGTCAGGGCGTCGAGCGCGCCGAAGGGCTCGTCCATCAGCAGCACCTTGGGCTCCATGGCCAGAGCGCGGGCGATGCCCACGCGCTGCTTCATGCCGCCGGAGATCTCGCCGGGGCGCTTGTGGGCGGCATGCCCCAGGCCGACCAGGGCCAGCGCGTCGGTGGTGCGCTGGCGCAACTGCGCCTTGGACTCGCTGCCGCCGAACACACGCTCCACACCCAGGTAGATGTTCTCGAAGCAGGTCAGCCAGGGCAGCAGCGAATGGTTCTGGAACACCACCGCGCGCTCGGGGCCGGGGCCGGCGATCTCCTTGTTGGCGCACAGCAGTGCGCCCTGCGTGGGCCGGGTCAGGCCGGCGATCAGGTTCAGCAACGTGCTCTTGCCGCAGCCGGAGTGGCCGATCAGCGCCACGAACTCGCCCTTGGCGACGGTGAGGTCGATGCCCTGCAGTGCGACGAAGCGGCCCTTGGGCGTCTTGAAGGCCTGCTCGACGCCCTGGATCTGGATGAACCGGGCGCCTGCAGCGGAGGTGGTGGTGGAAGCGGCGGTGTTCACGACTTGACCTCTTCGAAGGTGAATGCGGTGGCGAGCTTGACCAGGGCGGCTTCGAGCAGCAGGCCCACGATGCCGATCACGAAGATGGCGATGATGATGTTCTTGACGTTGAGGTTGTTCCACTCGTCCCACACCCAGAAGCCGATGCCCACGCCGCCGGTCAGCATCTCGGCGGCCACGATCACCAGCCAGGCGGTGCCCACGGCCAGGCGCACGCCGGTGAGCATGTAGGGCAGCACGGCCGGGAACAGGATGCGCGTCAGGATCTTCCATTCCGACAGGTCCAGCACGCGGGCCACGTTCATGTAGTCCTGTGGCACGCGCTGCACGCCCACGGCGGTGTTGATGACCATCGGCCAGATCGAGCAGATGAAGATGGTCCAGATGGCGGCGGGGTTCGCGCCCTTGAACACCAGCAGGCCGATGGGCAGCCAGGCCAGCGGTGACACCGGCCGCAGCAGGCTGATCAGCGGGTTGAACATGCGCGCCAGGAAGACCGAGCGGCCGACCGCGAAGCCCGCCGGAATGCCCACCAGTGCCGCCAGGCCAAAGCCGACCGCCACGCGCTGCAGCGAGGCCAGCACGTTCCAGCCCACGCCCTGGTCATTCGGGCCGTTGCTGTAGAAGGGGTCGGAGAAGACCGTCACGGCCTGGGCCCAGGTCTCGCGCGGGCCCGGAAAGCTGCCGCCGCTGCGCGCGGCCACGAGCTCCCACACCAGCAGCAGCAGGCCGAAGCCCAGAAGCGGCGGGACGATGCGCAGCCACAGGCCGCTGAAGTCGCGCGGCGCACGCGGTGCCTTGACCGGCTGTGCAGTGGCCGCTGGCGCTTCGGGCGTGGGCGCCACGGCGAGCGGCTTGGCCTGCGCATGCACGGCCGGGATCGGGGCCGCGATGTCGGCCTCGCGCGGAAGATGGAAAACGGCGGCAACCATGGTGATGGGCTCCTGCTGAGTGGCGGCCGGCCTCAGGCGCGGACCTTGAACGAATCGGCGTACTTGGCCGGCTCCTTGCCGTCCCACACCACGCCGTCGATGAGCTTGCTGCTGCGCATCGGGCTGGCGGGCACCGGCGTCTTGGTGGCGGCGGCGGCCTGCTTGTAGATGTCGATGCGGTTGATCTCGGTGGCCACCTTCAGGTAGTCCGGATGCTCCTTGAGCAGGCCCCAGCGCTTGTGCTGGGTGAGGAACCACATGCCGTCCGACAGGTAGGGAAAGTTCACCGCGCCGTCGTTGTAGAACTTCATGTAGTTCGGGTCGTCCCAGGTCTTGCCCAGGCCGTTCTGGTAGCGGCCCAGGATGCGCTGGTTGATGGCGTCCACGCTGGTGTTGACGTAGCTCTTCTCGGCGATGGTCTCGGCCATCTTGTTCTTGTTCGATAGACCGCCGTCGATCCACTTGCCGGCCTCCAGGATGGCGGCCGTCACGGCGCGGGCGGTGTTCGGGTACTTCTTGACGAAGTCGGCCGAGGTGCCCAGCACCTTCTCGGGATGGTCCTTCCAGATGTCCTGCGTGGTCACGGCGGTGATGCCGATGCCGTCCATGATGGCGCGGTGGCCCCAGGGCTCGCCCACGCAGAAGCCGTCCATGTTGCCCACGCGCATGTTGGCCACCATCTGCGGCGGCGGCACCACGATGGCCTTGGCGTCCTTCATCGGGTTGATGCCGTTGGCGGCCAGCCAGTAATAGAGCCACATGGCATGGGTGCCGGTGGGGAAGGTCTGGGCGAAGGTGTATTCGCGCTTCTCGGCGGCCATCAGCTTGGCCAGCGAGGCGCCGTCCACCGCACCCTTGTCGGCCAGCTTCTTCGACAGCGTGATGGCCTGGCCGTTGTTGTTGAGGGTCATGAGCACGGCCATGTCCTTCTTGGGGCCGCCGATGCCGAGGTGCACGCCGTAGACCAGGCCGTAGAGCACATGGGCGAAGTCCAGCTCGCCGTTGACCAGCTTGTCGCGCACGCCGGCCCAGCTGGCTTCCTTGCTGGGAACGATCTTCACGCCGTACTTCTTGTCGATGCCCAGCACCGAGGCCATGACGACGCTGGCGCAGTCGGTCAGCGGGATGAAGCCGATCTTCACCTCCTCTTTCTCGGGCTTGTCCGAGCCCTGCGCCCAGACGGCGGCGCGCAGGGCGGGGTCGATGGTCAGGGCGCTGGCGGCGGCGGCCTGCAGCACGCGGCGGCGGCTCAGCGGGGCGGGGCGGTGGGCGTCGGTCATGGGCAGACTCCGGGGCAAGAAGGGCGGCGAAGGGGAAAAACAAAAAGGCGTCCTCGCCGCGCCGGGCCCATGGCATGCGGTGCATGCCATGGAGCCAGCGGGAGAGGACGCCTTTGTCCTGTGTCCGGCCTGCCGCGCCCGCCTTTGGGCACCACCTGCCGGACGACCGTTTCCGGTCTGTGGTCAGGACTACGCAAGCGGTGTGCCAGGATGGGCTGATGGGCGGTCCAAGGTGGCTTCGTCAGAGGGAGAACGGCCGGACAGGGCTTGCCGAGCCCACTGTTGCATGCGTCCCTGGGCGACCGTCATGCGCCACGGACGTGCACCGCGCATTGCTGCTGTGCACCAAAAGCAGCTGCGGTGCGTTCGTCAGCGCCGGGTCTGTGTCAACCTGGGGCGCGGCTCGGCAGTGGCCGAAGTTAGCGCGGCGCGCTGGCGCCCAGCGGCAGGAAGTCGGCCATGGCCAGCACCGACTCGGCCACGTCCACCAGCCGGCGGTTCTGGTTCATGGCGGTCTGGCGCAGCATCTTGTGGGCCTCTTCCTCGCTGAGCTTGCGGTGGGCCATCAGCAGGCCCTTGGCGCGTTCCACCACCTTGCGCTCGTTGAGCGAGGCGCGCACGGTCTGCAGCTCGTCGTTCATGGCCTGCAGGCGACGCGACTGCTCCTGCACCATCTGCAGCACCGAGCGCTCCAGGTTGCGGCCGTAGCCGGCCGCGGGGGCTTCGGCGGTCTCGCCGGCGCCGTCGGCGAAGAAGTCGCCGGGCTTCACCGCCTCGGCCTGCAGCGCCTCGTAGCGTTGCAGCTCGGCGCGGGCCTGCTCTATCTTGCGGCCGCACAGCGCGCGCAGCTCGCGCGCCAGGCCATCCTCGATGGCCTGCATGGCGTCGATGCGGCGGGTGCAGCCCTCGAACCACAGCGGGCTCAGGTTGGCGTCCAGCACCGTGCCGGCCGGCGATGTGCAGCCGATGCGGCGCAGGCGCTCCAGTTCGGCGAGCTGCGCCGGCGCCTGGCTGGCCTGCCACTGGGCGCGCAGCGTCTCGTCGCTGAACTCGCAGAACAGGCCGAAGCAGCGCTCCTGCGATTCGATCAGGTGCAGCCACTGCTGACGCTGGGCATCGTCGTTGCCGCCGCGCAGGAAGGCGGCGGCGCCGAAGGCACGTTCCTGGCCGGCGAATTCCTTGCCCTGCATGAAATTGAACATGGCGACCAGCCAGCGCGAGATGTCCGGGTCGGTGGCGCCATCGGCCGCCTCGAACACCACCGCCAGCAGGCCGGCGATCAGCTTCACGTAGGCGGCGGTGGAGACGTCCGGCCCGATCGACAGCGCCTCGATGCGGGCGCGCAGGGCAGGCAGGGCGTCCAGCCCCTGCAGCACATAGGCCACCCGGGGAAAGAGGCGCGAGCCGCCCGCCAGCCGCCGCGGGTCGTCCACCAGCGGGTCGAGGGCGGCGCGGACCTGTTGCTCCCGGGCCAGGCAGTCGGCCACCTGCGCGGCACGCTCGGCGGCGAAGCGCTGGCCGCCCGAGCCCAGGAAGACATTGGTGATGCCGCGCTCGCGCTGCAGGGCATGCACCAGCCGGCCCAGCGTGCCCACCAGCTCGCTGGTGCGGGCGAGCTGGTCGAGCTCGTCGATCTCGCAACGGCGGGCGGCGATCAGAAAGCCAAGGCTGGTCGTCATGGGGCAGGCGGCAATGAAGCAGGAAGACGCGAGGGGCGAGAGCATGCCGCAAATTCCATGCCCCTCGACGTGCAACCGGGCCGCCCGGCCGGCTTTGCGCACCGCATCGGCGCAGGGGCATGGCGCGCGCGGGCGGCTCCGCGCCGGGGCGCCGCCTACACTGCCGCGATGCGCATCCTGGGCATCGAATCCTCCTGCGACGAAACGGGCGTGGCCCTCGTCGAGACCCTGGCCGACGGCGGCGTGCCGCGACTGGCGGCCCACGCCCTGCACAGCCAGATCGCCATGCACCAGGCCTACGGCGGCGTGGTGCCCGAGCTGGCCAGCCGCGACCACATCCGCCGCGTGCTGCCCCTGACCGAGACGGTGCTGGCCGAAGCCGGCTGCACGCGCGCCGACATTGACGTCGTCGCCTTCACCCGCGGCCCGGGTCTGGCGGGGGCGCTGCTGGTGGGCGCGGGCGTGGCCTGCGCGCTGGGCGCGGCGCTGGGTCGGCCGGTGCTGGGCGTGCATCACCTCGAGGGGCATCTGCTCTCGCCCTTCCTCAGCGTCGATCCGCCGCAGTTCCCCTTCGTGGCGCTGCTGGTGTCGGGTGGCCACACGCAGCTGATGCGGGTGGAAGGCGTCGGGCGCTACGAGCTGCTGGGCGAGACCATCGATGACGCCGCGGGCGAGGCCTTCGACAAGAGCGCCAAGCTGATGGGCCTGCCCTATCCCGGGGGGCCCTGGCTGTCGAAGCTGGCCGAGGGCGGCGATGCGCAAGCCTTCAAGCTGCCGCGACCGCTGCTCCACAGCGGCGACCTAGATTTTTCCTTCGCCGGCCTCAAGACGGCGGTGCTCACGCAGACCCAGAAGCTGGGCGCCGAGCTGGAAGCGCGCAAGGCCGACCTGGCCGCCTCGACCCAGGCGGCCATCGTCGAGGTGCTGGTGCGGAAGTCGCTCGCGGCGCTGGCGCAGACGGGCCTTCAGCGCCTGGTGGTGGCCGGTGGGGTGGGCGCCAACAAGTTGCTGCGCGAGCAGCTCAATGCCGCCTGCGCCAGGCGCAAGGTGCGCGTGCACTACCCGGAACTGGCGCTGTGCACCGACAACGGCGCCATGATCGCCCTGGCGGCGGCCATGCGCATCCAGTCCGGCCTGTCGCAGCCGGAGGCGCGCTACGCCTTCGACGTCAAGCCGCGCTGGCCGCTGGATGCGCTGGCCGAGGCGGCGCCGGCGTCGGCCTGAGCACGCTCGATCCACGCACCAGCAGTTCGCCTTCGAGCACGATGCGCCGCGGCGGCCGGCCGGGTTCGGCCATGCGCTGCAGCAGCAGTTCGGCGGCGGTGCGGCCGATGTCGGCCGTCGGCTGGGCCATCACGGTGACGGCGGGCTCGGGCAGGGTGGTCCAGTCGTTGTTGTCGAAGCCGGCGATGGCCACGTCCTCCGGCATGGCGAGGCCGGCCTCGCGCACCGCCTTCCAGGCGCCTAACAAGAGAAGGCCGTTGGTGGCCAGCAAGGCGTCCGGGCGCTCGGCCTGGGCCAGCAGCGTGGCGGCGGCCGCCTGGCCCTCAGCCGCGAGCGGACGCAGGGCCACCACCTGCGGCTGCAGGCCGGCCTCGCGCATGGCGGCCTCATAGCCGGCCTGGCGCTCGCGGCCGGTGCTGCTGCGCGAGCCCGCCAGCAGCGCGATGCGTCGGCAGCCCTGCGCGATCAGGTGCTCGGTCAGGCGGCGGGCGGCTGGGGCGTTGTCCAGCAGCACCAGATCGCTGGGCGTGCTGCCTTCGGGCGCCCGGTCGACCATCACCACGGGAAAGGGGTGCTGCCCCGCCCGGAATCGCCGTGTCAGCTCCAGCGTGGGCGAGAGGATCACGCCGCTGGCCTGTTCGTCCGCCATCAGCTCCAGGTAGGACTGCTCCTTGGCCGGGTCCTCGTCGCTGTTGCACAGGATCAGGCGCAGGCCGTGGCGGTAGGCGATGTCTTCCACCGCCCGGCTGATCTCGGTGAAGAAGGGGTTGCGGATGTCCGAGACGATCAGCCCGATGAGCGAGGCTCGCTGCTGCCGCAGCCGCCGCGCGGCCAGGTTGGGCCGGTAGCCCAGCTCGTCGATGGCCTGCTGCACGCGCTGGCGCAGGTCGGGTCGCACCGCCTCGGGGTGGCTCAGCACCCGCGAGACGGTGGTGGTGGAGGCGCCGGCGCGTTCGGCGACGTCCTTGATGCTGGCGCTCTGGCGATGCGGCAGGGGCTGCGTCATGGATGAAAGCTGAAATCGATACCAGGATTCTGCATTCCGAAGACGGCGAGGCGATGAAGGTTCTATCGCCTGAATCTCAGTGTTTACCCTGATTTTTGAGACATATCAGCGGGTTTTGGTGGACAGCCGGGCGCCTGTTTCGATAATTCCGCCATTGGTATCGATTCCAAAACTTTCAGGAGACGGTATGGATCTTCCCGTGCAAGTCCAACTCGCCGCCACGGTCGCCGACCGTGAGGCTGCCATCCGCGCCGCCGGCGCCCTGCTGGTCCAGGCCGGCTTCTGCGACCCCGCCTATGCCGACAGCCTGCTGCGTCGCGAGCAGGTCGCCACCACCTACATGGGCCGTGGCCTGGCCGTGCCGCATGGCATGGTGGAAGACAAGGGACTGGTGCGCCGCACCGGCCTGGCCGTGGTTCAGGTGCCGGGCGGTGTCGCCTGGGACGCGCCCGACCACCGCGTGCAGCTCGTGGTGGCGGTGGCCGCCGCCTCCGACCAGCACATCGCCGTGCTGCGCCGCCTGACCCGGCTGATGGCCGACGGCCAGCGCCTCGAAGCCCTGGCCGCCACCGGCAATGCGGAAGAGATCGTGGCCGCGCTCACCCGCGACGGCGCCGCGCCGGTCGCCACCGCCGTGCCCGAAGACCTGCCGATGGCGCAGGACGTGGTGCTCGACTATCCCAACGGCCTGCATGCCCGCCCGGCGACGCAATGGGCCCAGGTGGCTTCGCGCTTCCTGGCCGAGCTGCGGGTGCGCCACGGCGACACCGTGGCCGACGCCCGCAGCATGCCCGCGCTGCTGGGCCTGGGCGCAGGAAGCGGTGCACGCCTGCGTATCTCGGCCGCCGGCCCGGACGCCCAGCAGGCGCTGGCCGCCCTCAAGGACGTGATCGTGCGCCTGGCGCAGGATGAAAAACGCCAGGCCGAACAGGCCGCCGCCCGCGAGAAGCAGGCCCACGGCCTGGGCCGCGAACTGGCCGGCTGGCAGCCCGAGGCGCGCCAGCACATCGGCGGCATTGCCGCCAGCCCGGGCCTGGTGATCGGCACGCTGGTGATGGCCGACGCGCCCGCGCTGGAGGTGACGGATCAGCCCGGCCAGGGCGTGGCCGCCGCTGCCGCCGCGCTCGACGCGGCGCTGGCTTCGGCCGAGGGCGAGCTGATCGAGCTGGCCGAAGGCGCCCGCCGCAAGAACGCCGCCGAGCAGGCCGGCATCTTCGAGGCGCACCGCCAGATTCTGGCCCACCCGGAACTGCTGCGCGACGCCACCCGCCTGGTCGTGCAGGGCCACGGCGCCGCCTGGTCCTGGCGCCATGCGCTGGCCGGCCATGTGGCGGCCCAGCGCGCCGTCGCCGACCCGGTGCTGGCTGCCCGCGCCGCCGACCTGCAGGACGTGGGCGACCGCGTGCTGCGCGCCCTGGTGGGCGAGGCCGGCGCCGCCGCGCAGGACCCGTCGCGCTGGCCCGCCGACAGCCTGCTGCTGGCCGACGACCTGTCGCCCTCGGTCACGGCGCAGATCGACGTGCAGCGCGTCAAGGGCTTCTGCACTGCCCGCGGCGGCCCGACCGCCCACACCGCCATCCTGGCGCGCGCCCTGGGTCTGCCGGCGGTGGTGGCCGCCGGTCCCGCCGTGCTCGCGGCCCGCAGTGGCGAACGCGCCATCCTCGACGGCTACCGCGGCCAGCTGCACATCGGCCCCAGCGACGAGGCGCTGGCCCAGGCCCAGGCCATGATCGACCGCCTGGCCCGCCGCCAGGCCGAGGAGGCCCGCAGCCGCCTGCAGCCGGTGACCACGCTGGACGGTCACGGCCTGGAGATCGCCGCCAACATCAACAAGCCCGAGCAGGTGGCCAAGGCGCTGGACCACGGCGCAGAAAGCGTCGGCCTGATGCGCACCGAATTCCTCTTCCTGGAGCGTGACCACGTGCCTGATGAGGAAGAGCAGTACGCCGTCTACCGCGACATGGTGCGCGCCCTGGGCGGCCGACCGCTGATCGTGCGCACGCTGGACATCGGCGGCGACAAGCAGGTGCCTCACCTGGACCTGCCGGTGGAAGAGAACCCCTTCCTGGGCCTGCGCGGCGCCCGCCTGTGTCTGGCCCGCGACGACCTGATGATGCCCCAGCTGCGCGCCCTGGTGCGCGCCGCGCAGGAAGGACCGCTGTCGCTGATGTTCCCCATGATCAGCACACTCGACGAAGTGCGCCGCCTGCGCGAGCGCCTGGCCGAGGTGCAGCAGTCGCTGGGCCTGGCGCCCGAGCAGGGCGGCCGGCGCATTCCGGTGGGCATCATGATCGAGGTGCCTTCGGCCGCCATGATGGCCGACCGCCTCGCGGCGCACGTGGACTTCTTCTCCATCGGCACCAACGACCTGACGCAGTACGCGCTGGCCGTGGACCGCCAGCATCCGCAACTGGCCACCATGGCCGACAGCCTGCATCCGGCCGTGCTGCGCCTCGTTGCGCAAACCGTGGAAGGCGCCCGGCGCCATGGTCGCTGGGTGGGCGTGTGCGGCGGCCTGGCCGGCGAGCCGCTGGGCGCGGCCCTGCTGGCCGGCCTGGGCGTGCAGGAATTGAGCATGAGCGTGGGCGACATCGCCGGCGTCAAGGCCCTGCTGCGCCGCCACAGCCTGGCCGAGCTGCAGGCGCTGGCGAAGGCCGCCCTGGACATGGACGACGGCGACGCCGTGCGCGCCCTGGTTGCCCAGCTGCGCGACACCGCGCCGGCCGGCGACGAGGTGGCGGCATGACGTCCACCGCCATGCAGCTGATCACGGTCACGCCCAATCCGGCGATTGACCACACCGTCTCGCTCGACCGGCTGGAGCCCGGCGCCGTGCACCGGGCCCGCGCCGAGCAGTTCGAGGCTGGCGGCAAGGGCATCGGCGTCGCGGCCGTGGCCGCGGCGCTGGGCCTGCGCACCGCGGCCTCCGGCTGGCTGGGCGACCAGAACCCGCAGCTCTTCGAGCGCGCCTTCGCCGAGCGCGGCATCGCCGACGCCATGGTGCGCGTGCCGGGCCGCACCCGCACCAACATCAAGCTGGCCGACGCCGAGCGCGGCGACAGCACCGACATCAACCTGGCCGGCATTGCCTTCGATGCCGAATCGACCGCGCAGGCCGAGGCCGCGTTGCTGGCGCGCCTGGCGCCGCTGGTGGGCGAGGGCACCTGGTGCACCCTGGCCGGCAGCCTGCCGCCCGGCGTGGGCGTCGAGAGCCTTCTGCGCCTGGCCGAGGCGCTGCGCGCCCGCGGCGCCCGCCTGATGGTGGACACCGGCGGCAAGGTGCTGGGCGAGCTGCTCGACCGCCTGCCCGCCGCGCCCGACTTCCTCAAGCCCAACCGCGCCGAGCTGGAAGAGATGGTCGGTGAGCCGCTGCCCGCTGTGGCCGACGTGGCGCGCGCGGCGCTGGCGCTGGCGCTGCGCGCGCGCGGTGTCGGCCGGGTGGTCGTCTCGCTGGGCGGCGAGGGTGCCGTCATCGCGGGCGAAGGCGGCTGCTGGCTGGCCCGGTCGCCGCGCGTGCCGGTGGCCACCACCGTCGGCGCCGGCGATGCACTGGTGGCCGGCACGCTGGCGGCGCTGGTCGAAGGTCGCGACTTCCCCGAAGCCGCGGTCTTCGGCATGGCCTGCGCCGCTGCCCGCATCCAGCGCATCGCGCCCGGGCTGCCGCCGCGGGCCGAGATCGAGGCCCTGGCCGCGCGCATCGCTCTGCAGCCGGTCTGACCGGCATCGAAGCCGCCGACGCCCCATTCAAGATTCCGTTTTCCCTTCCGTCACTCACCCCACCAAGACCCCGCCAGGAGACACCATGGCCTCACTCATCGCCATTGCCGCCAGCCAGGCCGGACCCGCGCACAGCTTCATGCTGGGCGAGGTGCTGGCCGACGCCGCCCGCCAGCTCGGGCACGACCTGAAGCTGCAGGTGCAGAGCTCGCTCGGCACCCAGGGCCAGCTCTCGACCGCGGAACTCGCCCAGGCTTCGGCCGTCATCGTGGCGGCCGACGCCGGTGCCGCCGTGGACCGCAGCGCGCTGCCCGCCGGCCGCGTGCTGGACGTGGCGCCCGACGCCGTGTTCCGCGATGCCGGCGCCGTGCTGCGCCAGGCGCTGGCCCTGGCCGGTGCGCCGGCTTCTGCGCCTGTTTCCGCAGCGCCCGTGGCAGCCGCGGCAGCCAGGTCGCTGAAGATCGTCGCCATCACCTCCTGCCCCACCGGCGTGGCCCACACCTTCATGGCTGCCGAGGCGCTGGAGCAGGGCGCCAAGGCGCTGGGTCATCAGATCCAGGTGGAGACGCAGGGTTCGGTCGGCGCGCAGAACACGCTGGGGGCCGACACCATCGCCGGGGCCGACCTGGTGCTGATCGCCGCCGAC